>NZ_BSNG01000003.1:0-300000 GCF_030159855.1 Devosia yakushimensis | reverse complement strand
ATGAAGACGAAATCCGATTCCGGTTCGATCGGCACGAATTGCGCGGGCGCGGCGCCATAGCTATCGAAATCGCCCGCATGCACCGGGCCGGCAAAGACGGCGCCCACAGCGACGGCGACCATCAGATGATTATAAAGACGCATACAAAACTCCGGTGATTTCCGCGGTCAACGGCGCGGACGCGCGCCAATGGCTGCGTCGGCGGGGACGCCCAATCGGTCCATCCTGCGATGATCGGCGATCCGGTCATGTGACCCGATGCGCCATTAATGCCCAGCGAAACATTACGCGGGCGTTACGGCGGTGTGATCTTCGCAAGGCCGGGGCGCGTGTAAGGCATGCGCAATGTTCCGGTAATCCGGATCGGGCAAAGGTAGGCGTCTTAATGGACGTGCCTGGCGGCACAGGAGAAACCGGCAATGTCTGAAGCGCAGGCGATGGAGATCGTCCTTGAAACGGAGGATTATCAGAACTTCCAGGTCCGGCAGGTTCCTGTGTCGTCGATGCCCTATCCGCGCCTGACTGCCGGCAGCCGGGTGCTGCTGACCGGCCCGGGCATGGCCGGGCGGGAGGAGCGGCCCCTTGCAGGTGATGGACCTATGCCGGCTGGCCTGGTGGCGGCCAATACCTAGGGCCAATCGACATTCAGCTGATGCTGGCCTGCAAATGGCAGTTTTCTGCGCTTCCGGTGCTCACGTACCAAACGTACGCTGCGCTCCGGTTCTCGAAAACCACCATTTTCGGCTCAGCCTGAGTGAATGTCGATTGGCCCTAGCGCCGCGCGAGGCTTCCGACGCCTATTTGCCGGTCAATGGCGATTGGCTCGGGGCCGTTCTCCCGGCTAAGCTCACCCGTCTTTCAAGGAGCCCACCAAAAATGGTCAAAGTGCAGCAGCCGCCCGATCCCTGGCAGAGAACCACGACCGAGCATGGCTTTGCCGCCGACGAGGTGATCTCGGCCCTGCAGAAATGCATGCGGCGCGGCATGACCGAAAATGTGCTGCTGCTGGGCTGGGAAATGTTCGTCACCAGCCCCGAAATGGAGGAGGTGCTGTGGTCGCGGCTCTGCGTCATGGCGGTGGAGGATATCGGGCTGGGCAATGTGGATGCGCCGGTGCTGATCGAAACGCTCTATCAGCAGCATAAGCGCTATCCCCGGCCGGCCGGCGACCGGTTCCTGTTCGCCGCCCATGCCATTCGCGTGCTCTCGGCCAGCAAGAAGGACCGCACCAGCGACGATATGGTCAATTGGGCCCGGCGCGTCACCGAACTGGGTGAGCGGCTGCCGGAAATTCCCGATGTGGCGCTCGACATGCATACCCGGCGCGGCCAGGAAATGGGCCGGGATTATGCTTTCTTCATGTCGGAGGCCTCCAAAGTCATTCCCGAGATCAATGACAAGGACCAGACCTATCGCGACTGGATCATGCAGGCGCTGGCCGATGGGCGGCTGAGCTGAGCGCAAACCTGTCGGGATGACATTTTTCCGGTTTTAACCAAGGCTTTGGTTTGTGCCGCTAGGTTCTGCGTGGAAAGCAGGCCGACAGGGGAAGCGGCGTGAGCGTTGAGCTGTTCATCTCGGTTCTTACACCGACGCTGGCGTTGATCCTGGCGGGGACCTTCGCCATGCTCTGGTGGTTCCGCCGGAGCAATCGGCATATCGCGATGCTGGCCATCTGCTACGCCTGCGTCGCGGCTGGTTTTGCCTTGCAGGCGACGAGCCTGGGGCTGGACAGCACCCTGGTGCGGTTTTGCTCCAATCTGATGTTGCTTGTCGCGGTGTTCCTGTTGTGCACGGCGCTTCTGACGCGGGCGGGGATGCCGGTTCCGCGCGGATTATTGCTCGCATGCGCTGTTGTCGCCATGCTGGTCCTGGGCTGGTTCATGTGGGCGCAGCCCAGCTTTGTCGCCCGCGTGGTTGCCGTCACCTGGGGGATTGGCGCCATGCTCGCCATTGCGGCGATCCGCCTTTCGCAATCGCCGCAGCGCTCGCGCATCGACGTGCTCATGCTTGTCGTGCTCGGCATGGGGGTGGCCTATTTCCTGGCCCGGCCCTTCATTGTCGTTTTCTTCGAGGCGGGCGGGCTCGCGACGCCCGATATTACCTCGTCCTATTGGCTGCTGACGAACCTGGCGACGATCGCCTATTCGCTGCTGGTCGCGCTGACGCTGCTGACGGCCGTGGCATTGGATGTCATCGAGGAATTGCAGGCCGAGTCGCAGACAGATCCCCTGTCGCGCCTGTTGAACCGGCGCGGATTTGATCTGCGTGGCGCGCGGCTCTTGTCCGAATGCGCGGCGCAGAAGCGGCCGGTCGTGCTGGTGCTGGCCGATCTCGACCATTTCAAGCGGGTGAATGACCGGTACGGCCATGAGGCGGGGGACCAGGTGATCGTGTCCTTCGCGCGGCGGCTCCAGAGCATGGCCCCTGCCGAAGCCCTGGTCGGCAGGCTGGGGGGCGAGGAATTTGCCGTGCTGCTGCCCTTGACCAATCTGCAGGCCGGCATGCTCTACGCGGAGGCCGTCCGCTCGGCGGGCCCGGCCGATTGGGCGGCCCGTTTCAAGGTTACCGCCAGCTTCGGCGTGGTCGAACGGCAGCCGGGCGAGGGGCTCGAGCAGATGGTCGGCCGGGCGGACGCGGCGCTCTATCAGGCCAAGCGCGATGGCCGCGACCGCGTCCGCAGCGGTGGGGAGATCAGGACCCGGCTCAGGCGGTTTGCGGGGTAGGGTCGTGCCGGGCCGATCAGGCAGCCTGCGCGGCCGGTTGGCTGGTGCGGTTGTCGAGCAGGCCGCTCCACAGGGTCAGCAGCACGGCGGCACC
Source organism: Devosia yakushimensis (assembly GCF_030159855.1). Classification (NCBI taxonomy): domain Bacteria; kingdom Pseudomonadati; phylum Pseudomonadota; class Alphaproteobacteria; order Hyphomicrobiales; family Devosiaceae; genus Devosia; species Devosia yakushimensis. The sequence goes on along the minus strand of NZ_BSNG01000003.1, from coordinate 297,180 downwards.
GACCAGGATGGCGCCGACCCATGGGGTGGCGACTAGGCCGAGGGAGGAATCCACCACCAGGCCGCCCAGCCAGGCGCCGACGGCAATGCCCAGATTGAAGGCGGCGATATTGAGGGCGGAGGCGACATCGACCGCGCCGGGACGATGCCGCTTGGCGAGCTGGACTACATAGAGCTGCAGGCCGGGCACATTGGCGAAGGAGAGGAAGCCGAGGGCGGCCAGGGTCACCAAGGCCAGGATGGGCGAGATGGCAGTGAAGGAGAAGAGGACCAGTACCGCGGCCTGCAGGGCGAAGAGAATGGTCAGCGCCTTGACGGGATCGCGATTGGCGATCCGGCCGCCGGCCAGGTTTCCTGCGGCGATGGCCAGGCCGTAGAGCACCAGGATCAGGCTGACATTGCCCTCCGAGAAGCCGGTGGCCTGTTGCAGGATGGGCGCGAGGAAGGTGAAGGTGACGAAGGTGCCGCCATAGCCCAGAGCGGTCATGGCGAAGGCCAGCAGCAGGCGGCCGCTGCCGAGCACGCGCACCTGATCGATAAGGCTGGCCGGGGGCGCCTTGGCGAGATTGGCGGGCAGCAGGGCGGCGATGCCGACAAAGGCGACGGCGCCCAGTGCCGACACAGCCCAGAAGGTGGCGCGCCAGCCAAAGGTCTGGCCGATAAAGGTGCCTAGCGGCACGCCGGTAACGATGGCCACCGTGAGGCCGAGGAACATCATGGCAATAGCCGAGGCACGGCGATTTTCCGGCACGAGATCGGCGGCGATGGTGGCGCCGACCGAAAAGAAGACGCCATGGGCGAAGGCGGAGAAGACGCGGGCGACGAGGAGCGCTTCATAGCCGGGGCTGAGCGCGGCGGCACCATTGCCGGCGATGAACAGCGCCATGAGGCCGAGCAGCAGGGGTTTGCGCTCGATGCGGCCGGAAAGGGCGGTGAGAATGGGAGCGCCGAAGGTGACGCCCAGGGCATAGACGCTGACGATAAGGCCGGCCAGCGGCAGGGTGATGCCGAGGTCGCCGGCTACGGTGGGCAAGAGGCCGACAATGACGAACTCGGTCGTTCCGATCGCATAGGCTGCGATGGTCAGGGCAAAAATGGCGATGGGCACTTGAGGGCTTCCTTCCGGAAATAGCGGCATGGCGGCACCTGGCCGCAACTGAACCCGGAAAATGATCCTTCGGCCCTTGCGCGACAATCGGGCGTCATGTCCAAATACCTGTGAACCAAATTCAAAGGTGGGCCATGGTCGACAGTCGCAGCGGCGAGATGGAAGTGTTCGTGACCGTTGCCGAGCAGGGCAGTTTTTCGGAAGCGGCCCGGCGGTTGCGGCTGACGCCTTCGGCGGTGAGCAAATTGGTGACGCGGATAGAAGACCGGCTGCAGACGCGGCTGTTCTTCCGCTCGACACGGGCGCTGCGGCTATCGCCGGAAGGGGAAGCGTATCTGGCGCGGGCCCGGCTGATCCTGGCGGAGATCGAGGATGCGGAGCGCAGTATCGCCGATGGGGCGTCGGCGCGGCCGCGGGGCAAATTGCGGGTTACCGTCTCGGTGGGGTTCGGGGTGACCTATGTCGTGCCGATGATGCCCGAATTCCTGCGTTGCTACCCGGAAATCGAACTCGACCTGCTGCTGAGCGACACGCTGGTCGATCTGCTGGAGGACCGCGTCGATATCGCGCTGCGCTCTGGCCCCTTGCGGGATTCAAGCCTCAAGGCGCGGAAAATCCTCGTATGCGATCGCGTCATCGTGGGGTCGCCAGGCTATCTGGAGGCGTTCGGGGTGCCGCGCCGCCCGGAGGAGCTGGAGGCCCATAATTGCCTGACGCTGAGCCTTTTGCGCAATTTCGACCATTGGCCATTCCGGTTGCCCTCGGGGCAGAAGCTGGAGCAGCCGGTATCGGGGACCTTCCAGACCAATAACGGGCCGACCTTGCGGCAATTGTGCCTGGCCGGGGTGGGGCTGGGCCGGGTGGGACGGTTCAATGTACAGGCCGATATCGATGCGGGGCGTCTCGTGCCGGTGCTCGAGGACTATTATGGCGGGGACGATGAGCTGATCCATGCGCTTTATGCGCCGCACCAGCATCTGGCGGCCCGGGTGCGGGCATTTATCGATTTTCTGGTCGAGCGCGTGGCCGCCGGAAGCCATATCGACAGCCGTTGAAATCTGATATATCAATGATGCAACGCCTATTCTGCAAAGGACCGCGCCGTTGACTGCTGCCATGACCAAAATCCGCCAGGCCCTGACCGGAATTTCCGGCGTGCCCGTTACCCCCTATGCAGCAGACGGGTCGGTCAATGGGCCGGGGCTGAAAGTGCTGATTTCCCGGCTCGCAACGGCGGGCGTGCACAATCTGATGGCGGCGGGCAATACGGGCGAATTCTTCGCGCTGTCGCTGGAGGAAGTACGGCTGGTGCATCGGCTGACTGTCGAGGCGGCCGATGGCAAGAGCCTCGTCAGCGCAGCGGTGGGGCGCTCGCTGGTCGAGGCCAAGGAACTGGCGCGGGACGCGATTGCGGCGGGCGCCGATGCGATTATGGGGCATCATCCGATGGATCCGTTTGCGGCTCCCGCAGCGCAGGCACGGTATTTCCTCGAACTGGCTGATACGTGCAGCGTGCCGGTAATTGCCTATGTGCGGTCCGACACCATGGCGGTGGCCGATTTTTCGCTGCTGGCGCAGCATGGCAATATTGCGGGGATCAAGTTCGCCTCGCCCAATCTGATGCTGCTGGCCGAGGTGATCCGGGCGACCAGGGACGCGCCGGCGATCTGGGTGTGCGGGCTGGCGGAAGGCTGGGCGCCGGCATTTTATGCCATGGGCGCGCGGGGCTTCACCTCGGGCCTGGTCAATGTGTTCCCGCAGCGCTCGCAGGCCATTCACCGGGCGCTGGAAACAGGCAATTATGCCGAGGCGCGGCGGCTGATCGACGCTATTGCCGGGTTCGAAGCGATGCGCACCAAATATGGCAATGGGGCCAATGTGACGGTGGTCAAGGAAGCGCTTGGTATTCTGGGCGAGGATGTGGGGCCGGTGCGCAAGCCGGGGCTGGAGGCGCTCAATGACGAGGAGCGTGCGGCCCTGCGGGCGATCGTGGAAAGTGTGGCCCGGGCCGAACGTTCATGAAGATCACAGCGCTCAAGACCTATATGCAGCGGGTCGACGACCGGCCGCGGCTGCTGGTCAAGATCGAGACGGACGAGGGTATTTCGGGCTGGGGCGAGGCCTATAATCACGGGCCCGACTGGGCGCTGCCGCCGCTGCTCGATTATCTCTTCGGGCAGATTGTGGGCGAGGATCCGCGGCGAGTGGAATTCCTCATTCTCAAGCTCAATCAACAATGCCGGTTTCCGCCCGGGGCGCTGGGACTGGCGGCGATTTCCGTGATCGACCATGCGCTATGGGACATTGCCGGCAAGGCGGCGGGGCTGCCGGTCTATATGCTGCTGGGCGGCAATGTGCGGGACCGGGTCAAGGTCTATTGCGGGGTCTATACCGCGCCCGATCCGGCGGCGGCACTGGACCAGACGGCCGAGCTCAACGAGAAATACGGCTATACCGCCTTCAAGCTCAGCCCCTATCGCCGCGATCTGCATGCGGGGCGCTGGGGCGAGCTGGTCAAGGAAACCGGCGATTATTTCGGCCGGGTGCGCGAAATGACGCCGAGCCATTTCGAATTTGCCTTCGATGCCCATGCCAAGATTTTCGAGCCTTATCAGGCCGTACAACTGGCGCAGGCGCTGGCGCCGTATGATCCTTATTTCTACGAGGAGCCGATCCGGCCCGAACATATTCCGGCCTGGCGGGAGCTGAAATCCAAGGTGACGGTGCCGCTGGCGACGGGGGAATCGCTCTATAATCGCTTCGAATTCCTGTCGCTGCTTGCGGCGGGCGGGGCCGATATCATCCAGCCCGATATCTGCGTGGTAGGCGGCATCAGCGAAATGCGCCGCATCGCTTCCATTGCCGAAGCCCATTATGTGACCCTGGCGCCGCACAATCCGATGGGGCCGCTGGCTACGGCGGTCAATATCCATTTCTGCGCGGCCCAGCCCAATTTCAAAGTGCTGGAATTCAAGCCGCATATCCACGCGCCCTGGGCGATCGATCCCTATATTCCGGTGGATGGACATATGGAGCTGCGGCCCGACCGGCCAGGCTTTGGCATCGAGATCGACGAGGCGGTGCTGGAGCGGGACGACTATATCCATTGGGAGCGCAAGGTGACGCGCAAGCCCGATGGGTCCACGGCTTATCCTTAGGAGTGATTGACTTCCGCCTGGCGCTCCACGAGAACGGCAGGGAGCGCCAAGGGAGCATGTCGTGAGCGTGGATTTTTCGCGGGTGAGCCACTGATGGCCATTCCCAATGCCGTTGCCGGCCTGTTGCGGCGTCCGGCCCGATTGGGCGACGAGGTCTATAGCGCCATTTTCGCGCGCATCATGTCCGGCGAGATCGCCGCCGGCGGGCGGATCGGGGTCGATGCGCTGGCCCGGCAATTGGGCGTGTCGCAGACGCCTATTCGCGAGGCGCTGGGGCGGCTCGAGGCCGAGGGGCTGGTCAGCAAGACGCATCTGGTGGGCTATAGCGTTGCGCCGCAACTGAACGCGCGCCAGCTCGCCGAGCTTTATGAAATGCGGCTGTTGATCGAGCCCTTTGCCGCGCGCAAATGCGCCGATGTCATGACCGATGCAGTGATCGGCCAACTCGAAGCGCTCTGCGCCGATATGGCGGCCCTGGTCAACGAAGAGGGGCTGGATGCCTATGCCCAGTTCGGGCAGCTCGATATGGCTTTTCACGATCAGATCGCCGTGAGCGCGGACAACGAATTGCTGTTGCAGGCGCAGGTGGGACTGCATTCTCACGTGCATTTGTTCCGGCTGGTGCGCGATGCAAAGGTGACGCGCACCGTGCTTGACGAACATGAGGCCCTGGTGGCCGCCATCAAGGCGCGTGATCCCGATGGCGCCGAGCGGGCGATGCGGAGCCATATCGAGCGTTCGCACGCCCGGTTCGCTACGGCGTAATAGCCTCGCTCGGGGAAACCGCCTAAGCTGCGGGCCAAGTTGAGTTGGAGCCTTGCATGAGTTCTCGTATCGTACCCGTCATCCTGGCCGGGGGCCAGGGCACGCGGTTGTGGCCGATGTCGCGGGCGGCGCGCCCCAAGCAGTTCCTGCCGCTGACGGGGGCGCAAAGCCTTTTCCAGCAGACGCTGGCGCGGGTGAGCGATGGGGATGTCTATACGCCCGCCATCGTCATCACCAATGCCGATTATCGCTTCATCGTGGCCGAGCAGGCCAGCGAAATGGGGGCGCCACTGGCTGGGGTGCTGCTTGAGCCGGTGGCGCGCAATACGGCCGTGGCGATCGCTGCCGTGGCCGTTTATGCGCGCAATCTCTTTGGCGCCGAAGCGGTGTTGCATGTGCTGCCATCCGACCACGATGTGGGGGTGGATGCGGGGTATCTGCTGGCGGTGCAGCAGGCAGCCGCAGCGGCCGCCGAAGGGCGGCTGGTGACCTTTGGCATCGTGCCCACGGCACCCGAGACGGGCTATGGCTACATCAAGGCCGGTGGCGATCTGGGCGGCGGCGTCAGCGCTGTCGAACGGTTCGTGGAAAAGCCCGATCTCGTGCGCGCCGAGCAGATGCTGGCCGAGGGCGGGTATCTCTGGAATTCGGGCATGTTCATGATCGGCGCCGAGGCTTTCCTCGTCGAATGCGAGGCGCTGTCGCCCGAAACGCTGGCAGCCGCCAATGGCGCGGTGGCGGCGGCACGGGTCGATCTCGATTTCGTGCGGCTGGAAGAAGCCGCTTTTGCGACCGCGCCCAATATTTCGGTCGATTATGCGATCTTTGAAAAAACCGGGCGGGCGGCGGTGGTGGCGGTCAGCTTCGGCTGGTCTGATCTGGGCAGCTGGGATGCGGTGTGGAAGGCCCAGGAGCATGACGAAGCGGGCAATGCCGGCAGCGGTTCCGTGACGTTCAGCCATACGTCCAATTCGCTGGTTGTTACCGACCATGCCCATGTGGCGGTCGAGGGGCTGGACGATATCGCGGTGATTGCCAGCGAGGACGCTGTTTATGTCGGCAAGCTCTCCGAGGCGCAGAAGGTGGGGCCGTTGGTCAAGCTTTTGCGCGCGGGCAAGGACACAGTGGGCCTGACCGAAATTCACCGCACGGCCTATCGGCCCTGGGGTGGCTATTCATCGGTGCTCAATGGCGAGCGGTTCCAGGTCAAGCGGCTCTTCGTCAAGCCGGGCAAGAAGCTGAGCCTGCAAAAGCACCATCACCGCTCCGAGCATTGGGTCGTGGTGCGGGGTACGGCCGAGGTGACGCTGGATGGCGTGGTGAGCATGCTCAGCGAAAACCAGTCGATTTACCTGCCGCTGGGCTGCACGCATCGCCTCGCCAATCCGGGCAAGATCGAGCTGGAGCTGATCGAGGTGCAGACCGGGTCCTATCTGGGCGAGGACGATATTATCCGGATCGAGGATGAGTTCGGGCGGGCTTAGGGGCGGGCGGCGGCCTTTGTGACAGGGCTCGTCGACCCCCACCCTCGATCCCTCCCCTCAAGGGGGAGGGAAGCAATAGCGCCGATGACTCAAGTGTCGTTCCTTGGCTTTTGCAAACTCGAACCTGTCGGTTCTTGGCCTCCCTCCCCCTTGAGGGGAGGGCTGGGGTGGGGGTCGTTGCGGTTTTCACTACTACCGCTCAGCAGGCCACTACGTTCACAGCCAACCCGGCCAGGCTCGTTTCCTTATACCGCTCGGACATGTCCAGCCCCGTTTGCCGCATGGTTTCGATGCAGGCGTCGAGGGGAACAGCGTGGGTGCCGTCGCCTTTGAGGGCGAGGGAGGCGGCGGTGACGGCTTTGACGGCGCCGAAGGCGTTGCGTTCGATGCAGGGGATTTGCACCAGGCCCGCGACGGGATCGCAGGTCATGCCCAGATGGTGTTCCAGCGCAATTTCAGCGGCGTTTTCGACCTGTTCGGGGGTGCCGCCCATAATCGCGCAGAGGCCGGCGGCGGCCATGGCCGAGGCAGAGCCCACTTCGCCCTGACAGCCCACTTCGGCGCCCGAGATCGAGGCATTGTGCTTGATAATGCCGCCAATGGCGGCGGCGGTGAGCAGGTATTCGCGCACGGCTTGCGGGCCGGCGGCGGCGTTGAATTTGAGGAAATAGCGCATGACGGCGGGGATGACCCCGGCCGCGCCATTGGTGGGCGCGGTGACGACGCGGCCGCCGCCGGCGTTTTCTTCATTGACCGCCATGGCGTAAAGGCTGAGCCAATCATTGGCCATGAGCGGGGTCAGCTCGTTACGCTGCCATTGCGCATCGAGCTGCAGGAAAATGGAGCGGGCGCGGCGCTTGACGTTGAGGCCGCCCGGCATGATGCCGTCCTGGGTCAGGCCCCGGTCGATGCAGGCACTCATCACGCCCCAGATTTCATCGATGCCGCGATCAAGGGCGAGACGCTTGGTGGTGGCTTCCTCGTTGGCGCGCTTCATGCCGGCGATGGACAGGCCCGAAGCTCTGGCCATGGCCAGCATGTCCTGAGCATGGGCGAAGGGATAGGGCACGTCGGCCTGGGCAGGGGACGCGCCCTTGAGGGCATCGAGCTCCTCGGCGCTGACGACGAAGCCGCCGCCGATGGAGAAATAGGCGCGGCGCAGCAACAATTGGCCATCGGTATCATAGGCAGCAAATTGCAACCCATTGGGGTGGCCGGGCAGGGCGGTCTTGCGGTCGAACACCAGATCGACGGCCGGGCGGAAGCGATAGGGGGCGTGGCCTGGTGGATGGACCGTTCCGGTCGCCTCGACCTGGGCGATGATGGTGTCCATCCGGTCGGGATCGACGGTTTTGGGATCTTCGCCACAGAGGCCCAGAATGACGGCGCGGCCGCTGCCATGGCCCAAGCCGGTATAGGCCAGCGAGCCATGCAGGCTTGCCGTCAGCGCGGCGGCGCGGGCATTGGCGGGGCGGGGGCGGTCGCTGTGCTTGAGTTCATCGAGAAAGCGCCGGGCGGCGGTCATCGGACCCATTGTGTGGGAACTCGATGGCCCGATGCCGATCTTGAAGATGTCGAAAATCGATAGGAACATTGCCCTATAGTGCATGGAACGCGGCCTCACGCAACGCGGGCATCGTTTCGCTTTGCGCAACAGTGCGTGGCGTGCCGGCCCTGTTGTGCGCATTCCCGCCTTCCCCGATATCGGAGGGCAAGACAGCAGGAGACAGATCATGGCCGATTACCATTATCGTGAAGGCAAGGGCGCCGATGCTGCGGCACCGCTTTTCGTGCTGCTGCATGGCACGGGCGGGGACGAGAACCAGTTCTTCGATCTGGGCGGGCAGCTATTGCCGGGCGCGCGGATCATCACGCCGCGCGGCGATGTCAGCGAGCATGGGGCACTGCGCTATTTCAAGCGCACGGGCGAAGGGGTCTATGACATGGAGGACCTGGCGCTGCGGACGCGGCAGATGGTCGAATTCGTCACGGCGCGGCGGGATGAGGGGAAGCCGACGCGGGTGATCGGGCTGGGTTATTCCAATGGGGCCAATATTCTGGCGTCAGTGCAGTTTGTGGCGCCGGAGCTGTTCGACGCGACGGTGCTGATGCATCCGCTGATCCCGTTTGCGCCGCCGGAGGTGGATTTTGGTGGGCGCAAGGTGCTGATTACGGCGGGGCAGCGTGATCCGATGGCGTCCGTGGCGATGACGCAGGGGCTGGGGGATTATTTCAAGACGCATGGGGCGAAGGCGGAGGTCTTCTGGCATGCCGGCGGGCATGAATTGCGGCAGGAAGAGTTGCGGACGGCGCAGGGGTTTTTGGCGGGGTAACGCCAGTCCGTGTTTGTTGCCCGACCCTTCCTATCAAGACTCGTCTCTACCCAATCTTGCACCATTTCTAAACACCGCCATCGCTTCCCTCGGGCGGGTCAAGCCCGAGGGAAGCGGCGGTGGGTGGGGGAGATGCTGCCATAGACGCGATGTCGTCTTCCTCTCACACCAACCCATGTTCCTCCATCGCGCCCTGCTCGTCAGGGGTGACATAGGCGAAGATCTTGGGTTCGCCGCTGGCGATGGTGACGAAGTAGAAATTGGTGAAGGTGACATGGCCGCTTTTGCCGGCCTTGTTGGTATAGGCAAAATCCCAATCGACATCGGCAATGGCGTGCAGGTCATCGAGGGCCGTGACCTTGAGGCCCTTGACGGTCATGTGCTTGCCCCCGACTTCGCGGTAATGGGCGAAGCCGCGGGGAATCTGCTGGCGGAAGGCATTGTCATTGGGGCCACCCATGACGCCGCGCGGGCTGGAGCCGACGAAATAGTCGGCAAAAGCGGCGGCGTGGCCGCCGGCATCCTCGATGGGCGGGTTCTGCAGGGCGTTGTCGCTGCGCTGGCCGTAGCGGTCGAACAGGCGGCGCACCTTGGTTTCGAGCGGGCTCATCGTTTTCTCCTCCTCGTTGTGCTGGCACAACGCGGGTGAAGCCATCGGGTTCAACCGCTTGTGCGGACGGTCATATTGCTGCCGGAAGGGGATGATCTTGGAAGCAAAAGCTGCAACAAGGACGGGCGATGTGCGGAGAACGAAGATGAGCAAATCGATCAAGGTGATGAGCGCGCTGGCCATGCTGGGCGCAGTGATGACCCCGGCGGCGGTGGTTGTGCCGGCAGCGGCGGCGAGCTTTGATTGCAGCAAGGCTTCGACACCCTATGAGCAGGCCATTTGCGGGCGTCCCGAGCTGTCGGCGGCCGATGATGTGCTGGCCAAGAGCTTTGCCACAGCCATTGGTGGGCTGACCAAGGAGGGAACCGAGGCCATGCGCGCCAGCCAGCGTGTCTGGCTCGATTATGCGCAGCGGGTTTGCACCGATAATGCAACGCCCCTCACCACCGGTAGCTATGATGACGAGGGTGCCGCGTGCCTGCTCGAAAAGCTCAAGGCGCGCAGCCGGTTGCTGGAGGCCAGCCGCATGATCGGCGGGCACCGTTTCTATATCGTGTCGCAATACCGGGCCATGCCGGACCCCAATGAAGCGGACAATCCGGATTCCTATTGGAAAGTGTCCAGCCACGAGATGAGCTATCCGCTGCTCGATCACGACGATCCGCTGGCGGAGAATTTCAACGGCTTCATGAAGCAGAACTGGTCGGCCATTGCCGGGACGGGTGGCGACGCCGCCGAGGATGCGAGCGCCGATGTCATGGATAGCGCCGTGATCAAGCAGGTGCTCGCTTCGCGCATCACGCTCGAGACCAATAGCTATTGGTATGGCCATGGCGCCGCGCATGGCAATGGCGCCGTCCGGTACCTGCATTATTTCGTTCCCGAGAACCGGGCGCTGCTGGCCAGCGACGTCTTTGCCGGAGAGGGGTGGGAAAAGACGCTGCTGACGCTGGCGCTGGCCCAGCTCGAGAACGAGCATGGCGATTGGCTGCAATTGCCCGATGACGACACGATCGAAAAGATCGTCACCGACCCGGCGCGGTGGAGCTTTGACGACGACTATGGGCTGGTGATCCAATTCAACCAGTATGAAGTGGCCGCCTATGCCTATGGCATGCCCACGATCACCATTTCCTGGGACGATCTGGAAGCGATCAAGGCCGATAACCAGGACCTGGTGCGCTACGGCAATTAGGCCCGCAAATCCGCCCATTCGGGGTGGCGGCGGAACTGGGCGACGACATAGGAGCAGACAGGGGTGATCTTGAACCCCTGTTCGCGGGCATCGGCAATGGCCCGATGCACCAGTTTGGCAGCGATGCCACGGCCTTCATATTCGGGCGGGACGCCGGTATGGTCGATGATGATCGTGCCGTTGGCCTCCTTGCGGAAGGTCATTTCGGCATCGTAGCCGGGCGCCAGGTGGATGACGTAGCGGCCCCGCGTGGGGCCATCTTCGCGCTGCACGACCAATTCGGCTTCACTCATCGGTGTCACTCCTGTTTGAGACCAATGTGGGTGCTGGTGCCCGCAAGCTCAATGGACGGCGTCGGAATTGCCCCAGCGGGCCTGGATCGAGCGGCCCAGCCCGCCCAGCCAGGGGGCGAAGAAGAGCAGGATGCGGCGATGGTAATGCAGGACCAGGAACAGCACGGTCAGCACCAGCGCGCCCACCACGATGACCAGTTCGAGCGAGAGGCCAATGGATTTGAGCCAGGCGGTCAGCAGCATGCCGGGCAGGATATGGGCAGCCGCCCAGGCGAAGGCCGAGGTCACGTTGATGATGGTGAAATGACCATAGCGCATGCCCATAATGCCGGCGACGCCGGGGATGACCGCTTTGACGCCGGGGATGAAGCGGCCGATGAACACGGCCTTGCCGCCATGGCGGGCAAAGAAGTCCTCGCCGCGGGCGATCAGATCGACATGGTTGCGGAAGGGCCAGATGGTCTTGATCTTGTCCTTGAGGAAATGGCCGATCGTGTAGGAGATGGCGTCACCGATAATGGCGCCGATCACGGCGGCGAAATAGACTTCCCAGAAGGGTAGCCGGCCCTCGGCGATGATGCCGCCGGCCATCAGCAGGACGGGCGTCGAAGGCACGAAAAGGCCCAGGATGAACACGGCCTCGCCGATGGCGACGGCAAAAATGAACCAGAAGGTTAGCCAGAAATTGCCGGAAATAGCGTCGAGAAAGCTCTCGAGATAGAGCGAGACCGAATGGAAGAACTCGAACATTGAACTGCTTGCCCCGCAGCGCTGGTGAGCGGTGCGAAGCGCCCGCCGGAGATTGACTTATGGCGGGTGAAGCACCCAGGCTCAAGCACCTTCACACTGGAGTTATGCCATGAGCGCGCCGATTTATCACATGGTGGCTTCCGGGCCACGGCCCGTTGCCCCGTTTTCCCATGCCGTCGAGGTGGATGGGTGGGTCTTCGTGACCGGCCAGATGCCGACCAATCCGGAAGCGCCCGATGCGCCATTGCCGGCGGGAATCCAGGCCCAGACCCGGCGGGTGATCGACAATCTCAAAGTGGTGTTGGGCGGCATTGGGCTGGGGCTCGAACATGTGACCATGGCCCGCATCTATCTCACCGAATTTGAACGCGACTATGACGCTCTCAATGCACTGTGGCCGGGCTTTTTCGAGCCGGGAAAGCTGCCGGCGCGGACCACAATAGGGGTGACGGCGCTGGCGGTGGGGGCGCTGGTGGAGATTGACCTGGTGGCGAAGCGGCCGGCTTAGGTCTCTTCTCACCCTCGGTGTCACCCCGGCGCAGGCCGGGGCCCATCCTGAGATGATGGCGTGCCACATGTGGTTGAACGGACACCTTGCGGCTGCGGTTCGATCTCGAGATGGATCCCGGCCTGCGCCGGGATGACACCGTGGGAGTGGAGGGATTTCTGCCCGCCCTGGAACCTCAGGCGCTGTAGGCCTTCACGTTCTGCTGCTGCTCACCCAGGCCTTCGATGCCCAGGCGCATGACGTTGCCGGGCTGGAGCCAGACCGGGTTCGGCTTGATACCCATGCCGACGCCCGGGGGCGTGCCGGTGGAGATGATGTCGCCGGGCTGCAGGCTCATGAATTGGCTGACATAGGCCACCACATTGGCAACGCCGAAGATCATCGTTTTGGTCGAGCCGTTCTGGTAGCGCTTGCCATCGACATCGAGCCACATGCCCAGCTGCTGCGGGTCGGCGACTTCGTCCCTGGTGACGAGCCAGGGGCCGATGGGGCCGAAGGTGTCGCTGCCCTTGCCCTTGTCCCAGGTGCCGCCGCGCTCGGTCTGGAAGTGGCGTTCGGACACGTCATTGACCACGCAATAGCCGGCGACGTGATCGAGAGCGTCCTTTTCCTCGATATAGCGGGCTTCCTTGCCGATGATGACGCCCAGTTCGACTTCCCAATCGGGCTTGATCGAATTTTTTGGGATGATCACATCGTCATTGGGGCCGATAATGGCGCTGGTGGCCTTCATGAAAATGATGGGCTCGGCCGGGATGGCAGCGCCGGTCTCGGCGGCATGGTCGGCGTAATTGAGGCCGATGCAGATGAACTTGCCAACATTGGCGACGCAGGGGCCGATGCGCGATCCGGCATCGAGCTTGGGCAGCACACCGATATCGGTAGCGCGGATTTTGGCCAGGCCTTCGGGCGTCAGCGTTGCCCCGCCGATATCGCCGACAATTCCCGTCAGGTCGCGGATCGAGCCATCTTCGGCCAGAATTGCCGGCTTTTCGGCACCCTTGGCGCCAACACGAAGCAGTTTCATAGGTCAGTTTCTCCAGAGAATATTTTTAAATGCGGCAGCTCAGCCCTTGGGGCGGATAATGCCTTTTTTGAGCAGGATATTGCCGTAAAGCCGGGTCTCGCCGGTCTGGACAATGGCGTAACCGGTTTTGACGCGGTCGTAGAAAGCGAAGCGTTCGAGGGTCGAAATGCCCATGGCTGGTTCGTGCTTTTTGACGATGGTTTCGAAAGCATCCATGACCGGCTCGCGCTTATTGGCATCGCCCACCACCTGCATGCAGATGGCGGCCTGGTCGACGAAGTCGTCGAGCGGCATGAGGGTGAGAATGGCTTCGAGCACATCGGTGGCCGAAATGCCGTCGAGACGCACGAGGACCGGGCCGGCAGAATCAGCGGGATAATTGGCGTCGACAATGGCGATTTCGTCGCCGTGACCCATGGCCCGCAGAATGCCCAGCAGATCGGGGCCGAGCAATGGCGGTATGTTCTTGAGCATTAAAGTCCTCCTCCTCAGGGGACGTCGGCCATTAGATCAGCCGAATGGAAAGCTTTCTTCCTCAAGCGTCTTGCCATCGGCAAAGGGCTCGGGGTTTTCGCGCGCAAAGGCGAACAGTTCGACCATGACCGCGTCGATATGGGCGCGGATGGCAGCGGTGGCCTGATCCTGGTTTTCGGCCAGGATGCCGTCGAAAATGGCCTGGTGCTCGGCAATGGTGTGTGCCAGGCGCCGGGGCGTGATGATGAGACGGCGGGCCCGGTCGAGATTGGCGCGGGCGGAATCGATGATGCCCTTGATCTTGGTAAAGCGCATCGAGCGGAAAATGATGTCGTGGAAATCGATGTCGATCTGATGAAAGGCTTCGGCATCGTCGCGGGCGGCGGCCTCGCGCTGGGCTGCCATATTGGCGTGAAGCGCGGCGATGACATCCTTGTCGATATTGCCGATCAGCACGCGCAGAGCCTCGCTTTCGAGCGCCTTGCGGATGAGCATATATTCGCGAACATCGGCAATCTTGACCAGCGAAACGGTCGAGCCGCGCTGCGGGGCGATATCGACCAGGCCCTCGGCGGCCAGCCGGGCCAGGGCTTCGCTGACCGGAAAGCGGGACACGCCCAATTGCTCGCAAATGGCCGATTTATCGATGCTTTGCCCGGGAGCGAGGGCCAGGGTGACAATGGCCTGGCGCAATACATTGGTCACGTCCAACGTAACGCTGCCGCGCGTCAAGGCGGCCGGGCGCGCGAGAAAATGGTAGGGACTTTCTGCCGGTATCATGCTAACATGTTAGTTAGAGAAGTGATGTTTTACAATCGTCCATGCCAAGTGATTGCGCGCGCAATCTGGCGGCAAACGGGACGGGCGTAAAGCGCAGTTGAGATCCGACCTCCCGAAAGCCCATTCATGTCCGAAACCCTGACCCGTCCCCAAAGCCGTACGCTGGTGTTGAACGCGGCCGACAATATCGCCGTGGCCCTCGCCAATCTGGAAGTGGGGAGCGACACGCCGCAGGGCGTTACCATAAAGCGCCGCGTGCCCAAGGGGCACAAGTTTGCCAGCCGGGCAATCCGGGCCGGCGAAGCTATCGTCAAATTCGGGCAGATCATCGGCTTTGCCAAGGAAGCCATTCCGGCCGGCGACTGGGTGCATGAGCATAATTGCGGCATGGGTGGCGCCGATGGCAGCCTCAAGCACGACTATGCCTTTGCCGAAGGGGCCATTGCGCCTGACATGATCCCGGTTGGCCAGCGGGCCACATTCGAGGGCTATCGCCGCGCCAATGGCAAGGTGGGCACGCGCAATTACGTTGGTATCCTGACCTCGGTCAATTGCTCGGCCACGGTGGCCAAGTTCATTGCCGAAGGGATTAATCGCTCGGGGATTTTGGATGATTATCCCGAGATCGATGGGGTTGTGCCGTTCGTGCATGGCACGGGCTGCGGCATGGAAAGCCGGGGCGAGGGCTTTGACATCCTGAAACGCACGCAATGGGGCTATACGTCCAATCCCAATCTGGGCGCGGCCATGCTGGTGGGGCTGGGCTGCGAAGTGTTCCAGATCGGCCGGATGAAGGAGATGTATGGGATTGTCGAGAGCGACACGTTCCAGACCATGACCATTCAGGAAAGCGGCGGCACCAAGAAGATCATCGAATGGGGCATTGAGCGCATGAAGGAAATGCTGCCGGTGGCCGCCCGCGCCAAGCGGGAAACCATTGATGCGTCCGAATTGACGCTGGCGCTGCAATGCGGGGGCTCGGACGGTTATTCGGGGATTACCGCCAACCCCGCTCTGGGCTATGCGGCCGATATTCTGGTGCGCAATGGTGGCACGGCGATCCTGAGCGAAACGCCGGAAATCTATGGCGCCGAGCATTTGCTGACGCGGCGCGCGGTGAGCCGGGAGGTGGGCGAGAAGCTGATCAGCCGTATCCATTGGTGGGAGGATTACACCGCCCGCAATCATGGCGAGATGAACAATAATCCCTCGCCAGGCAATAAGCTGGGCGGGCTGACCACTATTCTCGAAAAGTCGCTTGGCGCGGCGGCCAAGGGCGGTACGACGCCGCTGACGGCGGTTTATGAATATGCGGAGCCCGTGACCGAGAAGGGTTTTGTGTTCATGGACACGCCCGGCTTCGATCCGGTGTCGGCGACAGGGCAGGTGGCGGGTGGCGCCAATATCCTGGCCTTCACCACCGGGCGCGGTTCGGCCTATGGCTGCAAGCCCGTGCCCTCGATTAAGCTGGCCACCAATTCGGATATGTATGGCCGGATGCAGGACGATATGGACATCAATTGCGGCGATATCGTCGAGGGTGTGTCCATCGAGGCCAAGGGGCAGGAGATTTTCGATCTCATGCTGCGGGTGGCCTCGGGCGAGAAGACCAAGTCGGAAGCCTTGGGCTATGGCGACAATGAATTCGTGCCCTGGCAGGTCGGGGCGACGATGTGAGCACCCAGCAGAAGACGGTCGACTATATTCTCGAGCAGGCGGCGGGGGCCGGCACTGTCACCGCCCGCAAGATGTTCGGTGAATATGGCATGTATTGTGACGGCAAGGTCATGGCCTTCATCTGTGATGACCAGCTGTTCATCAAGCCGACTCAGGCGGGGCGGGACTATCTGGGCGAGGTCACCGAAGGGGAGGCCTATCCCGGCTCCAAGATGTATTTCGTGATCGAGGGCGACCGCTGGGACGATGCTGATTGGCTGGCGGAGCTGGTGCGGGTGACTGCGGCGGAATTGCCGGAGCCGAAGGTGAAGAAGAGCAAGAGTTAGCGTTATGCCTCTGCTATCACCGTGTTTCCCTCGGGCTTGACCCGAGGGCCATTATCAGCACGGCGCAAGCGGCGAGTGGCCCTCGGGTCAAGCCCGAGGGAGATGCGGTGGGTGTGGATGGTTTGTCATGCCAACCGGTAGACTGAACCCTTGCGGCCCGTGTTGCTTCTGACATCCCCGACATCGCCCACGGCATAGGATGCCAACAGTTCCAATTGAGCGATTGGTAGGTCGCGGCGGTCGGGGTCGCCGATCAGCACCGTTATGCCGGAGCCGGTGCAGCGGGTGAGGAAGGGCAGCATGAGGCGGGCGATCTCGGCATTGTAGAAGACGTCGCCGGCGGCGATCAGGTCGACATCTTGGGGTGGTGCGCTGTGCAGGTCGATGTCGATCAGCGGTAGGATGACGCCATTGGCTGCTGCATTGAGGGTAATGGCGGCGCGGCCGTTGGGGTCGATTTCGGCGGCTTTGGTGTGGGCGCCCAACTTGGATGCGGTGATGCCGACGAGGCCCGAGCCAGCGCCCAGGTCGAGCAGGCGTTTGCCTTGCACCAATTCTGGATGGGCGCGGAAATGATGCGCCAGAGCCAGGCCGCCGGCCCATTGATAGGCCCAATAGGGGGCTGGTGGGTCATTGTCGTCGGGGTCGGCGAACTGCGATAGGCGGCTGCCGGGATGGGCGGTGTAGAGCCTGATATCGGGCAGGGTCGGGACGGGTTCGAGCCGCAGATTTTGGGCGATGGCGGCGGCGCGGGAGATCAAGGATATTGCAGGCCCGTGGCGGTGACATAGATCGCCATCAGATATTGGCTCGAGGTGATGAAGAGCCGGTTGCGGGCCGGGCCGCCAAAGGTGACGTTGGAGGTGGCCTGGCCGGTATGGATGCGGCCGAGCAGGGCGCCGGCGGGATTGTAGACGTTTACGCCGGGGCCGGCGCTGGTCCAGATATTGCCTTCGGTATCGAGGCGGAAGCCATCGGGCAGGCCGGAATCGATATCGGCAAAGGTGCCGGGATTGGTCAGTTTGTCGCCATTGACGGTGAATTTGCGGATATGGGCGGGCCAATCCGGGTTGTGGCTGCGGCCGGTATCGGAGACATAGAGCAGGCTTTCGTCGGGCGAAAAGGCCAGGCCATTGGGCTTGGCGAAATCGTCGGCGACGACGGTGAGCGAGCCAGTGGCGGGATCGAAGCGATAGACATAGCAGCCGGGCTGCTCGGGGTCGGATTTATGGCCTTCGTAGTCCGAGAGAATGCCGTAGGTGGGGTCGGTGAACCAGATCGTGCCGTCGGACTTGACCACCACGTCATTGGGGGAGTTGAGGCGTTTGCCCTGGTAGCTATCGACCAGGGTGGTAATGGTGCCATCGATCTCGGTGCGCAGCACGGCGCGGGCGCCATGCGAGCAGGAGATCAGCCGCCCCTGCCGATCGCGGGTATTGCCGTTGACGTAATTGGAGGGCGTGCGGAAGGGGCTGACGCCGCCATCGGGCACCCAACGCAGCAGGCGATTATTGGGGATGTCGCTCCAGACCAGGGCATTGGCATCGTTGAACCAGACCGGGCCTTCGGCCCAGCGGCACTGGTCGTAGAGCACTTCGAGCGCGGCGCTGCCGATGGTCAGGTCGTTGAATTTTTGATCGATGCGCTCGAGAACCCCGGCCATCTTTATCCTCCTGTTTTCTGGCATTTGAGGGGAAGGCCGGGGTGGAGGCAAGAGCCTAACCGTTGGCGCCGAGCGGAGAATTTCTGGGCGGCAGGTCGATGGAATAGATATTGTGCAGGCCCACATCGTGGATATCGCGTTCGCCGCACAGGGCCATGGTGATATCGAGTTCGCGCTGGATGATTTGCAGCGTGCGGGTGACGCCGGCTTCGCCACCAGCGCCGAGGCCCCAGAGGAAGGCGCGGCCGATGAAGGTGCCCTTGGCGCCCAGGGCCATGGCCTTGAGCACGTCCTGGCCGGAGCGGATGCCGCCATCGAGATAGACATCGGTTGATTTGCCGACGGCATCGACGATTTCGGGCAGGACGCGGATTGAGGAGGGGGCGCCATCGAGCTGGCGGCCGCCATGGTTGGAGACGATTATGGCGTCGGCGCCATGGGCGACGGCGGCCTTGGCGTCATCGGCGTCGAGGATGCCCTTGACGATGACGGGGCCGCCAAAGCGCTCCTTGACCCAGGCGACATCCTTCCAGCTCAGGGCCGGATCGAACTGATTGGCGGTCCAGACCGAGAGCTTGGAGAGGTCGCCGGCATTTTCGACATGGCCAACAATATTGCGGAAGCTGTGGCGCTTGGTGCCCAGCATGCCCAAAGCCCAGGCGGGCTTGCGGGCCATTTCAAAGACAAAGCGGGGGGTGAATTTGGGCGGGGCGGACATGCCATTGCGCAGGTCCTTGTGGCGCTGGCCCAGGATCTGCAGGTCCATGGTGAGCACCAAAGCCGAGCATTTGGCGGCCTTGGCGCGGTCGATCAGCCGCTCGATAAAGGCGCGATCGCGCATTACATAGAGCTGGAACCAGAAGGGTTTTGTCGTGTTCTCGGCCACATCCTCGATGGAGCAGATGGCCATGGTGGAGAGGGTGAAGGGCACGCCGAATTTCTCGGCGGCGCGGGCGGCCTTGATCTCGCCATCGGCGCTTTGCATGCCGGTAAGGCCGGTGGGCGCAATGGCGACGGGCATGCTCGCTTTTTCGCCGGTCATGGTGGTGGCGAGGCTCCGGCCTTCCATATTGACCGCCACACGCTGGCGCAGCTTGATCTTCTGGAAGTCTTCCTGATTGGCGCGATAGGTGCTCTCGGTCCAGGCGCCGCTATCGGCATAGTCGAAGAATTGCTTGGGCACTTTGCGCTTTGCCGCGGCCATCATTTCTTCGATGGTGAGAATCTTGTCGAGGGACGGCATGGCGCAGCTCCGGGGAATGGTCTGGGCGCTGGCCTAGCAACTAACATGTTAGTCGTCAATCGGTGCATGCGGAAGCGCCGCCTGTTGCGGTTTTCGAATAGACGGACGGACCCCGAGACGGCATTCGCCTCGTGAGGAGTTAGAATGAGACGGACGTCGCCTCGGGGTGCCGGGACTTTTTCGGACGGCGCGATCGCAGGCCTCAGCGTTTGCCCGTAGCGCCCGCCCGATTGCCTCGTCCGCTCGCCCCGGAGCGGAGCGCGACCCCCACTCCCCCGGCTGGCTTCCGGACGCTCGTCGCTGCAGCGCCGCCCGTATCCCGGAAGATGGGGGGAGTATGCGGGAGGTTTTGGGGAGGGGGATAAGTTTGTGGGGGTGGAGCTTGCGGTTCTCTCGCCTCCCTCCCCCTTGAGGGGAGGGCCGGGGTGGGGGTGGTTGGGGCATTTGCGCAGGAGCCGCGCGACCCCCACCCTCATTCCCTCCCCTCAAGGGGGAGGGAGGCGATGGAGCCTGTGGATTGGGGCTCTCGACACCCCCTCCCGACCTCCCCCGTCGAGGGGAGGTGCTGGAGCGGTGGGTGGTGAAGTATCCGTGGTTCCTCGCACCTTTATTTCCCACCACCGTTGCTCCCACGGGCTTGACCCGAGGGTCATTCGCCGCTTGTGCCGGGTTGAGAATGGCCCTCGGGTCGAGCCCGAGGGAGGCGATTGTGGGGAGGATGGATCGGGGTGAATGAGGATCGCTCAATCAACCATGGATGCCGCAGTTGGCTTCCGGCCCTAGCCCCGATCAACCCAGGCCACGTCGCCTTCGGTCAATTGCTGATAGACCGCGCGCGACACCGTTTTCATGTCGGCTTCAGGCAGGGTGCCGACCACGGTGCAGGTGATGCGGGCATTGGCCCAGTAGAACGCTTCAGCGCCTTCATAGCTGGCAAATTGGTAGGCAGGGGCGCGGTCGGGCAGGGCGGCGGTGACGTAGACGGTGATGCGTTGCTTGGCGGCGTTTTCATACATCAGCTGGGCGGCGCGGCCGCCGCGGCTGGGTTCGCCGGGGAGCAGACGCCCGCCGACCAGGGTGAAGCCTTCGGCGGAAAGATCGGGCATGCCCAGATTGGTATCGAGGCGGTTGGAGAGCCAGCTGGAGAGATGTTCGCTGTCGCTGCCGGGCACTTCCACCGCATGGCGGTTTTCGGCGACGAAGACGGTGTGGGCGTTGATGGCGTCGGCGATGAGATATTGGCTGGGCGGCTCGGCATCGAACAAGGGGCGGGCGAACCAGCCGGCGCCGAGGCCGAGGCCGACAAGCACGATCGCGGCGGCGGCCCAGCCGAATGAGCGGGTGCGACGACGGCCCAGTTCGGCGGCGATGCGGCGCGGGCGCAGGCGCGCGGGCACGGGTTCGGCGCCGGCAGGAGCAAAGAGGGTACGCAGGGCATCGGACTGGCGCTGCCAGGCGGCGACTTCGGCCGCGCTGTCGGGATTGGCGGCCAGATGGGCCTCGATGTCGGCGCGCTCGGCTTCGGGGAGCTGCCCGTCGGCAAAGGCCATCAGCCGATCGCTGGGGATCTGGCTCATTTGACGGTCCTCAAATGGGGCTCGGCCGGGTTTCCCGTAGCCAGCCGCAGCGCCGAACGGGCGCGGCCCAGCCGGGACATCAGCGTGCCGAGCGGAATGTTCAATATGCCGGCGGCCTCGGAATAGGCGAGGCCCTCGAGAGCAACCAAGAGAATGGCCTCCTTCTGTTCGAGCGGCAGGGTTTCGATGGCGCGGGCCATTTCGGCCAGCGCGATATGGCCGGGCTGAGGCGCAGGCATTGCCGGCTCGGAAACGGCGTCCATGGCAACCAGCGCGCCCTGGCGGCGGGTGGTGCGCAGGCCGTTGCGGTGGAGATTGACCAGGATGGTGAAAAGCCAGGCGCGGACCTCGCCAGAGGGGCGAAACAGGCCGCGCCTGGATATGGCGCGCTCAAGACAATCCTGCACGAGATCATCGGCCAGATCGATATTGCGCGTCAGCGCCCGGGCATAACGCCGCAGAGCTGGCACGCAGGCTTCGACCTGGTCGAGGAAATCTTGCAAGAGCGCTAGTCCCGAGCCTTATTCGACGGCAAGATGCCAGACGCCGCCAACGCCGTCACCGGTGATGTCGCCGGGCTTGGCATCGTCTTTCCAGTAATAAAGCGGCCAGCCCTTATAGGCCCACATCTTGGAGCCGTCGGTGCGGTCGACAATGGTGAAATCGCCTTCCGGAGCGGCAGAAGCGTCGGCCATCAGGGGCGGCCAGTTGATGGCGCATTGCTCGTAGCAATTGGTGACGCCGGGGGCGTCCTTGTCGAAGATGTAGAGCGTCATGTCATTGGCGCCGGTCAGCACCATCTTGCCGCCGATATCGACGGATTTGACGGCCCCGCCGACATAATCTTCGGCAAAGGCGGGGGCAGCGAACAGGGCCAGCATGGCGGCGCCAGCCAGGACAGAACGGAATTGCATCTGGTATTCCTCCGAGTTGCGGGCTTTTCCTCGAAAGCCTCACCGACATAAACACCGCAAGGGACGATTTAATCCGCGGGTTCGGAAATATTTCTATTCAATGGATGAATGGGGTGGCGGCGCACTGGTGACAGGGCGCGCAAAGATGATATTGGCTGCTCCGCGCCAGCGGGGCGTCCGTTTCGGGAGGAAGTGCATGTTCGTGGTGAGTGGGGAAAGCCTGATCGATCTGGTGTCCGAGCCGCGCGGGGCGGATGGGTCCATCGTCATGCAGGCGCATCAGGGCGGCTCGCCCTATAATTGCGCTATCGCCCTCTCCAAGCTGGGCAATGAAACGGGCTTTCTGTGCCCGATTTCCAAGGATGGGTTCGGCTCCTATCTGCTCGAGCCGCTGGATGCCGCCGGGGTCAAACCGCTGCTCAAGGAGCGGGTGTTTGCGCCGACCACTTTGGCGGTGGTGACGCTCGATGCGCAGCGCAAGGCGCAGTATGAATTCTATCGCAATGCCGATCATGCCTTTACCCAAGGCGGGCTGATCGCGGCGCTGCCGGAACAGATCGAGGTCTATCAGATCGGTGGGTTTTGCCCGATCCTGCCCGAGGATGCCGCGATCTGGCTGGAAGTGGTCAAGACCGCCATCGCCAGGGGCGCGACAATTTCCATCGATCCCAATGTGCGCCCGTCACTGGTGGAGGATTTCGAGGGCTATAAGCAGCGGCTGAGCCAGTTCCTCGACCTGGCGCATCTGGTCAAGGTGTCCGAGGAGGACCTGGCGGCGCTGGACAGTACCAAAAGCATCGAGCAGCACGCTGCCGATCTCCTGGCGCGGCCCAATTGCGAGCTTGTGGTGGTGACGCTGGGCGAAAAGGGTTCGCGGGCGTTTACGGCGGCGGGGGAAGCCCGCGCCGATATTTATGCGCCGCCGGTGTTTGGCGACACGGTGGGGGCGGGCGATAGCCTCATGGCGGGGATTTTGACCTGGCTGCATGAGGCGGGGGATTTGGAGCCGGGTAGGCTTGCGGCGCTGGGTAGCGCGGCGCTGGCGACGACGCTGCGTTTTGGCGCGGTGGTGGCGGGGCTCAATTGCGCCGAGCAGGGCTGCAAGCCGCCGACGCGGGCCCAGGTGGATGCCGTGCTGGGGGCTTAGGCCCCAGCCCTGATCTCCAGCGCTTCTTCGAGCGTCATCGTGGTGTGGTGCTCCCAGCTTTCATTGGTCTGCGGATAGTCGGTGCGGAAATGGCCGCCGCGGCTTTCGGTGCGCTTGAGGGCGGCGGCGGCGACCATGGTGGCCGAGGTGGTCATATTGAGATAGGCGCGGGTGACGTGCTCGGCATTGGCCTCGAGCGTCGCGATGTCGCGCAGCGCCTGTTTGAGGCCCTCGGCATCGCGTTCGACCCCGACCAGGTCGGTCATGATGTGGCGCAATTGCTGGACGGCGGGCAGGTTGCGCAGCACGTGTTCGGCCTTTTCGCCTTCGGCTTCATCCCATTCGATGCCCTTGAACGGGGCGAGCGAGCGCACCGGTTCGAGCCCGCCGATATCCTCGGCGATGCGGGCGCCATAGACGGTGGCTTCGAGCAGGGAATTGGAGGCGAGGCGATTGGCGCCGTGCAGGCCCGTGCAACTGGCTTCGCCACAGACCCAGAGGCCCGGTAGCGAAGAGCGGCCGCGTTCGTCGACCTTGACACCGCCCATGTGGAAATGGGCTGCGGGAGTGACCGGGATCATGCCGGTGACCGGGTCAATGCCGGCATCGAGGCAATATTTGGCGACGGTGGGGAAGCGGGTGAGGATGGCTTCGCCCAGCACCTGCCTGGTATCGAGGAAGACTTTGCGGCCGGCCTGTAGCTGACGGAAATTGGCGCGGGCGACGATGTCGCGCGGGGCCAGTTCGGCATCGGGATGGATGGCGGGCATGAAGCGCTCGCCCAGATCATTGACCAGGATCGCGCCTTCCCCACGTAAAGCCTCGGTGGCGAGGGGAGCCGGATCGGCGCCGGTGGCGATGGCGGTGGGGTGGAATTGCACGAATTCGGCGTCGGCAATCAGCGCGCCGGCCCGGGCCGCCATGCCCATGGCGTGGCCACGCACGCCGGGCGGATTGGTGGTGACGGCATAGAGTCCGCCCAGGCCTCCGGCGGCCAGGATGGTGGCGCGGGCGCGGATGAAGACGGGTTCGGAATAGCGATCGCCCAGCTTGCGGCAGAAGACGCCGACAATGCGGCCATTGTCGCGGGCGAGGCTGAGGGCGGTAATGCCTTCGACGACACGGATCGAGGGGGTGCGGCGCACTTCGGCGATGATGGCCTGCATGATGGCCCAGCCGGCGCGGTCGCCCTCGACCTTGACGATGCGATTGGCCGAATGGGCGGCTTCGCGGCCCAGGGCAAAATTGCCGAAATCGTCGCGGTCGAAGGGTGTGCCCCAACGGGCCAGATCCTCAATGCGGGCGGCGGCTTCGGCGGTGACGCTTTCGGCAGTGCCGTGATCGACAATGCCGGCGCCGGCCATTTCGGTATCGACGGCGTGGGCATGGGAGCTATCGCCCTCGCCCACGGCCGCTGCAACGCCGCCCTGCGCCCAGGCCGAGGAGGCCCCGGTGCCCAAGGGCTTGGGCGAAAGGACGGTGACCGGGCGTGGTGCCAGTTTGAGGGCGGTGAAGAGGCCCGCGAGACCGGCGCCGACGATGAGCGCGCCATCGGCGTTGAGCGTATTGTCGAAGGTGGTCATGAACGTCCCCTTGGCCAGCCGGTTCTCATTGCCCGCGTTTCTCTCTATGGTCAAATACGTATGCCAGGGGGAGCGGGCGATTGAGTGGCGCGGACAATAGCGGCTTTGGTGACTTTCCGCAGCGCGGTTTTGCCGCGGGCGCGCCGATGGAGGTTTACGAGGGTCTCTACCGGCTGGTGCTGACTGTCTATGGTCATAGATGCGCACTGAGCGGAGCGCGCTTCGAGCCGGCGCCGGGCCTGCTGCATCCTCATCTCGACGTTGTTGCGCTGCAACCGCGGGAACATGGCGGTCCGCTGGCGATCAGCAATTACCTGCCCGTGGTCAATGTGCTGTCGACCGATTTCGTGGCCGGCTCCATCCTGATCGAGGACGACTACCGGATCATCGTTCCCAATACCGACCTGCTCTCGCCGGAGAATGTCGCCATGCTGCGAAACTCCCTGCATCTGCCGGTCGAAAAAATCTTCCAGCCGGCACAGACCCATCTTGCCTATCACCGGCGCTTCGGCCGCGGCCGCTAATCGCCCTTGCGGCTCATCTCGATCATGCGCTCGACGGCGAGGCGCGCCGGGGGGATGATGTCGGCGGGGACGGTGACTTCCTCGGTCATGGTGTGGAGCGACCAGAGGACGTTTTCGAGATTAATGCGCTTCATATGCGGGCAGATATTGCAGCCGCGCAGGAAATCGACGCCGGTGGTTTCGCTGGCGACATTGTCCGACATGGAGCATTCGGTGACCATGACCACGCGGGCCGGTTTTTCGGTCTTGACCCAATCGATCATGGCGGCGGTCGAACCGGCGAAATCGACCGCATCGATCACTTCGGGCGGGCATTCGGGATGGGCGATGATCTTGGCGCTGGGATAGGCGTGGCGCAATTCGGCAATGTCGTCGGCGGTGAAGGTCTCGTGCACCTCGCAGGCGCCGGCCCAGGTGATGATCTTTTTGCCCGTTTTCTTGGCGGTGTTCTGGGCCAGATATTGGTCGGGGATCATGATGACGGTGTCGCCATCGACGCGGTTGACGATGTCGAGCGCGTTGGAGGAGGTGCAGCACACATCGGTCACCGCTTTCACCGCCGCCGAAGTGTTGACATAGGTCACCACCGGCACGCCGGGATACATGGCGCGCATGGCCATGACGTCCTCGACGGTGATCGAGGAGGCGAGCGAACAGCCGGCGCGGCTATCGGGGATCAGCACGGTCTTGCTCGGATTGAGCAGCTTGGACGTCTCGGCCATGAAATGGACGCCGCATTGCACGATGACCGATTGGGTGACCTTGGTCGCCTCGATGGCCAGCTGCAGGCTGTCGCCCACGATATCGGCGACGCCATGATAGATCTGCGGGGTCTGGTAATTATGCGCCAGGATGACCGCGTCCTTTTCCTTCTTGAGCCGGTTGATCTCGAAAATCAGCGGGGCATAGAAGGGCCATTCGATGGCGGGAATCTTGTCCTTGACGCGATCGAACACCGTTTCGGTGGCGCGCTCGATGGCCTTGGAAAATTTGAGATCGAAATTCTGGGCCAGGATGGCGCGCGCTTCGTCCAGCGGCGTCGTGGCATTGATTGTCTGAACCATACTGGCCTCCCATTGGCTGGGGCGGAACCTAGGGATTATTTGACGGCTTTTCAATGAACGGGGTTGCGGGAATTTTGCTGTGCGCCTAACCGTTCCTCAACGTTTTCCACATGAGGCCGATCCATGCCGCAAGACGCAGCCGCCATCCGCTCCATCCTGTCGCTGGCCCCCGTCGTGCCGGTGATCATCCTTGACGACGTGTCCCAGGCGCGGCCCTTGGCCGAAGCGCTGGTGGCGGGCGGGTTGCCGATATTGGAAGTCACGCTCCGTACGCCCAATGCGCTCAGGGTGATGGAAGAAATGGCCAAGGTCACCGGCGCCATTGTCGGCTCGGGTACGGTGCGCAACGCTACCCATATGAAACAGTCGGTGGATGCCGGATGCCGGTTCATGGTGTCGCCGGGGATTTCTCCGCGTATTCTGGACGCCGCCGACGATATCGGCATTCCGTTGCTGCCGGGCATTGCCACGCCGAGCGAAGCCATGACGGCGGCCGAGCGGGGCTATAGCTTCCTCAAGTTCTTCCCGGCCGAAGCCAATGGCGGCGCCCCGGTGCTCAAGGCGTTTGCTTCTCCGCTTCCCGATATCACGTTCTGCCCGACGGGTGGGATCGATCCGGCCAAGGCCAGGATTTATCTCGGCCTGTCCAATGTGATCTGCGTGGGCGGCAGCTGGATCATGCCGGGTGATGCCCTGGCGGCCAATGATTTCGGCCGTATCGAAGCGCTGGCCCGCGAGGCGGCCGCGCTGCGGGGGTAGCTGGGCGCTCAGCGGTCAACCCTCTCCACGGTGTCATTCCCGCGAAAGCGGGAACCTCCGTTTGCGATCCCGGCATTGAAAAACAGAGGTTCCCGCTTTCGCGGGAATGACATTGTGGTTTGAATTGGGATGGTGCCACGACCTCGTGGTTCGACAGGTTCACTATGAGGTCTACTGATGCGCGGGCGGGTGAGGGCCAGAGGAGGTTCGCTTGGCAAAAGGTGAGGTTCCTGAAGACGGCCTCAGTCATCTTCGCATTGTGCTCAGCGAGACCGCTTATCTGGGGCCGGGGCGGGCCGATCTGTTGGAATTGATCGGTAGCACGGGCTCCATTTCGGCGGCCGGCAAGGCCATGGGCATGAGCTATAAGCGGGCCTGGGGGCTGGTGCAGGCGCTCAATGACGGGTTTGGCATTGTGCTGGTGGAATCCAGCCGCGGCGGGGCGGCGCAGGGTGGGGCCCGGCTGACGGAAGCGGGCCGGATGGTGCTGAGCCATTATCGCAGCATGCAGGAGCGGACACGGACGGCGATCGGGCCGGATGTGGCGGCATTGCGCGCCATGCTCGATATGGCGCAGCGGAAATAACGCTTGCGAGGCAGGCTGCGCTTTGCCAAAACCGATATAGTTTCCAAGACATATCGAGGGCTGTTTGATGAACCGCATTTTTCTGAGCACCTTGCTGGCCGGATTGCTGGCCTCCACCGCCGCTTATGCCGATAGCGCCAGTGTGGCTGTCGCCGCCAATTTTACTGCCGTGGCCGAGGAATTGGCGGGGCTGTTCAAGACCGAAACGGGGCATGACCTGGTCTTGAGCTTCGGGGCGACCGGGCAGCTCTATACCCAGATCAGCCAGGGCGCGCCGTTCGAGGTTTTCCTCGCGGCCGATGACGAGCGGCCGGCCAAGGCGGTGGCGGATGGATTTGGCGTCGACGGCACGGTGTTTACCTATGCCATCGGCACGCTGGCACTCTACTCGACCTCGCTGACTGTGGGCGATGGCGAGGCGGTGCTCAAGGGGCCGTTCGAAAAGCTGGCCATTGCCGATCCCGAGGCGGCGCCTTACGGCCGGGCAGCGGTGGAAACGCTCAAGGCCATGGGCATTTACGACATGGTCGAACCGCGACTGGTGACCGGCGAGAATATCAGCCAGACGCTGCAATTCATCGAAAGCGGCAATGCGGAGCTGGGGTTCGTCGCGGCCAGCCAGGTGGTGGGCAAGGACAATGTCTGGCTGGTGCCGTCGGGGTTCTATGAGCCGATCCGGCAGGATGCCGTGCTGCTCAAAACGGGCGAGGACAATCCGGCCGCGACGGCGTTCATCGATTTCCTCAAGAGCGACGCCGCGGTGACCGTGATAAAAGCGGCAGGCTACGCCGTCGACTAAACGGAGCCTGAGAGGATGAGCCTTGCCGAAATCTGGCAGCCAGTCAGCCTGACGCTGAGCCTTGCTGGGATCAATACGCTCATCCTGCTGCTGGCCGGCACGCCGATCGCCTGGTGGCTGGCGCGCAGCCAGAGCCGGTATCGGGAATTGGTGGGAGCGGTGGTGTCGATGCCGCTGGTGCTGCCGCCCACCGTGCTGGGTTTTTACCTGCTGCTGGCGCTCGGCCCCAATGGGCCGGGTGGCTGGATTGCCGGGCTCTGGGGCGGGCGCACGCTGGCCTTTTCGTTTACCGGCCTGGTCATCGGCTCGTTCTTTTATTCGCTGCCCTTCATGATTCAGCCGTTGCGCAATGCCTTTGCGGCCATCGGCAATGAGCCGATGGAGGCGGCGTCGAGCCTGGGCGCCAGCAATGGGCAGCGCTTCTGGCGCGTGGTGCTGCCGCTGGCACGGCCGGGCTATATTACCGGGGCGGTGATGACCTTTGCCCATACGGTGGGTGAATTCGGCGTGGTGCTGATGATCGGCGGCAATATTCCGGGCCAGACCAAGGTGATCGCCATCGCGCTCTATGACTATGTCGAGCGTCTGCAATGGGGCAATGCCCATATCCTGGCGCTGGGCATGGTGATCTTTGCCTTTGTGGTGATCGCCATAACGCTGACGGTAGACCGGCGGCTCAATACGCCCATGCCTTAGGATTGGTTTATGCTCTGCACCGGAACCAATTGCCCTAACGGCCTTGCCTGCCTAATGTCGCCGCCATGAAGAACAAGGGAGAATCGCTGATGGATATCGCCAACGGTTTCGCGCTGGACGGGCTCAGCATCACGCTGATTGGCTTGGGCATATTGGCACTATTGGTGCTGTTTGCCGGTGCCAAGACGGTGCCGCAGGGCTATAATTACACCATCGAGCGGTTCGGCAAATATACCCGCACCCTCAAGCCGGGCCTCAATCTTATCGTGCCGTTCATCGATACGGTGGGCAAGAAGATCAATGTCATGGAGCAGGTGCTCGACGTTCCCCACCAGGAAGTCATCACCCGCGACAATGCTTCGATCACCGCCAATGGCGTCACCTTCTACCAGATCCTGGATGCGGCGGCGGCGGCCTATGAGGTCTCCAATCTCGAAAACGCCATCCTCAACCTCACCATGACCAATATCCGTACGGTGATGGGCTCGATGGACCTGGACGAATTGCTCAGCCATCGCGACGAGATCAACGAGCGCCTGCTGCGCGTGGTCGACACGGCCGTGTCGCCCTGGGGCGTCAAGATCACCCGTATCGAAATCAAGGATATCGATCCGCCCAAGGACCTGGTGGATTCCATGGGCCGGCAGATGAAGGCGGAGCGCGAAAAGCGCGCGGCCATTCTCGAGGCGGAAGGCCGCCGGCAATCGGCGATCCTGCAGGCCGAGGGCGCCAAGCAGGCCCAGGTGCTGGAAGCCGAGGGCCGCAAGGAGGCCGCGTTCCGCGACGCCGAGGCGCGCGAACGGTCGGCCGAGGCCGAGGCCAAGGCGACGCAGATGGTGTCGGACGCCATTGCCGGGGGCAATGTGCAGGCGATCAACTATTTCGTGGCCAATAATTACATCAAGGCGCTCGAAGGCATCGCCACCTCGCCCAACCAGAAAATCCTGATGCTGCCGGTGGAAGCCTCCAGCGTGATCGGGGCCATCGGGGGCATTGCCGAAATCGCCAAGGAAACCTTTGGCGGTGGCGCTCCGGCGGCGCCGCGCTCGAGCCGCCCGCCCACGACGGGCCAGTAATAGGAGGCGGGCATGCAGGTCGTGCAGTTTCTTGCCGACAATGGCCCCTGGTCCTGGATCGTCGCCGGGCTAATCCTGTTGGCGCTCGAACTGGTCGTGCCGGGGGGATATCTGTTGTGGATGGGGGTTGCCGGGCTCATCGTGGGCCTGCTGACCCTGTTCCAGCCCATCGCCTGGCCGCTGCAATGGCTGATCTTCGGGGGATTGTCGCTGGTGGCGATCTTTCTCTGGGTCCGCTTCAATCGCGGCCGCGAAACGGCCAATGACAGCCCGTTCCTCAATCGCCGTGCCGATCGGTTCCTGGGCCATGAGGCGGTGCTGGAGCAGCCCATTGTGGGCGGCTTTGGGCGCCTGGTGCTGGGCGACAGCGTCTGGCGGGTGGCCGGGCCCGATCTGCCCGCTGGCACCCGCGTCAAAATCGTGGGGAGCGAAGGGGCTGTGCTCAGGGTTGAGCGGATGAGCTGAGCCGGGCGGCAAGCTTTCATTAACTATAAGATGAAAGGATTGGGTAAGGCCCGGATTGCTGCATTGGCGGGCTGATTTCTTTCAGCTGGCGGAGCGGACCTTGCCCTGGCGCATTCGGCAATCGGGACAATGGGCTGGCGCCGTGGCGCTTGGCCTCGTCTGCCTTGCCGCGCCTGCTCATGCGGGTTCCGAGCTCTCCCCCGGCGATGGTTCGAACGCCGACAACCAGCGGCTCCTGCCCGATATCTATCCCGCCAATCCGGTGCCGCTCGAAGCCGGGCCCACGCCGGAACCCTATGATCCCTTCTTCGATGTCGACTGGTCGGTGGCCCTGCGCGGCACCTATACCGATAGCGATGGAGAGGAGCGGTTCGACACCAGGCTCGTGCCCAATGTCACGCTCAGCCATACCGGATCGCGTTCGGCAATCGGCATTGATGGCGAGGCCGAGCTGACCCTGCCCGATGAGGGGCAGGTCGATGTCACGGCCCTACGGCTCAATCTCTCCGGGAGCTATGCGCTGGACCGGGAAACCCTCGCCACGGCGGGCGCCAATTTCTCGCTGACGCAGGACCTGCCCGGCATGCCGGGGGTGGCCAGCAATATCGCCGATTCCCCGGTGATCACGTCGGGTGGCGTGGATCTGGGGGTGACGCGCAAGTTCGGGCGCTTCAATCTGGGTGTCACCGGGGCGGTGCAACGCACGGTCTATGGCGAAACGAGCTATGTGGGCGGCTCAATCGTGGATAATGCCGACCGGGCGGTCTGGGCGCTGGATTCGGGGCTGCGGCTTGGCTTCCAGGTGACGCCGATCTTCGAGATTTTCGGCCGGGCCGGGCTGGGGCGCGACATGTTCGATCGTCCGTCCTCGGTGCTGTTGGTCAAGACCGATGCCAGCGAAGCCAGTATCGAAGCGGGCGTCACCGGGCGCTGGGGGAGCGTGTGGGAGGCGACGGCCTCGACCGGTCTCAATCTGCGCCGGTTCGACGAGGCAAGCCTTGGGGAAGTGGTGACCCACCTCTACGACGCCAGCGTCAGCTTCACGCCGGATGACCGCTGGCGCTTTACCGGCGCGCTCTCGACCAGTGTCGAGCCGCCGGGTCCGACCTCGGCGGGCACGACCGCGGTGCGCTATGCGGCTAATGCGGAAGTCGCCTATGCGGTCAATTCCTGGCTGGCGCTGCGGGCCATGGCCGACTGGAGCACGACGCGCTACGAAGGCAGCCCCGAAAGCAAAAGCGGCAATGGCTATGGGCTTGGGGTGGATTACCGGCTGGGGCCGCATACCACGCTCTCGGCCGATTACGGTTTCTCCCATAGCGACAGCACGACCGAAGGCGTCGAGGATAGTCACCGCATCATGGTTGGTGTCACCGTATCGCGCTGATTTGTCGCAGGGGGCTGACGATGGCGGGAGGGGCCGGCCAGGGTGATCGGCCGGACGCGCCGCTCTTCGTACAACCACCGCAGCTTCCCTCGGGCTCGACCCGAGGGCCATTCGTCGCTTGTGCCGGGTTGAGAGGGGCCCTCGGGTCAAGCCCGAGGGAGCAACGGTGGGTGGAGTGGATAATCGCGCAATCCCGATATTCCCAGGGATGCTGAATCGCGCTGGAGTGCTGCCAACCACAATGTCACGGGGCAATGCAAAAAGAGCTTCCCGCTTTTCGCGGGAATGACATTGTGGGTGATGCAGGGAACAGTGCGGAGGGCAGCGGCCCGGTCGCGGGGACCGGGCCAGCCTGATGGGCTTCTGCCCTAGAGGTGGTCGCCGAGATCGAGCTTCTGCAATTCCTTGATGAAGCCGCTACGGATGTCGTCGCGGTCGAGGGCATAGACCACATTGGCGGTCAAAAAGCCGATCTTGGAGCCGCAGTCGAAGCTCTTGCCCTGGTATTTGACGCCAGTGAAGTTCTGGGTATGCATCAGGGTCTGCATCGCGTCGGTCAGCTGGATTTCCCCGCCGGCGCCGCGCGGCTGATCGGCCAGGAGGTCGAAAATCTCAGGCTGCAGGATATAGCGGCCCGAAATGATGAGGTTGGAAGGAGCCTCTTCGCGCTTGGGCTTTTCCACCATGCCGGTGACGCGGAAGCCATTATCCTCGCCTTCGCCCCGGGCGATCACGCCATAGGAAGAGACTTCGGCGGGCGGCACTTCCTCGACGGCGATGACATTGCCGCCGGTTTCTTCATAGGCGTCCATCATCTGGCGCAGGACGCCCGGTTCGCCCTTGAACAGCATGTCGGGCAACAGAAGGGCGAAGGGATTGTCGCCCACGATATCGCGGGCACACCAGACGGCGTGGCCCAGGCCCAGCGGCTCCTGCTGGCGGGTAAAGCTGGTGCGGCCGGCCGAAGGCAGGTCCTTGCGCAGCTCGGTCAAGGCGTTGTTCTTGCCGCGAACCTCGAGCGTGGTCTCCAGCTCGAACTGGCGATCGAAGTGATCTTCGATGACGCCCTTGTTGCGGCCGGTGACGAATACGAAGTGCTCGATTCCGGCTTCGCGTGCCTCATCGACCGCATATTGGATAAGCGGGCGGTCTACTACGGTCAGCATTTCCTTTGGCATTGCCTTGGTGGCCGGCAGGAACCGGGTACCGAGGCCGGCGACGGGAAACACGGCCGTTCTTACGCGCTTTGGCAAATCGGGAACTCCATTTGAGGGACAGGGGTAAAGCTATCTCAAGACATGCAGTATATCATCAGGGCAAAATTGCGTTCTCAAGACAGGAGTTAACGGGATGACGGTTCTGGTTACGGGCGGGGCTGGCTATATCGGCAGCCATATGGTGCTCAACCTCACCGATGCCGGCGAAGACGTCGTGGTGCTGGACAATCTCGTCACCGGTTTTGACTGGGCGATCGATGGCAGGGCCACTTTCGTCCAGGGCAATGCCGGCGATATCGACTTTGTGCTGAAGCTGATCGAAACCCACGGGATCACCGAGATCGTGCATTTTGCCGGCTCCATCGTGGTCCCCGAATCCGTTGCCGATCCATTAAAATATTATGGCAATAATACTGCCACTTCTCGCAATCTGATCGAGGCGGCGGTCAAGGGCGGGGTCAAGCATTTCATCTTCTCCTCGACCGCGGCGGTCTATGGCATGACGGGGCTGGCCCCGGTGGTGGAGAGCACGCCGCTCAATCCCATGTCGCCCTATGGCCGCTCCAAGCTGATGACCGAATGGATGCTGGCCGACGTGGCGGCCGCCCATCCCATGACCTATGGCGTGCTGCGCTATTTCAACGTGGCGGGCGCCGATCCGGGCAAGCGGAGCGGCCAATCGACGCCGCTGGCCACCCATCTCATCAAGGTGGCTTGCCAGACCGCGCTGGGGCAGCGGGCCAAGATGGATATTTTCGGCACCGATTACGAGACGCCGGATGGCACCTGCATACGCGACTATATCCATGTCACCGATTTGATCGCCGCCCATGGCCTGCTGCTCAAGCATTTGCGCGGCGGCGGGGAGAGCACGACGCTCAATTGTGCTTATGGACAGGGCTATTCGGTGCGCCAGGTGGTCGATACGGTCAAATCCGTCTCGGGCGTCGACTTTCTGGCCGAGGAAGGGCCGCGCCGTCCGGGCGATCCGGCCTCGATCACTGCGACGGGTGAGAAGGTGCGTTCGCTGCTGGGCTGGGTGCCCCAGCATGACGATCTCAACGAAATCGTCCAATCGGCCTATGATTGGGAGCGGCATCTGATGGTGAGAAATAGGTAAGCACATGGTTCGCCTGATCGGGCTGTTTCTGCTGCTGTTGGCCAGTTCCGTTCAGGCGCAGCCGGTCGAGAGCTTTGACAGCTTCATCGCCAATTTCCGCGCCAGGGCCCTGGCGGCGGGGGTGAGCGCGGCCACCTATGACGCAGCCATGATCGGGCTCACGCCCGATCCGCGCGTCCCCGATCTCGTCACCAACCAGCCCGAATTCACCACGCCCATGTGGGAGTATATCGAGGGAAGGGTGACGTCCGGCCGGATCGAGCGGGGCAAGGCGGCATTGTCGCGCAATGCCGATCTCTTCAGCAGTGTGGGCCAGCGCTATGGCGTTGACCCCTATCTCCTGGGTGCCATCTGGGGCATGGAGACCGATTATGGGAGCGTGCTGGGCAATCAGAGCCTGATCCGCCCCATTGTGCGTTCGCTGGCAACGCTGGTGCATCAGCGACGGACGCGGCTGGTGGAGGATGAGGCCGACCTGATTGCGGCGCTGCAACTGGTGCAGCAGGGGCCGCTCGATGCATCCATGCTGGTGGGCTCCTGGGCGGGCGCGATCGGGCATTTGCAGGTCAATCCATCCAATGTCGTGGCCCATGGCAGCGATGGGGATGGCGATGGGCGGATCGATCTCCACAATTCGCTGGCCGATGCCCTGGCGACATCGGCCAAATTCCTGCGCGATCTGGGTTATCAGCCGGGAGTGGATTGGGGCTTTGAGGTCGTTTTGCCGGCGGGGTTCGACTATCTGCTGGCGGACCGCGAGCAATTGCGGCCGATCTCGTTCTTTGTCGAGCGCGGCGTGGTGCGGGCCAATGGGCGGGCTTTTGCCGATGCGCGGATACCGGTCTTTCTCTATGTGCCGGCGGGCAAGGATGGGCCCAAATTCCTGATGACGGGAAATTACCTGGTGCTCAAGGGCTATAATTTCTCCGACAGCTACGCCATGAGCGTGGCCCACATGACCGACCGGCTCAAGGGCGGCGGAGGTTTTGCGCAGGATTGGCCGCGCGGCACGGCCTTTCCCAACCTGGCGCAGCGCAAGGCTATCCAGCAGGCGCTGATCGATCTGGGACTTTATCAGGGCGCGGTGGATGGGCGGATCGGACCGATCAGCCAGGCCGCCTATGCCCGGTTCCAGGCAGCCCAGGGCCAGGTGGCCGATGGCTTTATCACTCGGGCCTCCTATGAGGCGCTGGCGGCCGCGACGCGGTAACATTGGGGCGAGTGGCATGGTTTTGCCACCCGGCTTTGGTAAGACGGCAGGGACAATTGGTGGGACTGAGATGAACCGGCTTGTTCTGGCAATCGTGGTGGGGCTTTTCGTCTTTATCGACGTGGCGCCGGCCTTTGCCCAGCACGAGACGCTGCTGGTGGCCCAGCAGCAGCGGCGGCGCACGCTGTTCGACCTGCTGTTTGGCGACGATCAGCAGCAGGCGCCGGTGGAACAGCCCCGCCAGCAGCCGCGGCAACAGCCCCGCCAGCAACCGGCGCCACGGGCCAGCCTGCCGCCGCCAAAGCCGCAGATCGAAAAGGCCGAGGGTGCGACGCGACTGGCCGTGTTCGGGGATTCGCTGGCGGTGGACCTGGCCAAGGCGCTGGAGCGCTTTTATGCCGAGGACCCCAATCTCGTCGTGATCGGGCAGGGCGTGGGCTCTTCGGGCTTTGTGCGCGACGATTATTTCGACTGGGACAAGACCATTGGCGAGCAGATCGCCGCCGACAGCTTCGATCTGGCCGTGGTTATTATCGGCATCAATGACCGGCAGGATATCGGCTCCTACAAGGCGCTGAGCGAGCCGTGGAACACGGCCTACCAGGCGCGGATTGCCGATTTTCTGGGGCAGTTGCGGGCGGCGCGGAAGCCGGTGATCTGGGTGGGTTTGCCGCCCATGGCCAAGGGCGATTACTCGACGGCGATGACCCAGATCAGCAATATCCAGAAACTGGCAAGTTTCTCAGGCGGCGCCGAATTCCTTGATATCTATGAGAGATTTCTGGGCGAGGACGGCAAATATTCGTCCTATGGCCCCGATGTCAGCGGGCAGAATGCGCTGATGCGCAAGGATGATGGCATCCATTTTTCGGCGGCCGGGTCGGACAAGCTGGCCTTTTATCTCAGCCAGACGATCCGCACCTTCTATCGCGGCAGCGGGGTCAGCGTGGCGGTGAGCGATCCGCTGCTGGGCACTGATGCCGCGGCCATGTTGCGGCCGCCCTATCAGGGGATCGGGCAGGTGCGGCTATTGGAAGTGGCGGGCGCGGTGATCCCGCTGAGCCGGGCGCCGCAGCGGGCCGGGGAACTGCTGACCGCCAGTGGCGGGGCGGCGGGACCGGGCTTTACGCTGGACCAGCTGGTGTCCGCGCCGGTGGGGCGGGTCGACGCGTTTGGCGTCGGGATCGACCCGGCGGCGAGTGGCGTCGAGAATGCAGGCGGGCGGTGAAAGCCACGCAATTGCTTTGCGGGTTCTGAAAGGGGGCAGGACCTCGATATCGGGGCTCTCCTCCACCCCCTCCCAGCCTCCCCCATCAAGGGGGAGGTGCCGATTGGGGCTTTCGGGCCGTAGTGCCGGTTAGCGCGGCAGGTCGGTTTTGCCCATGAGGTCGAAGTCGATGGAGCGGGCGGCCTGGCGGCCTTCGCGGATGGCCCAGACGACCAGGGACTGGCCGCGGCGCATGTCGCCGGCGGCGTAGACCTTGGGGACGGTGGTCTTGTAGCTCAGGGTATCGGCGAAGAGATTGCCGCGCTTGTCGAACTGGGCGCCGAGTTCGGTCAGCATGCCTTCGTGGATGGGCGAGGCGAAGCCGATGGCAAGCAGGACGATATCCGCCTTGATCAAAAACTCGGTGCCGGGGATGGGCTGACGCTTGCGATCGACGCGGGCGCATTCGACGCCGATGACCTGACCCTTGGCATTGCCGACGATCTTCATGGTGCCGGCGGCGAATTCGCGGATAGCGCCTTCGGCCTGGGAGGAGGAGGTGCGCATCTTGACCGCCCAATTGGGCCAATTGGTCAGCTTGTTCTCCAGCTCGGGTGGCTGGGGGCGGACGTCGAGCTGGGTGACGGCAATGGCGCCCTGGCGGAAAGACGTGCCGACACAGTCACTTGCGGTATCGCCACCACCCACGACCACGACATGCTTGCCGGCAGCGGTGAGCTGGAGCTCGTTGCTGACATCCTCGCCGCCCAGGCGCCGGTTCTGCTGCACGAGGAAGGGCATGGCGAAGTGGACGCCATTGAGATGGGTGCCTTCGGCATCGACATCACGCGGCTTTTCCGAGCCACCGCAGAGCAGCACGGCGTCATGGCGGGCCTGGAGATCGGACAGGGGCGTGTTGACCCCGACATTGACGCCATAGTGGAAGGTGACGCCCTCGGCTTCCATCTGCTCGACGCGGAAGTCGATATGGTCCTTCTCCATCTTGAAGTCGGGAATGCCATAGCGCATCAGCCCGCCGGCCTTGGGTTCGCGTTCATAGAGATGAACATCGTGACCGGCGCGGGCCAGTTGCTGGGCAGCGGCCAAACCGGCGGGACCGGAGCCGACAATGCCGACCGACTTGCCGGTCTTGGCAGTGTTGACCTGCGGCTTGATCCAGCCGGAGCGGATGGCCTTATCGGCAATGGCCTGCTCGACCGTCTTGATGGCGACGGGGGTATCTTCCAGGTTCAGCGTGCAGGCTTCCTCGCAGGGGGCGGGGCAGATGCGGCCGGTGAATTCGGGGAAATTGTTGGTGGAGTGGAGGTTGCGCGCAGCCTCTTCCCAATCGCCATTATAGACGAGGTCGTTCCAGTCCGGGATCTGGTTGTTGACCGGGCAGCCGGTATCGCCATGGCAGAAGGGAATGCCGCAATCCATGCAGCGGGCGGCCTGATCGGTGACCCGGCCCTCGGACATGGGAATGGTGAATTCGCCAAAGTGACGGATGCGGTCGGATGCCGGTTCGTAGCGGGATTCTTCGCGCTCGATCTCGAGAAAGCCTGTTACCTTACCCATGCTTTCCTCCTAATGTGCTGCTGCCGAGAAGGCAGGTAGTCCGAGTTCTTGTTCGCAGGCGGCAATCCAGCGCAGAAGCGCGGGCCGCCCATTGAGATCGAAACCGCCCTGCGGCGCCTGGCGCGTATAGGCCAGGAGCGCGATATCGGCGATGGTCATGGTCTCGCCGACGAGGAAGGTGCGGCCCGTCAAGGCCACTTCCATCAGGTCGAGCGCCTTGTTGCCGCGCGTCACGAGCGCGGGGTCCAGTTCGGCAAAGCTCTGGCCATCATAGACGACGCGGGCCCGGGCAACCGCCACGGTCGGCTCATGGCTGTACTGCTCCCAGAACAGCCATTCGTCCACCTTGGCGGCCTGATAGGCATCCTCGGGCAGGAAACGCGTGCCCCGGGCCAGATAGCGCAGGATGGCGTTGGACTGGGCCAGGGGACGACCATCGTCGAGGACGACGACCGGCATCTGGCCCGCCGGATTGAGCTTCAAAAATTCAGGCGTCGCAGTCGCGCCGGAGCGCGACGCGATCTCGTGCAGGACGAAGGGCGTGCCGGTGGCATCGGCAATATACTTGACCTTGAGGACGTTGCCGGACCCAAGGTTGCCATAGAGCGTCAGCATTATTCCGCCGCCGCCATGCCAAGGCCGCCTGCCGCGCGCTTTTTTTCCATTTCGCGGATGGCGCGGCGGTATTCGACCGGCATCACCTTGACGAATTTCGGACGCATCTCGACCCAGTTGTCGAGGATGAACTTGGCGCGGGTGGAGCCGGTATAGTGCAGGTGGTTGGAGATGAGCTGGTGCAGGCGCTCATCGTCATGGCGGGTCATGTCGCCTGAGATGTCGACGCGGCCATGCCATTCGAGATCCCCACCGTGATGGTGGAGCTGCTGCATCAGTTCTTCTTCTTCCTGCACCGGTTCGAGATCGACCATGGCCAGGTTACAGCGGTCGCGGAAGGTCTCGTCTTCATCGAGCACATAGGCGACGCCGCCACTCATGCCGGCCGCGAAATTGCGGCCGGTGGAGCCGATGACGACGACGACACCGCCGGTCATATATTCGCAGCCATGATCGCCGGTGCCTTCGACCAC
Source organism: Devosia yakushimensis (assembly GCF_030159855.1). NCBI lineage: Bacteria > Pseudomonadati > Pseudomonadota > Alphaproteobacteria > Hyphomicrobiales > Devosiaceae > Devosia > Devosia yakushimensis. The sequence goes on along the minus strand of NZ_BSNG01000003.1, from coordinate 257,790 downwards.
CGCGATGGCGCCGGAATTGCGGACGGCGAAGCGTTCCCCGGCGACGCCGCGGAAATAGGCTTCGCCCGCAATGGCGCCGTAGAGCACGGTATTGCCGACGATGATCGACTTTTCGGGGACGAAGGTGACCTTGTCGGAGGGGCGCACGACGATGCGGCCGCCGGAAAGGCCCTTGCCGACATAGTCATTGGCGTCGCCCACCATATCGATGGAAATGCCACGGGCGAGGAAGGCGCCGAAGGCCTGGCCGGCAGTGCCGGTCAGCTTGATCGAAATAGTGTCGTCCGGCAGGCCTTCATGTCCATACTTGCGGGCCAGGGCGCCCGACAGCATGGCGCCGGCCGAGCGGTCGCGGCTGCGGATGGGCAGCTCGAACTGGACGGCGGTGCCAGTGTCCAGAGCCGGCTGGGCCAGCTCGATCAGCTTGCGATCGAGCACGGCTTCCAGATGGTGGTTCTGGAATTCGGAATGGAACAGGGTATCCCCGCCAATGGCCTCGGGCTTGTAGAACAGCTTGGTGAAATCGACACCTTCGCTCTTCCAATGGTCCTTGAGGCGCTTCTGATCGAGCAGGTCGGAGCGGCCGACCAATTCGTTCAGCGTCTTGGCGCCCAGCTCGGCCAACAGGCCACGCAGCTCTTCGGCGATGAAGAAGAAGTAGTTGATGACGTGTTCGGGCGTGCCCTTGAAGCGCTTGCGCAGCACCGGGTCCTGGGTGGCGACGCCAACCGGGCAGGTGTTGAGATGGCACTTGCGCATCATGATGCAGCCGGCCGCGATCAATGGCGCGGTCGAGAAGCCGAATTCGTCGGCGCCAAGCAGGGCGCCGATGAGGACGTCACGGCCGGTCTTGAGGCCGCCATCGACCTGCAGGACGACGCGGCTGCGCAGGCGGTTCAGCACCAGGGTCTGGTGGGTTTCGGCGAGGCCGATTTCCCACGGGCCGCCGGCATGCTTGAGCGAGGTCAGCGGGGACGCGCCGGTGCCACCATCATAGCCGGAGACGGTGATGTGATCGGCGCGGGCCTTCGCGACGCCGGCGGCAACAGTGCCGACGCCGACTTCGGAAACCAGCTTGACCGAGATATCGGCTTGTTCATTGACGTTCTTGAGATCGTAAATGAGCTGGGCGAGATCTTCGATGGAATAGATATCGTGGTGCGGCGGCGGGCTGATGAGGCCCACGCCGGGGGTGGAATGGCGCGTCTTGGCGACGATCCAATCGACCTTGTGGCCGGGCAATTGGCCGCCTTCGCCGGGCTTGGCGCCCTGCGCGACCTTGATCTGCAGCGCATCGGCATTGACCAGATATTCGGTGGTGACGCCGAAGCGGCCCGAGGCGATCTGCTTGATGGCAGAGCGGAGCGGGTTTTGGCTGCCATCGGGCAGGGGCTTATAGCGATCGGGCTCCTCGCCGCCTTCGCCGGTATTGGACTTGCCGCCAATGCGGTTCATCGCCTGGGCGAGGGTGGTGTGGGCTTCGCGCGAAATCGAGCCGAAGGACATGGCGCCGGTGACGAAACGCTTGACGATATCGACGGCCGGTTCGACTTCGTCGAGGGCCACGGGGGCGCCGAGCGGCTTGATGTCGAACAGGTTGCGAATGGCGAGATAGCCGTTTTCGCCGGAGTTCACGCGTTCGGCAAAGCTGTTATAGCGGTCCTGCGCGGTTTCGGGCGATTCATCCTTGGTGCGGACGGCGTGCTGGAGATCGGCGACGACGTCGGGGCTCCAGGCATGCTTTTCGCCGCGGATGCGGTACATATATTCCCCGCCCACATCGAGCGCCTTGCGCAGCACCACATCGTCGCCAAAGGCGTCGCGGTGGCGGCGCACGGTTTCCTCGGCGACTTCGGAGAGGCCAACGCCTTCAATGGAGGTGGCGGTGCCGAAGAAGAAGCGCTTGACGAAATCGGTCTTGAGGCCGACCGCGTCGAAAATCTGCGCGCCGCAATAGGACTGGTAGGTGGAAATGCCCATCTTGGACATGACCTTGAGCAGGCCCTTACCCACGGACTTGATGTAGCGATAGACCACTTCCTGCGCATCGACTTCGGCGGGGAATTCGCCCTCGGCTTGCAAAGCGGCAAGCGCTTCAAAGGCGAGATAAGGGTTGATGGCTTCGGCGCCATAGCCGGCCAGCATGGCGAAATGGTGCATTTCGCGGGCTTCGCCGGTTTCGACAACGAGGCCCGAAGAGGTGCGCAGGCCCTTGCGGATCAGGTGGTGATGGACGGCCGCCGTGGCCAGCAGCGCCGGAATGGCGACGCGGTCGGCAGCGACCAGGCGGTCGGAGAGGATGATGATGTTATATTCGCCGCGCACGGCGGTTTCGGCAAGCTCGCAAATGGCCGAGATGGCCGCTTCCATGCCCACCGCGCCCATATCGGCGGGATAGGTGATGTCGATGGTCTTGGTCTTGAACTGGTTGGTGTCCATGTCGCCAATGGCGCGGATCTTTTCGAGATCCTCATTGGTCAAAATGGGTTGGCGCACTTCGAGCCGCTTCTGGTGGGACACGCCTTCGAGATCAAAGATGTTGGGGCGCGGGCCGATGAAGCTGACGAGGCTCATCACCGATTCCTCGCGGATCGGATCGATGGGCGGATTGGTGACCTGGGCGAAGTTCTGCTTGAAATAGGTGTAGAGGAGCTTCGACTTGTCGCTCAGCGCCGAGATGGGCGTATCGGTACCCATCGAGCCAACGGCTTCCTGGCCGGTGGTGGCCATGGGGGCCATCAACAGCTTGATGTCTTCCTGGGTGTAACCAAAGGCCTGCATGCGATCGAGCAAGGATTCCGAGGTGACCGGAGCCTTGGGCTCGGTCTCGGGCAGGTCTTCGAGCACGATCTGGCTGCGGGCGAGCCATTCGGCATAGGGGTTTTTGGTGGCCAGGGTGCGCTTGATCTCGTCGTCGGAGATGATGCGGCCTTCTTCAAGGTCGATCAGCAGCATGCGGCCGGGCTGCAGGCGCCAGCGTTCGACGATGTCCTCGTCCGGAATATCGAGCACGCCGGATTCCGACGCCAGGACGACATGGCCTTCCTTGGTGACAAGGTAGCGGGCGGGGCGCAGGCCGTTGCGGTCCAGCGTGGCGACGACATAGCGGCCGTCCGATAGCGACATGGCGGCGGGGCCGTCCCATGGCTCCATCAGGGCCGCGTGATATTCGTAGAAGGCGCGCCGCGTGTCGTCCATCAACGGGTTGCCGGCCCAGGCTTCGGGGATCAGCATCATGGCCGCGTGGGGCAGGGAATAGCCGCCGCGCACGAGGAATTCGAGCGCGTTGTCAAAGCAGGCCGTGTCGGACTGGCCTTCATAGGAAATGGGCCAGATCTTGGTGATGTCGTCGCCGAACAGGGGCGAAGACACCGACGCCTGGCGGGCGGCCATCCAGTTGACGTTGCCCCTTATGGTGTTGATCTCACCATTATGGGTGGTCATGCGATAGGGGTGGGCCAGCTTCCAGCTTGGGAAGGTGTTGGTCGAAAAGCGCTGATGCACCAGGGCAATGGCGGATTCAAAGCGCTCGTCGCTGAGGTCCGGGAAGAAGGCCTTGAGCTGGTAGGCGAGGAACATGCCCTTATAGACCAGCGTGCGGGCGGACATGGACACAACATAGAAGCCGTTGTCGCTATCGCTTTCGGGGATGGCGGCATAGACGGTGTTGGAGATCACCTTGCGCACGATCAGCAGCTTGCGCTCGAACTCGTCCAGCGTGAGACCGGCGGGGCGGGCGATGACCATCTGCTCGATGATGGGCTGGGTGGCGATGACGCCTTCGGAGAGCTTGGAATTGTCGGTGGGGACAACGCGTTCGCCCAGCAGGGTCAGGCCTTCGCGGGCCAGGACGCCCCGCACGGCATCGGCGCACTTGTCGCGCAGCTCGGTGATGTTGGGATAGAACAGCATGGCCACGGCATAGTGGTGCTTTTCGGGCAGGGGGAAGCCCATCACCTGCGTGAAGAAGGCGTGCGGGGTCTGCACCAGAATGCCGGCGCCGTCGCCCATCAAGGGATCGGCACCCACGGCGCCGCGGTGTTCCAGGTTCTCGAGGATTTCGAGACCCTTTTCGACCACTTCGTGGCTGGGCTTGTTCTTGATATTGGCGATCATGCCGATGCCGCAGGCATCATGCTCATTGGCGGGATCATAGAGACCCTGGGCCTCAGGCCGGCCAGTGACGCGACGGCCATGCTCGATCAGAGTTTTACGATTGGTGGCTTTGGTGGTGACCGGAGATGTTTGTCCGTTCCGCGCGTGTGCCATATCGTGTTCCTCGCTCAATGATCGAGCCCGTTGCCGGGCCTATGTTGCTATGTCGTGTGCATCCTGATGGTGCCGGTAACGGCGGGCGGATGCGGTCTCGTCCTCTGGTGGGCGCAGTGTTCAGGCGGGTCGTACTACAACAGTACGGCTCGCATTCGCAAATACGTCCATGCGTGGGGAGCGGCACTGCATCCAAATGGCCGCTCAACTTCGAGCCTCCGAACGTTGTCCTTCGGTTGATGCCGGCCTGCAAGTCAATGTTTGCTGCGCTTCCGGTGCTCACGTACTCATGTACGCTCCGCTCCGGTTCTCACAAACATCGCCTTTCGGCTCGGCCTGAACCGAAGTCCTGCCGTTCGATCTTAGCTCCGCCTATCCGTTTCCGCTAATGCATAGCGGGCCAGCCGGACCAGCGTGCGTGCTGACCGCGGAGAGCGGGGCGACGCGTCAGATAGGACAGTCGTGCTGCCCTAACAAGGTCACATTTGCATAATTCCAAACTGGCTGCAAGCGGATTTGCAAAAGTCCTATAGGAGATTTCCCATTAGCCTATAGGAAATCATAGGAGATCGCTGCCGGAGAGCCGCCGCCAGCGGGTGAGGGTGACATTGGCCTGGGGGTCCAGCGGCTCGAAACTGACGGGGAAAAGTCCACAATCGGCCAGGACCAGCCGGGGGTGGCCGGTGCTGAAACAGGGCTGGCCATCGCGGATCAGCACGATATTGGATTCGGCCAGATCGAAGGCGGTGAAGCGTTCGCGGAAGAGATCGAAGACCCCGGTAATGGCGACATTGCCATCGGCGGGAACGCCGAGCGCGGCGAGCGCCGATTCGAAGGACAGGCCGGACGGGTTCCAGAAATGGGCGTGCTTGTCGGCCGGATCGGGCGAGAGGTCGTGTACCGAGGTCGTGGCGACGAGCCGTTTGCGGCCGGGATTGGGGTGCCGCTCATGCCCCTGGCGGCCGACAACCACCAGATTGGCGCGGTCGAGATGGCTCTGGAAGCGCTGGAAATCGAGATCATTGCGCAGTTCGGCCGGCATGTCCCCATCAGCGGTGGCAATCTTGCCGTCAGCGGAGACGATGGCATGGCCGACGATTTCGTGAGGCAAGGTGCTGGTCTCCGTAGTCTAGCGTCGGGCGATGATGTGGAAGGCGTGCCAGTGTTTAGGCCTGCCGGACATGGTCTTGCTATTGGCATCGTCTTCGACGTCGAAGCGCAGCAGGGTCAGATCGGCAAGGAGAGCACGAGCCGATGTCTCGGTGTGAAAATTCATGCCGGGGCTGCCGGCCCAGGTGTCGCGATCGCCAAAGAGCTGGCCGACAAGCAGGCCGCCGGGCTTGAGCGAAGCGCGGATGGCGGCGAAGACGCGGGGAAAATGGGCGGGCTCGATGAAGGGCAGGGCATATTGCGCATTGACCACGTCATAAGCGGCAGTCGGGAAAGCAAAGGCCTCGAAGGTCGAGATGGCATAGCGGAAGCGGGTGGCGGGGAAGGTATCGGCCGTGGCCTGGGCGACGGGAGCCGAATCGAGGGCGGTTACCGAGGCAAAGCCTTGTTCAAGCAGATATTGGCTATCGGTCAGCGCGCCGGCGCCGAGATCAATGGCGGCGTCGCGGGCGGAAATCAGCTGCAGGGCATCGACCAATAGGGGGCGGGGCGGCCGGCCGGCGGCGTTGTCGGCATATTTCTGCCAGCCTTCGAAATAGTGGTGGAACGTTCCGGCCATGGGAGCCCCGCTTGGTTTTGGCGGGAAAGTAGGGCGTGGTGGCTTTGACGTAAAGGTGGGAGGTCCGTCGCGCTTAGATGTGTCTTGGGGAGATGCTGCAGATCGCGGTGCTTTGGATCCATTTGCTTTTACCCACAGCCGCTTCCCTCGGGCTTGACCCGAGGGGCGCTCTCGATGCGGCGCAAGCGGCGAATGGTCCTCGGGTCAAGCCCGAGGAAGGCGATCGGGCGTGGGGGTAGCTGCGGCGACTGTAGCTGCTTCCAGCGCTTTTCTCCGCCTATTCCAGATGCGACTTGATGAACCAGAGGTTCTTGTCGAGGTCGCGGGAGAAGGCGGTGAGGATGTCGGCGGCGTCGGCGTCGCCTGCTTCGGCGGTGGCGTCGATATCCTTGCGGACCTGGTTGGCGAGGGCCGCATAGCGTTCGGCCAGGGCGGCCAGGTGGTCGGACGACTTGCGGATATCGGTGGGATAGGGATCGAGCCTGGTTGCTTTGGCGACGATCTGGCTGGTGCCCAGGGCGATGCCGTCAAGCTGGGCGACACGTTCGGCAATGGTATCGGCATGGGTGTCGATGGCGGCGCGCATGGGATCGAGCATTTCATGGACGGCGATGAAATTGGGGCCCTTGAGGTTCCAATGCGCCTGTTTGGTGATCAGCGCCAGATCGATGGCGTCGGCGAGGCGTCCGTTGAGGATGTCGATGACGGCGGATTTGGCATTGCTGGAGGAGAGCTTGATGGCGGGCGTTTTCATTGCTTGGATCCTTGAGGAAGAGGCTCGCTGCTTCAACTAGGGGGTGGGGTGCCGGGTTCCGTTGGGGGGTGAATTGTTCGGGCATCGGAGTACCCCCTCCTAGCCTCCCCCTGATAGGGGGAGGGATCGCTCCACTCTTGGACTCGATCGAGCTTTAAGCACCAGACGGTTCCTCCCCCTATCAGGGGGAGGCTAGGAGGGGGTATCCCAACAAAAAAGCGCGGCCCTTGCGGACCGCGCCTTCTCTCGTCTCGGGAGGAGACAGGGTTAGTTGACGGACTTGTCCTCGATGGTGGCAGTAGCACCATTGATCGCGATCTGGCGCGGCTTTTTGCTTTCGGGCAATTCGCGCTTCAGTTCGAGATGGAGGAGGCCGTTTTCGAGCGTGGCGCCCTGAACCTCGACATAATCGGCCAGCTGGAAGCGCAGCTCGAAAGCGCGCTCGGCAATGCCGCGATGGAGGAATTCACGGGCCTTCTCGGCGCTCTCCTGGGGCTTGGCGCCCTTGACCACGAGGCTGTTTTCCTTGGTTTCGATGGCGATATCGCCATTGGAGAAACCGGCAACGGCGATGGAAATGCGGTAGGCATCTTCGCCGGTGCGCTCGATATTATAGGGCGGGTAGGTTTTGGCTTCCTGGCCGCTCAGGGTGTCGAGGCGATTGAACAGCCGGTCGAAGCCGACGGTCGAACGATAGAAGGGGGAAAAATCGATGGTCTGCATGTCACATTCTCCTGTGAGCAACGTGGGTTTCCCGGTGGTCTGCATGAAGCGTCCCCAGCATTAGGCGAACGCGGAATGGGTAGGTCGGGGCCCCCGGAAATCCGGCGGGCCAACAAGATGTAGGGAGCGTGGGGCGCGGTTCAAGGCTGGCGAAGCTGAATGAATTATGAACCGAAAATGAACGGCCATGTCCGGATTGGTTCAGGCAGAGGGGCGTAAACCCATTCTCGTGTCTGGGAGACATCCCGATACGCCCCGCGGCCCATCATCCGCCCCCCGCATGGGCCGCACCCTAAACAAGAAGCCAGTGTCCCCACCAGACACTGGCTTTTTGCTGTTTGCCTTTCTGCGGCAACAGAAAACGGAGGTTCCCGCTTTCGCGGGAATGTGGGTTGGAATTTCCCGCGATCTCTCCGTTATCGTCATCACCCGGCTTGTCCGGGTGATCCATCTTTCAACGGGTGCGGCAGAATGGATTGCCCGGACAAGCCGGGCAATGACGATGGAGGGGGTAGTTCGGGTGCGCTTGAAGTCGCCAAAAGGAAGCTTCCAGGGACACTAACGCTTCCCATAGGTTTTCCGCGTAGAATGGCAGGCCAGTGACCTCCCAAGCGAATTGAGCCCGCATGACCATAATCGTTGATCCCGATGGACCCGAACTGGTCAATATTGCGTCCAATCCGGTGCCCGAAGGCGTGCGGGCGGGCTATTTTTCGACCAGCGACAAGGTGAGGCTGCGCTATGCGATCTGGCCCAAGGGGCAGGGCGCGCCGCGGGGCACGATCTGCCTCGTGCAGGGGCGGGCAGAATTCATCGAGAAATATTTCGAGACGGTCGCCGATTTTCGCAAGCGCGGCTTTGCCGTGGCGACGTTCGACTGGCGCGGGCAGGGCGGCTCGGACCGGCTGATCGGCAATAAGAGCCTGGGCTATGTCGACCGGTTCGAGGATTACTGGACCGACCTCAAGAGCTTTTACGGACAGATTGTGCTGCCCGATTGCCCAGGGCCTTATTATCTGGTGGGCCATTCCATGGGAGGGCTCGCCTGCCTCAATGCCGGCACGCGCGACCGCATGATGTTCGAGCGCATGTTCCTGTCGGCTCCCATGCTGGCGCTGGACCGGCAGCCGCTTGGCATGACCGGCATGGCGCGGGTGACCGAGACGCTGAGTTTTCTGGGGCTGGGGCAGGTGCCGGTGCGGCGGCGGGCCGACAAGCCGGCCTCGGACCTGACCTTTCCGGGCAATCCGCTGACCTCGGACATGGTGCGTTATATGCGGATGGTGGATGTGCTGAAGGCCCAGCCGGGGCTGGAGACGGGATCGCCCACTATCCGCTGGGCGGCGGCGGCTTTTGGGGCCATGGCCGAGGCGGGGCGGGACGATTTTCCCGGACGCATCAAGATTCCGGTGCTGATGCTGGCGGCGGCGCGCGACGAGGTGGTGTCGACAGCAGCGATCGAGCGGCTGGGGCTGAGGATGCGCACCGGGCACCATTTGATGGTGGGCGGGGCGCGGCATGAATTGTTCATGGAGAACGACGCGATCCGCGGGCAGGTTTTGGCGGCGTTTGATGCGTTTATTACGGATCTGACGGTTTAGGTCTGGGTCGTCGCGCTGAGATTGGGGCCCCCCTCCACCCCTCCCTGGCCCTCCCCATCAAGGGGAGGGTGACATCGAGTGTTTGGCGGCATGTTGCCACTTCCGCGAGATGGCGCCTCCACGTTGAGGTCGTGCCCCTACACCGCGTTGATCAGTTCCAGCGCTTTTTGCAGCAGTTCGGGTGTCGCCGCGGCTACCACGTCGCCGCCGCCGGTGGGTTCGGTGCCGTCCCAGCAGGCAATGGCGCCGCCGGCTTCGCGAATGATCGGCACCAAAGCGGCGATGTCGTAGGTGTTGAGGAAGGGCTCGATGACGAGGTCGGCATGGCCGGCGGCGAGCAGGGCATAGCCGTAGCAATCCATGCCGAAACGCTGGAGGCGCGTGGCGGATTCGACGGCTTTCCACTTGGCCATGAGCTCGGGCGTGCGGAACAGGGAGGGCGTCGTGGTAAAGACCCGGGCGGGGGCCAGCTCGGTCTGACCGCTGGTGCTGATGGGCTGGGTTTCGCCCGCGCGGCGATAGGTGGCGCGGCCGGGCACGGCGAGGAAGGTTTCCCCGATAAAGGGCTGGCTCATGAGGCCGGCAATGGCGACGCCATTATGGGCAAAGCCGATCAGCGTGCCCCAGACGGGGGCGCCGGAAATGAAGGCGCGGGTGCCATCGACCGGGTCGATGATCCAGGAATATTGGCTGTTGCCGGTCGTGCCCCATTCCTCGCCGATGATCGCATGATCGGGGAAGGTCTCGGCGATGACGGCGCGGATGGCGGTTTCGGCCGATTTATCGGCCTCGGTGACGGGGTCGAAGCCTTCGGCCAGCTTGTTGTCGATGGCCAGCGGCGTGCGGAACAGGGGCAGGGTGCGCGTCGCGGCGGCCTCGGCGGCAGCGAGCAGGGTTTGTTCGATTTTGGCGAGGTCGAGGGTCATGGGAGGTCCGGGAAAACGTGCCACGACCTCCTGGTTCGACAAGCTCACCATGAGGTCTACTGGGGGCTCAGTAGCATTGTGGAAAGAGGAAGCAAACAGGGGTCTCCGCTGGCGCGGCAAAGCCTATTCGGCGGCTTCTTTTTCCGGTTGGGGCGGGGGGCCGGCCAGGGCGACGAGATCGAGGCCGATCAGGGAGAGGATGAGCCGTTCGACCAGGGCCTTGGTGGCGTCGAAGCCTTCGTTTTTGGCCAGGGTTACCTCATTCATATAGAGGTGGCGGCTGATCTCGATCTGGAGAGCATGGACGCCATGCTGCGGGCGGCCATAGGAGCGGGTGGCAAAGCCCCCGGCATAGGGGCGGTTGCGGGCGACCTTGAGGCCGGCGCCGGCAAAGATGGTTTCGACCAGATCGACCAGGCCCGGCGCGCAGGTGGTGCCATAGCGGTCCCCCAGGACGATATCGGGCGCGGCGCGTTCGGCGCTGCGGGTGATGCGCGGCATGGAGTGGCAATCGATCAATATGGCCACGCCAAAGGCGGCGATAGCTTCGCTCAGCAGCTTTTGCAGGGCTGAATGATAGGGATGGTAGATGCCTTCGATGCGCATGCGCGCATCATCGAGCGTCAGCCGGTCGCGATAGATGGGCTTGTTCTCGGCCACCACGCGCGCCAGCGTACCCAGGCCCGCGGCGACGCGGGGCGAGGTGGTGTTGAAGCGATCCGACAGGGGCTCGACGAACATGGCGGGATCGAGTTCCCAGGGTTCGCGATTGACGTCGAGATAGGCCCGGGGGAAATGCGCCCGCAGCATGGGGGCGCCCAGATGGGGCGCGCGGGCAAAGAGTTCGTCGACCCAGGCATCCTCGGACTGGCGGATGGAGAGGTGGTCGAGCCGGGTCATGGCCAGGAAGCGGTCGGGATAGACGCGGCCGGAATGGGCGGAGTTGAACACCAGTGGAGCCACCAGCCGCCGTGGACGGATGGTCTCAAACGCCGGCTGATCCCAATAGTCGGACCGCACTCTGCCTCCCCCTTATGGCTGGCCCAAAAACCGGGCGCAGCAGTGATTTGCACCAGTTTGGCGGTTTGGCGGGAAATTGTCCAGATTGTCGCAAAATTGCGAAGTGAAATTGGCTGAGGTTGCCAATGTGCAAAACTCGCTTAAACATCGCTCCGTATTTTATGAGCAGGCGCGGATTCGCCGTAAAGGTGCTATCCAAAGATCCGCCCAGACCAAAAGCCTGCTCGAGCCGTGTGGCCGGAGAGATTGATGAAGCGAATCCTGCTCGCCGAAGATGATAACGACATGCGCCAGTTCCTGACGCGTGCGCTCAAGAATGCCGGCTATGAAGTGGTGAGCTTTGACAATGGCTTATCGGCCTATGAACGACTGCGCGAGGAGCCATTTGCGTTGTTGCTCAGCGATATCGTGATGCCGGAAATGGACGGAATCGAGCTGGCGCGGCGGGCGACGGAACTGGACCCTGACTTGAAGGTGATGTTCATCACCGGCTTTGCCGCCGTGGCGCTGAACCCGGACAGCGACGCGCCTAAGGATGCCTCGGTGCTGAGCAAGCCGTTTCATCTCAAGGACCTGGTGAACGAGGTCGAGCGGTTGCTGGCGGCCTGAGGCCAAGCGTAGAGGCTACAACATCCCCGCCCCGGCGGGGATTTTCCTTTGCAGGAATGTACAACCACGCTGCGGACTAGCGGCGTTTTCTTGCCACTTTGGCCGGGCAACAAAAAGAGAAAATGGTGGGAGTAACAAGGATTGAACTTGTGACCCTTCGCGTGTGAAGCGAATGCTCTCCCGCTGAGCTATACTCCCATCGCCGCAAGGCGAAAGTGAAGAGATGGTGGGCGTAACAAGGATCGAACTTGTGACCCCTACGATGTCAACGTAGTGCTCTCCCGCTGAGCTATACGCCCATCTCTCCGGGTGGATCAGCGCTAGTCCGATCCAGTGGCGCGGATAGACCACAAAACCCCTTTGGGGGTCAAGAGGCTAAGTTTCGGCTTTGTGGAAAGTGCGCTGGAATCTGCACCCGGGATGGACCACCCGGGCAAGCCGGGTGGCGATGATGGAACGGAAGGCCCGGGCTGGCTCCGTTTATTCCCGGATGGTGTCGATATCGGCATTGCCGTCGATGAAATCGTCGAACAGGACGGTGGTGCGGTCGGGCGTGCCGACGACGACGGCCATCTGGCCGGGGCCGCTGATGCGGCGCAGTGGCGCCTCGGGGCGGTCGACCTCGAAACTCACCGAATAATGGCCGCCGGCCAGGGTGGTGAAGGGCAGGCCATGCCAGATGGCCGTGGAGGTGAGGTGGACGTGGCCGGCAATGACCTGGCGGATATCGGGATGAGTCTTGAGGGCGGCGACGAAGGCATCGGGCTCGAGAATGCGGATCGTATCGGCGTGGATATGAAGCGCATTGGCATTGTGGTGGAGAATGACGATGACCGGGCGATCCGCCGCTTCGGCCAGCCGCGCCACCAGCCATTCGATCTGGGCGGCTTCCAGCACGCCATCGACCCGGCCCGGCTCGGACGAATCGAGCAGGATGACGCGGTAGCCCTTGATATCGATGACCTTGTCGATCTTGCCGGTTTCGGCGGCGAAATGGGCGCCGAAGGCATTGAGGAAAGTGGGCCGATCGTCGTGGTTGCCCAGGGTGATGTGAACCGGGATGGGCAGGCGCGCGATGATGGATTTGAGGCGTTCGTATGCGGCCGGATTGCCGGTATCGGCCAGGTCGCCGGCCAGGACGCAGAAATCGGCATCGCCATAGCGGGCCACCACGGCATCCACGGCGCGCTCCAGGCGGTCGGCGGTATCGAGCGTCAGCGACAGCTCGCCATCCGGCAGCAGATGGAGGTCGCTCATCACCACAAATTTCAGCGTCATTCTCTTGGCCCTTTTTGGTCGGTTTGGCGGTGCTCGTAGAGAATATGCATGACCGCGTGGTGACAGTCATGGAGGGCGCGGACCGCGGTGTGTGCGGCGAGTAGCCTGAGGGACGCGATTGTGGTCGGGGAGCGCTCGATGCCCTACCACATGGTCTGCTTGGCGCGTTCGGGCCAGGCCTGGTCATAGGCTTGTCCGCCGACCTGATTGTCGGTCATGGCGGCGAGGATTTCGCCGGGCGTGGGCAGGGTTTTGGGATCGAGGTGGCGGGCCGGGTTCCACAATTCGGAGCGGATGATGGCGCGGGCGCATTGGAAATAGAGCTCGTCGATCGCCATGACGATGACCGAGCGGGGCGCTTTGCCATCGACGGCAAAGCTCTCCAGCAGATCGGGATCGGTGCTGAGATGGGCGCGGCCATTGGCGCGGAACGTGGTGCCCGAGCCGGGGAGCAGGAAGAGGAAGGCGACGCGGGGATCGCGCACGATATTGCGCAGCGAATCGATGCGGTTATTGCCGCGCCGGTCGGGCATCATCAGGGTGTGGTCATCGTGGATACGCACAAAGCCGGGCTGATCGCCGCGCGGGGAACAGTCGATGCCTTCGGGGCCCACCGTGGCGAGGGCGGCAAAGGGGGAGGCCTCGATCAGGCGCCGGTATTGCGGGGTCATGGCATGGGCCACCTTGACGGTCGAGGCGGCGACGGCGGCGGGCGTATAGAGCGCTTCAAGCTCTTCGATGGTGCGGATGATGGTCATAAACTATTTCTCGGATGTCACGTCGCCTTGATGGGGCGGGTGGGTGTCGGCGGACCAAAGAAGATACTATATCTGGGCTCAATGACATTGAGACAAAAGGGGAAGAGCCATGGACAGCCATGCCTTCAAAGTGACCCGTACCGATGCGGAATGGCGGGAGAAGCTGACGCCCGAACAATACCAGGTGATGCGCAATCATGGCACCGAGCAGCCGGGTAGCTGCGCGCTGCTGTATGAAAAGCGCGCGGGGGTATTTTCCTGCGCCGGCTGCGATACGCCGCTGTTCGAATCGACGCTGAAATTTGAAAGCGGCACGGGCTGGCCGAGCTTCAACGATCCGCTGCCGGGCGCGGTGGAGACGACGACCGACCGTTCCTATGGCATGGTGCGGACCGAAGTGCATTGCGCGGCGTGTGGGAGCCATTTGGGGCATGTGTTCCCCGATGGTCCGCCGCCGACGGGGCTGCGCTATTGCATCAATGGGGTGGCGCTGGAGTTTTCGCCGGCCTAATCCATTGATATTTCGACCGGCATGGCCTGCGATTGATTGACGGTCCTGGAGCGAGAGCTCCGGGGCCCTTTTATTTGTCACGACGTCATTCCCGCGCAGGCGGGAATCCATTCTTTGGTCCATGGATGATGTTGGAAGAGTGGATTCCCGCCTGCGCGGGAATGACGTCGTGGGAGGAGGATATTGTGGTGGCTGGCAGGTGGAACTGTGGCAACCTCCAGCTTGCTTTCTTCCCTTCTCCCTTGAGGGAGAAGATGCCCAAAGGGCGGATGAGGGTTTTTCAATAAGCATTGAAGGCATGGGAGGGCGCGGGACCCCTCACCCTGTAATTTCTTCTGGACGAAGAAATTACTGTCCCTCTCCCTCAAGGGGCGAGGGGAAGAAGGGGCTCACGTGCCTCTTGGTTTGGCCCTTGCTGTGGCGGCAGCGTTGATGGGGTCTTCGGGCCAGAAATGGCGGGGGTATCGGCCTTTCAAATCCTTGGCGACGTCTTTCCAGCTACCGCGCCAGAAGCCGGGGAGGTCTCTGGTGGTCTGGATGGGGCGGTGGGCGGGGGAGAGGAGGATGAGGAGGAGGGGGATTTTGCCGCCGGCGATCGACGGGTGGCGGTCGAGGCCGAAGAGTTCCTGCACGCGGATTTCCAGCGCCGGGCCGTTTTCGGCGGCGTAGTCGATGGGGAGGTGGCTGCCGGAGGGGGCGGCGAAATGGCTGGGCAGGAGCGTGTCGATCTGCTGGCGGTCGGACCAGGGCATAAGTGTGTCGAGGGCGGCGCCGAGATGTTCGGCAGTGATGGCGGATAGGCGGGTTTCGCCCAGCAGGTGAGGGGCGAGCCAATCGGGATTGGTGGCGAGGGCGGTGGCGGAGAGGTCGGGCCAGGGCGCGCCGATAGAATTGTGCAGGAAGCTGGCGCGGGCGCGCAGGGCCTTTTGATCCTTAGACCAGGGGAGGGCGTCGGGGCCGCGCCTGATGGCGGCCTCGGCGAGGAGTCGGGCGGCGGTTTGCAGGTCTTCGACCGGGCCGGGTTCATCGGCTAGGCGCAGGGCGTCGAGGCGCCTTATGCGACGGGCGCGGACGGACGCGGAGGCTTCGTCGAAGGCCAGCGTCGTTTCGGTCGTGATGTGGTGGGCGAAGAGGGCTTCTAGGTCTTCGCGGGAGAGGGGCGCAGCGGCGCGAATGCGGGCAGTGGCAGCGGCGCCGGTGATGTCGGTGACGACGAGGAAGGGGGCGCTGGCGAGGGCGTCGGTTTGCTCGAGACTGGCCTGGCGGCCATTGGCGAGGCGGAATTTGCCGCGCGGGCCGGCGGCCTGGGCGATGCGGTCGGGGAAGGCACGGGCGAGGTGATGGCCGGCGGGGAGATTGCCGCCCGCTTTGCCGCCGGCTAGTTTGGCCCAGCGCTGGGCCATGGAACGGGCATCACTGGCGCGTTTGGAGCGGTCACTGCGGAAACGGTCGAGGCGGTGGCTGAGGTCGGTGCTGTCGCCGCCCAGGCCGCGTTCACCGATCAGCACGGCAAGTTCGGCGGCGGTTTGGGCATCGTCTTCGGGTGCGGCGGCGACCACCATATGGGCTAGGCGCGGGTGGAGCGGCAGGCGGGCAAGGGCTTTCCCATCGGCGGTGAGGCGGCCGCTTGCGTCGATGGCGTCGAGGCGTTGCAGGAGCGCGGTGGCTTCGGCCCAGGCGGGGGCGGATGGGGCATCGAGGAAGCGCAGGGCGTTTGGGGTGGTGATGCCCCAGGCGGCCAGGTCTAGGGCGAAACCGGCCAGGTCGGCGGAGAGGATTTCGGGGGTGTCGAAGAGGTCTAGGGCGGTATTTTGGCCTTCGTTCCAGAGGCGGATGGCGACGCCCGGACTGGTGCGGCCGGCGCGGCCGCGACGCTGGTCGGCGCCGGCGCGGGAGACGCGGCGGGTTTGTAGGGTCGAGAGGCCGGTGGCGGGCTCGTAGGCGGGGACGCGGCGGAAGCCTGAATCGATGACGATGCGGACGCCGTCGATGGTGAGGGAGGTTTCGGCAATGGAGGTGGCGAGGACGATTTTGCGACGGCCGGAGTCGGCGGGGCGGATGGCGCGGTCTTGCTCGGCCGGGGTGAGCTGGCCGTAAAGGGGGGCGATGTCGGTATTGGCGGGGACGCGGGCGGCGAGGCGTTCGGCGACGCGGGTGATCTCGCCCTGGCCGGGGAGGAAGACGAGGGCGGAGCCCTCGTGGTCGCGCAGGGCGGATAGGATGGCTGCGGTGACTTGATCTTCGAGGCGTTGGAGCGGGTCGGGTTCGGCGTAATGGGTTTCGACCGGGAAGGCGCGGCCCTGGCTTTCGATGATGGGGGCGTTGTCGAGGAGGGTGGCGACTTTTCCGCCATCGATGGTGGCGGACATGACGAGGACGCGCAGGTCGGGGCGGAGGGCGGCAGCGTCGAGGGTGAGGGCGAGACCCAGATCGCCATCGAGGCTGCGTTCGTGGAATTCGTCGAACAGGATTGCGGCGATGCCGGTCAGTTCGGGATCGTCGAGCAGCATGCGGGTGAAGACGCCTTCGGTGACGATCTCCACGCGGGTCTTGGCGGTGATACGGGTGTCCATGCGTACGCGGTAGCCCACGGTTTGGCCGATATCTTCGCCGAGCAGGCGCGCCATCTGGCCGGCGGCGGCGCGGGCGGCGAGGCGGCGGGGTTCGAGGACGATGATGCGGTTGTCCTGGCGCCAGGGGGCGGTGAGCAGGGCGAGGGGGACGCGGGTGGTTTTGCCGGCGCCGGGCGGGGCGACGAGGACGGCATAGGGGCTGTGCGCCAGGGCCGTGAGCAGGGCGGGGAGGGCGTCATCGATGGGCAGGGGTGGCGGGGACAAGCGGAGCTCCGGGTTAGCGGAGGCTTACCCCCGGGCTAACCTTCCCCACAAGGGGGAGGTGACGACAGATAGATCGTGAGCGGCTTGAGCCGGACCGGGTTGGCGGGTAGCGTGCGGCACCAGTTCGGGAGTGCGGCATGAGCAATATCAGGATCGGCAACGAGCATTTGAGCGTCGAGGTTTCGGCGCTGGGGGCGGAGATGCAGTCGCTGACGACGCGGGATGGGCGGGACTGGCTGTGGAATGGCGATGCCGCGTTCTGGACCGGGCGGTCGCCGATTCTGTTTCCGATTGTGGGCAAGGCGCCCGAGGATCATGTCAGTATCGAGGGCGTGCGTTACCCCATGGCCCAGCATGGCTTTGCGCGGCGCAGTGAATTTGCACTGGTGGAAAGCGGGGACGATTTCTGCCGGTTCGAGCTGGCGGCCGGGCAGGCCACGCGCTCGATCTATCCGTTCGATTTCCTGTTGAGTGTCGAGCATCGCGTGGTGGGCGCGGCAGTGGCGGTGACGGCTGAGGTGACCAATCGGGACCATAGGCCCATGCCGTTCGGTATCGGGTTTCATCCGGCCTTCCTGTGGCCGCTGCCGGGCTGCGAGGGGCAGGAGCACACGATCCGGCTCGATAGCGGCGGGGCGCCGGCGCTGGCGCGGCTCGAGGGCGGGCTGGTTGATCCGGAGCCGCTGCCGTCGCCCTTCGTCCATGGGGTGCTGGCGCTGGACCGGGGCCGGTTTACCGGCGACACGATGATCTTTCTCGATGGCGCGGGAGCCGGGCTGCGTTATGGCGCGGAAGGCGCCGAAGTGCATCTGACCTGGGAAAATCTGCCGAACCTGGCATTCTGGACCAAGCAGGCGGAGGCGCCGTTCATCTGCCTAGAGCCCTGGCACGGGACGGCGGCGGCGGTCGGGCGCGGGGATGGGATTGAGGAGCGGCCGTCGACTGTGCTGCTGGGGCCGGGCGCGACGGGGCGGTATGGGTTCGGGGCTGAGGTGGGGTAGAAAAGGGACGCTACTCGGCCGCTCCGCGTTCGTCGATCATGACATCGGGGCCGTTGGGGTCGCCGGGGGCGGTTTCGGCCGATAGCTCGGGGAAGGCGATGACGCGGTTGTTGCGGAAGTCCAGGCGCACGACCAAAAGACCGCGTTCTTCGAACCAGGTCACGAGGCGCCGTGCGCGGCTGGCCGAATGGGTGCCGTAGAGGCGGGCCAGGGTTGCGTCGGAGGGGCAGGGGGCGCTGGTGAGGGCGGCCTGGGCGAGCACGAGGAAGACGCCCTGGACGTCATCGGAGAGCGTTTCGGACAGCGATAGAGCGGTCTGCCAGCCGTCGGATGCCGCGACTTCAGTGTCGGGGGCGACGCGGGCGACGGCCAGCTTGCGCTTGAAGGCGGGCAGAGCGGGGGGCTCGCCGGGCACGCGGCGGATGCGGCAGCGGACCAGAAAATCCTGGTAGAGCACGGCGACGGTGCGGAAGCTGGCGTCGGGATCGCCCAATAGCTCGACCATGATGGCGTCGATCTGGCTATCGCGTTCGGCCTCGTCGATTTCGGGGAAGAGGCTTTGCGGGGCGGCTTCCACCTCGGGGCGGGCGCGGGCGACCTGGGCCAGGAGCTCATTGGTCGAGGGCGGCGGTGGTGGAGCCGGGCGGCGGACCACGGGCCGGACGATCTCTTCGGGGCTGGCGGTGAAGATCAGGTCGGCGGCGTCGATCGGCGCTTCGAAGGGAGTCAGCTTGGGGCTGGTGGAGCGGGCCGAGGTTTCCACCGCGCCGATGGTGACCGGCATGGGGCGGCGGGAAATGGCGGGGCCGAGGGCCACAAAATGGCCGCGGGCCAGATCGCGGAATTGCTCGGCCTGGCGCTTTTCCATACCCAGCAGATCGGCGGCGCGGGCCATGTCGATATCGAGGAAGGTGCGGCCCATCAGGAAATTACTGGCCTCGGCGGCGACGTTTTTGGCCAGCTTGGCGAGGCGCTGGGTGGCGATAACACCGGCCAGGCCCCGTTTGCGGCCGCGGCACATCAAATTGGTCATGGCGCCGAGGGAGAGCTTGCGGGCTTCGTCGGAGACTTCGCCGGCAACGGAGGGGGCGAAAAGCTGGGCTTCGTCGACGACGACGAGGACGGGATACCAGAAATCGCGATCGGCATCGAACATGCCGCCGAGGAATGCGGCGGCGGCGCGCATTTGCTGCTCGACGTCGAGGCCCTCAAGATTGAGCACGACGGAGACGCGGTGCTGGCGGATGCGGCCGGCAATGCGGGTGAGTTCGGCTTCGGTGCGGGTGGCATCGACCACGACATGGCCGAATTTATCGGCCAAGGTGACGAAATCGCCCTCGGGATCGACAATGCATTGCTGCACCCAAGGGGCCGATTGTTCGAGCAGGCGGCGCAGCAAATGGGATTTGCCGGAGCCAGAATTGCCCTGCACCAAAAGGCGCGTGGCCAGCAATTCCTCGAGATCGAGCGTGGCGGGCGCAGACCCCGTCGTCGCGCCCATGTCGATTGCTACCTTCATTAAATCTCCAGGCCGGCCAGTCATGTCTCGGTCGGAGACTCAGGCTGTTGGTTGGCCTAGGGTTAGCATGATTTTGGGCGTGTGGGGGTAGGGGTGGTGGGGAATTTCACAGGGTGAGTGCGGCAGTCATCCGTGTTGTGTTCCAAACGCGGTGTCACCCCGGCGCAGGCCGGGGCCCATCCTGAGATGGTGGCGCGGCCGCAAGGTGTATGGATGGTTCCCTGGCGTGGGCATCACGCGATCTGGCGGCGTGATGCAATATCTCGAGATGGGCCCCGGCCTGCGCCGGGGTGACACCGTGGGTGGGGTGGGATCGTGATGACCCGGCACGCTTTAGTGCCGGGCCCTATGGCTTAGAGGCGAACCAGTTTGCCGACGTTTACCGGCAGGCCGGTGGCGAAGGATTGGTTGGCGGCGATGCCGGTGAGGATGGAGAGGGCGCCGTCGCGGTGGTTGGCGCCGTAGCCGGGCTTGGGGGTGGCGTTGCCGAAGATTTCTTCGAGCATGATATTGTCGCCCCCGCCATGACCGCCCTGGGCATGCTTGATCGGGATGACGCGCGCTTCGCCATGCAGGGGGAAGTGATAGAGGTCGACGCCCTTGGCGGCGCCTTCGGCAGTCGAGGTGGAGCCGGCATTGATGTAAGAGGTTTCGCGCACCATCAGCTCCAAGCGCCCGCCGGTGCCGTTGATGGCGACGTTGAAGCCTTCCCAGGGGGCATAGGCATAGAGCGAATAGGTCATGACCGCCTTGTTGCGGTAGCGGACCATGACATTCATCGTATCCTCGATGGAGATGCCGTCGCCAAACACGTTCTGGTCGCGCTGGTAGCCGTCTTCCTTTTCGCCGTCCCAATAGAGGCCCTTCTGGACCGGGTTGGCGGTCAGGTCGATGGCGAAGGGGTCATCCTTGGCGGCTTCAACGCCCGTGGTGCGGGTATAGGGGGTGAACACCCCGCGATCCTCGGCATTGGCGCGGCCGTAGAATTTGAGATCGCCCATGGCAAAGACCGTGTCGGGCTGGCTGCCGAGCCAGAAATTGACGAGGTCAAAATGGTGGGTCGATTTGTGGACCATCAGGCCCCCGCTATTGCGCTTGTCGCGGTGCCAGCGGCGGAAATAATCGGCGCCGTGGCGGGTATCGAGCAGCCATTCGAAATGCACCGAAGTGGGGGTGCCGATGGCGCCTTCGGCGATCAATTCGCGCAAAGCGGCATTGTGGGGGGCATAGCGATAATTGAAGGTCACCCGCACCGAGCGGCCGGTCCGCTCGACCGCGTCGAGGATCGCCTGACACTTTTCGGGGTCGGTGGTCATCGGCTTTTCGGTGATGACGTCGCAGCCGGCTTCGAGCGAGGCGATAATATATTGGTGGTGGGTGCGATCGATGGAGGTGACGATGACCGTAGCGGGTTTGGTCTCAGCGATCATCTTGGCGAATTCGCTGGCCTTGTAGGTGGGCACGGCCTTGCCGGACAATTCCTGCTCGATCGCCCGATTGGTATAGTCCATGCGGACCTGATTGGTGTCGCAGAGCGCGACGAGCCGGGAATGTTCGCGATGGGGCCCCAGGATGGCTTCATAAAACATCCGTGCCCGACCCCCGGTTCCCACCAGTGCGTAGGTCTTGGCCATTCGATTTTCTCCGGTCTCGATGTGTTCGTTGCGCCATGGACAGGCGCCGGAGATGCGTCTACCATACAAGATGAGAGAGGGCACTAATTCTTTTGATTATTTTGAATGGTGGTCGGGGATTGCTCTGATCCTGCACTCTCCCCCGTCATGGGTGAGGTGTTGGGGCTGGCGGTTGCGCCGGTATCGGAGCCGATAAAAAGATCAAAAAACCTGTGGATCGTGCGGGCGTGGAGGTTGTCACGCGATCAAACCGGGCATGGTTGAGGGAGGAAACAACAAGGCGATGGCCCAGGTGCTGGAAACGAGTGAGGAAACCATTGCGCTGCGCGTCGTTCGGGCGTTGCGCGACGAGATTGTCACCATGGCCTTGCGGCCGGGCGACGTGATTTCCGAAAGCGATATTGCGGGACGCTATGGCGTGTCGCGCCAGCCGGTGCGTGAGGCCTTTATTCGCCTGGCGCAGCAGGGATTGCTGCTGATCCGGCCCAAGCGGGCCACGGTGGTCAAGAAAATTTCGCCCGATGGGGTCAGGCAATCGCGGTTTATCCGCGAATCCATCGAGGTGGAAATCATCCGTCGCGTAGCGGCCAATCCGGGCAATGA
The DNA here is from genome assembly GCF_030159855.1 of Devosia yakushimensis. NCBI lineage: Bacteria > Pseudomonadati > Pseudomonadota > Alphaproteobacteria > Hyphomicrobiales > Devosiaceae > Devosia > Devosia yakushimensis. The sequence goes on along the minus strand of NZ_BSNG01000003.1, from coordinate 236,018 downwards.
TGCCGCCGCGGTGCTCGAAGGGTTGATCGCCGACCAGGAAAAAGCCTCGGCGGCCAATGACCGGGCGGCGTTTCATACGCTGGACGAATTGTTCCACCGCACACTCGCCCGGCTGGCGGGGGTGGAATATGCTTGGCAGCTGATCGACGACCACAAGATCCAGCTCGACCGGGTGCGATACCTGACGCTGGGTGTCTCCTCGAGCCAGCGCGCGATTGTCGAGCACAAGGCGATTGCCTCGGCTGTGAGCAAGGCGGATGTGGCGGCGGCCGAAGCGGCGATGCGCGAGCACCTGGAGCGGGCGGAAGTGCTGCTGACCCAGACGATCGAAGATTTTCCAGACTATTTTGAGTAGGTTGGGCGGACGCCTCTTGGGTGACCGTGCCCCTGTTGGGCATCGGAGTACCCCCTCCTAGCCTCCCCCTGATAGGGGGAGGGACTGCCCTGTGCACTCGAATGGATCGCGTTACAATTTCGCAATGTGGGCTGGCGGATTGGGGTGGGGGTGCCTACTTTGGTGGGCAATTGATAGAGCACCCCGAGTATCCCCCCATGTCCCATCCCGCATTCGAGCTGATCCGTGACGAGCATATCGCGGAGGTCAATTCGCAAGTGCAATTGTTCCGGCATAAAAAGACCGGGGCGGAGGTGCTGAGCCTCGTCAATGACGATGAGAACAAGGTGTTTGGCGTAACCTTCAAGACGCCGCCGCAGGATTCGACGGGGATTGCGCATATTCTTGAGCATTCGGTGCTGTGCGGCTCGCGCAAATATCCGGTCAAGAAGCCGTTTGTGGAACTGCTCAAGGGCAGCATGCACACTTTCCTCAATGCCATGACTTTCCCGGACAAGACCGCCTATCCGGTGGCCAGCCAGAATCTCAAAGACTTTTACAACCTGGTCGATGTGTATCTCGATGCGGTGTTTTTTCCGCTGATGTCAGAGGACACGTTCCGCCAGGAAGGCTGGCATTATGAGCTGGAGGATGTGCAGGCGCCGCTGGTTTACAAGGGCGTGGTGTTCAATGAGATGAAGGGCGTGTTTTCTTCGCCCGACGCGGTGATGCGGGATTTGAGCCAGCGCTCGCTTTATCCCGATATCACTTACGGCAAGTCGTCGGGGGGTGATCCCAAGGCTATTCCGGAACTGACCTATAAGCAATTCAAAGAGTTTCACGACACATTCTATCACCCGTCCAATACGCGGGCGTTTTTCTCGGGCGATGATGATGCGGGCAAACGGCTGGCGATTCTGGACGAATATTTCAGCCAGTTTGAGCGGCTGGATGTGGATGCCGAGGTGAAGCTGCAGCCGCGGTTCAATGCGCCGCGGCAGATTGTGGCGACCTATGCGGGCCCCAAGAGTGAGGGCAAGGCGCGGGACGGCATGGTGTCGGTCAATTGGATGATCGATCCGCCGGTAGACCGCACCGAGGCGCTGAGCCATGGCATGCTGAGCTATCTTTTGGCGGGCAATCCGGCGGCGCCTTTGCGCAAGGCGCTGACGGAATCGGGGCTGGGCGAGGGGATGACCGGGGGCGGCATTGGCTCGGGACTGCGCCAGCCGATGGCGAGTTTTGGCATGAAGGGGATCGACGCGGCGGATGCCGAAAAGGTCGAGGCGCTGATCCTGTCGACGCTCAAGGATGTCGCTGAACAGGGCTTTGCCGAGGATCAGCTGGAAGCGGCGATCAATACGTTTGAGTTCTCGCTGCGGGAGAACAATACCGGGTCTTACCCGCGTGGCATGACCTATATGTTTACCGCCATGGGCACCTGGCTGCATGGCGGGGACCCGCTGGAGCCGCTGGCGTTTGAGGGGGCGTTGGCGAGCCTCAAAGCCAAGGCGGCGGAGGGGCATTTTGCCAGGGAGATTTCCCGGCTGTTCCTCGACAATAGCCACCGTACCACGGTGACGCTGAGCGCTGACCCTGAACAGGGGGCGCGTGAGGCGGCGGAGGAAGTGGCGCGGCTGGCCGCTGTGCGGCAGGGGCTGGATGGCGCGGCGCTGGAAGCGGTGGTGGCCGAGACCGAAAAGCTCAAGGCGCTGCAGGAAAGCGTGGATGATCCGGCGGAGCTGGCCAAGATTCCAACGCTGACGCTGGCCGATCTGCCGCGCGAAAGCCGGACGGTGCCGATCGAGATCGGTACGCTCGCCGAGACCAAGCTATTTTATCATGACCTGCCGACGCTGGGGATTGTCTATCTCGATCTGGGCTTTGATCTGCATGTGCTGGACAAGGACCTCTTGCCCTATCTGCCGCTATTCGGGCGGGCGCTGTTGCAGGCCGGGACGAGCAAACAGGATTTTGTGTCGCTGACGCAGCGGATCGGGCGCTCGACGGGCGGGATTGCCCAGCATCGCGGCCTGTCGGCGCGGCAGGGGAGCGATGGTAGCGCGGCGTGGTTTTTCCTGTCGGGCAAGGCCGTGCCGGACAAGCATGAGGAAATGCTCGCCATTATGGGCGATGTGCTGCTCGATGCGCGGCTGGATAATCGCGAGCGGTTCCGCCAGATGGCGCTGGAGGAAAAGGCCGGGTTCGAGACGCGGCTGGTGCCGGGGGGCAATGCCATTGTCGATACGCGGCTGAAATCCGGGCTGACCGAAGCGGGGTGGATTGCCGAGCAATCGGGCGGGGTGAGCTATCTGGGCTTCCTGCGCGAGCTGGTGCAGCGGATCGATAGCGATTGGGCCGGGGTGGAAGCGGCGCTGGTGCGGATACGCGATACGCTGTTCCAGCGGGGGCATATGATTGTTAATGTGACCGCCGATGGCTCGCTGTGGGAGCGGGCCAAGGGGGAGATCGCAAGCTTTCTTGGGCGGCTGCCCAATGGCAGGCCGGCTTTTGCCGATTGGTCGGTGGATTTGGCGCCCAAGTCGGAAGGGCTGATCATTCCGGCGCAGGTCAATTATGTGGGCAAGGGGGCCAATCTGCGGGCGCTCGGGTTCGAGCTGACGGGCGCGTCCAGCGTGGTGCTGAAGTTTTTGAACACCACCTATTTGTGGGACAAGGTGCGGGTGCAGGGCGGGGCCTATGGCGGGTCCAGCCGGTTTGACCTGACCTCAGGCAATTTCTCATTTCTGTCCTACCGCGATCCCAATCTGCTCAAGACGCTGGATGCCTATGACGGGGCGGCCAAGGCGCTCAATGCCGGGATTGGAGAGAATGATCTGACGCGCTCGATCATCGGGGTGATCGGGGATATTGACGGGTATGAATTCCCCGATGCCAAGGGGTATTCGTCGATGTGGCGGGTGCTGACGGGGACGACCGACGCGATCCGGCAGCAGCGGCGCGATGAGGTGCTGGGGGCTAGTGCGGCTGATTTCAGGCAGATGGCCGAGGCGGTGGATGCGGTGGCGCGGCATGGCAGTGTCGTGGTGCTGGGCGGGGAGGCGGCGATTACGGCGGCCAATGAGACGCGGCCGGGGTTGTTGAAGGTTAGCAAGGTGCTGTGAGGGGGCCTTCTCCCCTTGTGGGAGAAGGTGCCTGAAGGGTCACCGAATTCGCGTTTGCGAATTCGGTTGGGATGAGAGGGCTCTTTCTAAGCTTCTGGCATGGGCGGGCGCAGAACCCCTCACCCTGTCATTTCTGCTGAACGCAGAAATGCCGTCCCTCTCCCTCAAGGGGCGAGGGTTGATGACTGATGGGGTGGTGCCTGCAGCAAGAGTCTGAACCACTTTTGCTTGCCTTGCGTTATCATCGCGCCATGGCCAGTCCGATCCTCGATAGATTTCTCCATATCAAGGCGATCGATGCTTATATCGATCCGGGCGTGCCGCGGGAGCGGGCGATTGTTACCCATGGGCATGCGGACCATGCGCGCTCTGGGCATGGGGCGGTGCTGGCGACGCCGGATACGATTGCCATTATGAAGACGCGGTATGGGCAGGATTGCGCCGGGCGGTTCGAGGCGCTGGATTTTGGGGTGCCATTGCGGATCGATGAAGTGACGATCACGCTGGTGCCGGCGGGGCATATTCTGGGATCGGCGCAGGTGCTGGTGGAGCAGGCCGGGCAGCGCGTGGTGGTGACGGGGGATTACAAGCGGGGCCGGGACCGGACGGCGCAGGCCTATGAGCTGGTGGAATGCGATCTGCTGGTCAACGAGGCGACGTTTGGGCTGCCGGTGTTTCAGCATCCGCCGCCCAGCGTTGAAATTGGGCGGTTGCTGAAATCGGTAGCGGATAATCCGGAGCGGAGCCATCTGGTGGGGTGTTATGCGCTGGGCAAGGCGCAGCGGGTGATCGCGTTATTGCGGGATGCCGGCTATGACGCGCCGATTTATCTGCATGGGGCGATGCTCCGGCTCTGTGCGCTGTATGAAGAATTGGGCGTGAGCCTGGGGGATTTGCGGCCGGTGCTGGATGCGCCCAGGGCCGAGTTTGCCGGGCAGATCGTGATCGCGCCGCCATCGGCCATTCGCGACCGCTGGAGTCGGCGGTTTCCCGATCCGGTGACGTGTCAGGCCTCGGGCTGGATGAGCGTCAAGCAGCGGGCAAGACAGGCGCTGGTGGAATTGCCGCTGGTGATTTCAGACCATTGCGACTGGGGGGAATTGCAGCAGACGATCCGCGAAACTCATGCCGAGACCGTGTGGGTGACGCATGGGCGGGAGGATGCGCTGGTCTATTGGTGCCGGACGCAGGGCTTGCAGGCCGAGCCGCTCAATATTCAGGGCTTTGAGGATGATGGCGGGGAGGGCGAGGCGTGAAGCGGTTTGCCCAATTGCTGGAATTGTTGGCGCTGACGCCGTCGCGGACGCGCAAACTGGCGGCGTTGACGCAGTATTTCCGCGAAGTGCCGGACCCGGACCGGGGCTTTGCGCTGGCGGTGCTGACGGGCGCGCTGAGCTTTCGCAATGTGAAGCCGGCGCTGCTCAAGGAGGTTGTGCTGGCCGAGGTGGACGAGACGCTGTTCGCCATGAGCTATGATTATGTGGGGGACCTGGGCGAGACGATTGCGCTGATCTGGCCGCATCACGGGGCGCAGAGCGATCTGCCGTCGCTGACTGCGTTGATCGAGCTGTTCAATACGACGAGCAAAAGCGAGTTGCCCAAGCTGATTGGTTCGCTGCTAACGCGAGCGGGGATCAATGAGCGGTGGGCGCTGGTGAAGCTGGCGACGGGGGCGCTGCGCATTGGGGTGTCGGCGCGGCTGGCCAAGACTGCGTTGAGCGAGATGAGTGGGGTGGACCTGCAGGAAATCGAGGAAGTGTGGCATGGCTTGCGCGTGCCCTATCTCGATTTGTTTGCCTGGCTCGATGGCAAGGCTGGGCGGCCCGATATCGATCAGGCGTCGCGGTTTCATCCGCTGATGCTGAGCAATCCGATCGATGAAGAGAAGGACCTGACGCGGTTCGATCCGCGGGATTTTGCGGCGGAGTGGAAATGGGACGGGATCAGGGTGCAGCTGGTGCTGGGGGTGGGGACGGCGTCGCTGTTTTCGCGGACGGGCGATGATATCGCGGCGGCCTTTCCCGACATTGTGGACAATGTGACGGGGCTGGGCGTGCTCGATGGCGAATTGCTGGTGGGGCGGGATTTCAAGGCGGGCAGTTTCAACGATCTGCAGCAGCGGCTGAACAAGAAGGTGGCTTCGGCCAAGCATCTGAAAGAGAGCCCGGCCTTTATCCGGGTCTATGACATGCTGTTTGATGGGCGGCAGGACGTGCGGGCGCTGGGTTGGAGCGAGCGGCGGGCGCGGCTGGGGGCGTGGTTTGCGGGCAATCCGCAATCGCGGCTCGATCTGTCGCCGGTTTTGCCCTTTGCCGATTGGGACGATCTGGCGCGGCAGCGGCGGGAGGGGGCCGAGCGCGATGGGCATGAGGGGGTGATGATCAAGCTCCGCACCTCGCCCTATGTGCCGGGCCGGCCCAAGGGGTTCTGGTTCAAGTGGAAGCGCGATCCCAATGTGGTGGATGCGGTGCTGATGTATGCGCAGCGCGGGCATGGCAAGCGGAGTTCGTTTTATTCGGACTATACGTTTGGCGTGTGGAAGGGGAATGAGATCGTGCCGATCGGGAAGGCCTATTTCGGCTTTACCGATGAGGAATTGAAGCTGCTGGATAAGTGGATCAGGGCGAACACGGTGGCCTCGTTCGGGCCGGTGCGGGAGGTGCGGAAAGAGCTGGTATTCGAGGTGGCGTTTGACTCAGCGCAGGTGTCGAGCCGGCACAAGTCGGGGGTGGCGCTGCGGTTTCCGCGGATCAGCCGGATCCGGTGGGACAAGCCGGCGGCGGAGGCGGGGACGCTGGAGGATATGGCGGTGTTCTTATTGAGCAGTTGAGGATGCAGTCGACACCTCCCCTTGTTGGGGGGGGGGCCTGTGTTTGCGGCGGCATACCCCACCCTGCTCGATTACGGACTTAGCAAGCGCTAAGTCCTATCTCGCTTCCCTCCCCACAAGGGGGAGGGTGAACCCGGTGGGTGTGACGCATTCGAAAGAGCAGGAGACCAAAAATGTCATCGCGGTCCAATCATTTGCGGCTGGTGGCGCTGGAGAAGCAGATGGCGGCGGCGGCTGAGGCGATGGATTTCGAGGGAGCGGCGGCGATCCGTAACGAGATTGCGCGACTCAAGGGAGAGGGGCCGGTGGTCGAGGGCGAGGATGGAGTGAGCGTCACCGTCAGCCAGCCGCCGCCAGGGGCGATGGGGCTGGGTACGCAAGTGCCGGTGCGGCAACCGCCCAAGGGCTGGGTCAAGCCGAAGAAGCCGGATTTTATGACGAAGAATGTGAAGCCGCGAGGCGGGCGCTAGAGCGCCTAACGATATCGCTTCGCACTTTTCGGTCCGATGCCCTAGCCCGTCTGCCTGATGCGCTCGTCGGCCAGTTTCCTGATTTCCTTGAGCTCGGCAATGGTTGTCTGGAGATCGGTGAGCTGGGTCTCCAGCGAGGCAAGGCGTTCGTCGACTTTGCCGACGAGGAGGCTGACCTGCTGGGTGCGGTCGGCGTCGTAGAGGCTGAGATAGTCCGAAATATCGCGGAGGGAGAAGCCGAGGCGTTTGCCGCGCAGGATGAGGATGAGCCGGGCGCGGTCGCGGCGGCGGAAGATGCGGGTGGCGCCGAGACGCTCAGGGGCGAGCAGGCCCTTGGCTTCGTAAAAGCGGATGGCGCGGGTGGAAATGCCGAATTCCTTCGCCAGATCGGCAATGGCGAAGAGGTCGCGGCTTTCAGTCTCGGGGCGGTTCACTTCCCCTGGCCTCCAGTGGCGGCATATTCCTCGCGCAGCTCTTTCTTGCTGAGCTTGCCGATCAAGGTCTTGGGGAGGGCGTCCTTGAAGATGATCTCGCGCGGCATTTCGATCTTGTTGAGCCTTTCGGCGAGGAAAAGCTTCAGCTCGGCTTCGGTGGCCGATTTGCCGGATTTGAGTTTAATGTAGGCGATGGGGGCCTCGCCGCGATATTCGTCGGGCACGCCGATGACGTTGGTTTCCTCGACCGCCTCATGGGTCATCAGCGCTTCCTCGATAATGCGGGGATAGACGTTGAAACCCGAGCAGATGATGAGGTCCTTGGTGCGGTCGACGAGGAAGACATAGCCGTCTTCATCCATGTGGCCGACATCGCCGGTGCGCAGCCAGCCATCGTGGAAGGCCTCGGCATTGGCTTCGTCATTGTCAAAATAGCCGGACATGACCTGGGGGCCGCGCACTTGCAGCTCGCCGTTTTCGCCGATGGCGGCTACCTTTTTGGTATCGATATCGACAAAGCGGATATCGGTGCCGGGCAGGGGCAGGCCGATGGACATGGGCTTGCTGGCTACGCGTAGCGCGGCGCAGCAGACGACCGGCGAGGCCTCGGTGAGGCCATAGCCTTCGGCCAGCAGGGCCTTGGATTTCTTGGCGAAATTGGCGCGAATTTCATTGGGCAGGGCCGCGCCACCAGAAATGGCGACTTCGAGGCTCGCGAGCTTGGCCGAAATATCGGGGTCCTCGGCGCGGGCGATGGCGGCGAGCAATGTGGGCACGGCCGGCAGCACGTTGGGCTTGGTGCGGGCGAAGAGATCGAGCAGGGCCTTGAGCTCGAAGCGGGGCAGCATGACGACCTGGGTGCCATTGCAGAGCGGCACGTTCATGCAGACCGTCATGGCGAAGATGTGAAAGAAGGGCAGTACCGCCACGACCTTGGTGGGCGGGTAGAACAGCCCGCAACCCCATTGATCGATCTGGCTCATATTGGCCGCGATATTGGCATGGGTGAGCAGGGCGCCCTTGGGAATGCCGGTGGTGCCGCCGGTATATTGCTGGACGGCAATGTCCTTATGCGGATCGATGACGACGGCGGCGGGGGTTTCCTTGCGGTCGATCATCTCCTGGAACAGGGCGATGCGGTCACGCACGGTGGATTTGCGCAGCTTGGCGAGGTCTTTGCGCTTGGCAATCGAATAGAGGATTTTCTTGGGTAGCGGCAGTGCGTCGGGGAAGTGGCAGATGACCAGCGATTTGACATGGCCCAGCTCGACCAGCTTCTCCGCCTTTTCGAAAATCTGCTGCAGATCGAGCGTGATCATCACGTCGGCGCCGGCATTGGCGGCGATGTGGCTGAGCTCATGGACGGTATAGAGCGGGTTGCAATTGACCACGGTGCCGCCGGCGCGCAGCACGCCATAATAGGCAATGGGGTAGAAAGGGGTGTTGGGCAGCATGATGGCCACCCGGCTGCCTTTCTTGACGCCGAATTGGCTCTGCAGCGCCCCGGCAAAGGCGGTGATCCGGCGGGCCAGGTCGCCAAAGCTGGTGGTGCCGCCCAGGAAATCGAGCGCTGTGGCGAGCGGGTTTTTGGCGCAGGCGGCCAACACCTGTTCGTGCACGGGACGGGTGTCGATCTTGACATCCCAGGCAATGCCATCGGGATAGCTGGCGATCCAGGGACGCATGGCCTGATCGTTATGCTGGTCCATTTCCAACCTCCTCGATGGGACTTTGCCCTTATGGACGCAGTATTCCACGGCTTTACGTTAGCGTCAAAGGGGTGACGGGGCTTTTGAACATGGTGGGCATTCTCGGTCGGTTGCCCAGCGGCAAGTGGCCTCGGAATCAAGTCTGAAGGGAAGCGGAGGCCGTGGCCTCACATGAACGTAATGTGCCGTTAGTTGACGTTTACGTAAAGCACGGTAAAGTGCTGTCTCAACAGAATGGGTGTGCTGCGCTATGGTTTGGCGGCGGCAGGCCCGATGACCGACCGGAGAGCCGGGTGGTCTGACGTTTCGGAAGGGGAGGCCGCCGTGACACTTGCGCTTTTCGTGATCAGCCTCATCGTTATGGGCGTGCTGGCCTGGCGGGAAAGCCCGCTCTGGCACTGGGGAGTTGCCATGCTGGCGATCGGCCTGCTCACCCGGTTCGATGTGGGCGCAGGCGGGCTCGCTTTCTATGGCGGGTTCGGGCTGCTGCTGGCGCTGGTGCCGGGCATCGTGCTGCTGCTGCTCAGCGTCGAGGCCATTCGCAAACCGGTGTTGACGCGGCCGGTCTATGGGGCGGTCAAATCCATATTGCCCAAGGTGAGCAAGACCGAGCAGGAAGCGCTGGATGCCGGCACGGTGGGCTGGGATGCCGAGTTGTTTTCCGGCAGGCCGGACTGGAGCAAGCTGACCGATATCAGGCCGCTGACATTGTCGGCGGAAGAGCAGGCGTTTCTTGATGGGCCGACCGAAGAGGTCTGCCGGATGATCGACGATTGGGATACGCGCAATAATCGCGCTGATCTCTCGCCCGAGGTCTGGCAATTCCTCAAGGAGCAAGGCTTTTTGGGCATGCTGATCGCCAAGGAATATGGCGGGCTGGGCTTTGGTGCGCAGGCGCAGTCGATGATCGTGTCCAAGATTGCCAGCCGCTCGGTGGCGGCGGGGATTACGGTGATGGTGCCCAACTCATTGGGGCCGGGCGAGCTGCTGGAAAAATATGGCACGGAGGCGCAGAAGGCGCAGTATCTGGGGCGCTTGGCGCGTGGGCAGGAAGTGCCGTGCTTTGCGCTGACCGGCGTGCATTCGGGATCGGATGCCGGGGGGATGCGCGATATTGGCGTGGTCACCAAAGGCCTGTGGCAGGGCGCCGAAACGCTGGGCGTAAGGCTGAGCTGGGACAAGCGCTATATTACGCTGGCGCCGATTGCGACGCTGGTGGGGCTGGCCTTCATCCTCAAGGACCCGGACAATCTGCTGGGCAAGGGCGAGGAGATCGGCATTACGCTGGCGCTGGTGCCGCGTGATCATCCGGGTGTTGAAATCGGGCGGCGGCATTTTCCGGCGCGGCAGGCCTTCATGAATGGGCCGACGCGTGGGACGGATGTGTTCATTCCCATGGACTTTTTGATCGGTGGCGTGGACCGGGCCGGGCAGGGCTGGCGCATGCTGATGGAGTGCCTCTCCACCGGGCGGGCGATTTCGCTGCCGGCGATTGGGACGACCTCGATCAAGCAGGCGCTGCGGGTAAGCTCGGCCTATGCGCGGATCAGGCGGCAGTTCGGCATTCCGGTGGGGATCATGGAGGGGGTGGCCGAACCGCTGGGGGAGATGGTCAAGCGTGCTTATACTTTTGAAGCGTCGCGGCGGCTGACGGCCTCGATGGTGGATGAGGGACAGCGGCCGGCGGTGATTTCGGCCTTGCTCAAATATCGCACCACCGAAGCCATGCGCGACAGCGTGGATGATGCCTTCGACATTCATGGTGGGCGGGCCATTCAGGATGGACCGGGCAATTATCTGTTCGGCGGCTATATGGCGACGCCGGTGGCCATTACGGTCGAGGGCGCCAATATCTTGACGCGCACGCTGATGACCTTTGCGCAGGGCGTGCTGCGGGCGCATCCGTTTTTGTACACGGAAATCGCGGCGGCGCAGAATCCGGACAAGGCGGAGGGGCTGGACCAGTTCGACGCCGCCTTTGGTGGGCATACCAAATTCATGCTGCGCAATATGGTGGCCAGTTTTGTGCATGGGGTGAGCAATGGCGCATTTGCCACGGCGCCTGCGCAGTCGGAAATGGCCCATTGGTACAAAAAGCTGCATCGCTATAGCCAGGATTTTGCTCTTGTGGCCGATTGGACCACGGTGGTGCTGGGCGGAGCGCTCAAGCGCAAGCAGAAGATTTCGGGACGGATGGCCGATATTCTGGGCGAGCTCTATCTGATGTCGGCCGTCCTCAAGCGGTTTGAAGAAGAGGGTAGGCTGGTCGAAGACCGGGAGTTGGTGGATGCGATCATGGCCGACCGGATCGCGGCGATGGAGCAGGTTTTTGGCGAGGTCTTCGCCAATTTCCCCAATGGGGTCATGGCCAATGCGATGCGGTTTCTGTGTTTTCCGCTGGGGCGGCACGCCAGGCGCTCGGGCGACCGGGTGAATTACCGCTTCGTGCGTAGTGTGCTGCGACCGGGCTCGTTCCGCGATCGGCTGACCACGGGTGTCTATGTGTCGATGGACCCCAATGACGTGACGGGCGTTCTGGAAGATGGGCTGCTCAAGGTGACCGAGGCCGAGGAGATCGAGGCCAAATTCGTCAAGGCGGCGCGCAAGGGGGTGATCGAGCGGCGGCTGGATCGCGACGCCATTGCCGATGCGGTGGCGGCGGGCGTGCTCAACGAGAATGAGGCGGGGATCATGCGGGCGGCCGATGAAGCGACCGACCGCGTGGTGAAAGTGGATGATTTTGCGGCCGATGAACTGGCGGCGGAGCATAAGCGGGCGGCGGAATAGGCCAACTTTCCGCAACCTCCGGCAGCTTCCTCGGGCTTGATCCGAGGATCGGCCGGGGAGGCAGTGCGGTGGAGAAAGGCCCTCGGGTCAAGCCCGAGGGAAGAGGCGGTGGCTGGGGTTGGGCTCGGCAAAGAGTCAGAGGATTTGAGGAGGTATGATGATGGCGGCGCAGGAGACCACGACCAAGCATTGGCGCTTTCACACCGATGTGGAAAGGCTGGGCTGGCTGACCATCGATACGGCCGGGGCAGGGGTCAATACGCTCAGCCGCGAGGCGATCATGGAGCTCGAGACACTGGTGGCGCGGATCGAGGATCTGGTCAGCTCGGGCGAGGTGATCGGGGTGATCCTGCTCAGTGGCAAGGATAGTGGGTTCATTGCCGGTGCCGATATTTCCGAATTCGATGCGATGAGCGATTTTTCGGTGCTGCCGGAAGCGCTGAAGCGCACCCATGCCCTGTTCGCCCGCATCGAAAAGCTCAAAGTGCCGGTAGTGGCGGGCATTCACGGCTTCTGCCTGGGCGGGGGGCTGGAGCTGGCGCTGGCCTGCCATTACCGGATCGCGGTCAATGACGAGAAGACGCGGATCGGATTTCCCGAGGTTAATCTGGGGATTTTTCCCGGTTTCGGCGGTACCGGGCGGTCGATCCGGCAGGCAGGGCCGGTCGATGCCATGCAGATCATGCTAACCGGCAAGATGCTGAAAGCAGGCGCGGCGCGGGGTTTGAACCTGGTCGACAAGCTGGTGCGGCATCGCGACATGCTGGCCTGGGAGGCGCGCAAGGCGGTGCTGCAGAAGCGCAGGAGCCGGCCGGCTCCGCCCGTCAAGCGGGCGATGGCGCTGGGGCCGGTGCGCGGCTATCTCGCCACCAAGATGAGCGAAGAGGCGGGCAAGAAGGCGCGCAAGGAGCATTATCCGGCGCCCTTCGCGCTGATCGACCTGTTCGAGGCGCATGGCAATGACTGGCAGGCCATGATCCGCGGCGAGATCGACGCCTTCGTGCCGCTGATGGGAACGGATACGGCGACCAATCTGAGGCGTGTGTTCTTTGCCTCGGAAGGTCTCAAGAAGCAGGGCGCCAAGGGCGCAAAATTTGCCCGGGTGCATGTGATCGGCGCGGGGGTGATGGGCGGCGATATCGCGGCCTGGTGTGCTTTGCGCGGCATGGCCGTGACGCTGCAGGATATCGATATGGAGCGTATCAAACCGGCGCTGGAGCGGGGCAAGGCGCTGTTCAAAAAACGCCTCAAGAGCAAGCGCGAGGTGGATACGGCCATGCTGCGGATCGAGGCTGACCCCAATGGCAAGGGCGTGGCGCGGGCCGATGTGATCATCGAGGCGGTGGTGGAAAAGCTCGAGGTCAAGCAGGCGATTTTCAGCGGTATCGAGGATCAACTCAAGCCCGGCGCGATCCTGGCTACCAATACGTCGTCGATCGAATTGGAGCGAATTGCGGAGGAGCTCAAGAACCCGGCGCGGTTGATCGGGCTCCATTTCTTTAATCCGGTGGCGCAGCTGCCGCTGGTCGAGGTGATCCGCTCGAGCTTCAATTCCGATGCCGAGATCGGCAAGGGCGCCGCCTTTGCGCTGGCGATCGGGAAATCGCCGGTGGTGGTGAAGTCGGCGCCGGGCTTCCTCGTCAACCGGGTGCTGATGCCCTACATGCTGGGCGCGGTGAAGCGGGTGGAGGCCGGCGAGAGCAAGGAATTGCTCGACGCGGCGGCTGTGGCCTTCGGCATGCCGATGGGGCCGATCGAGTTGATGGATACTGTCGGGCTCGATGTCGGGCAATCGGTGGCGCGGGAATTGGGGCAGGCGGTGCCGGCAGAGTCCAAATTCGCGGGGCTGGTCAATGCGGGAAAGCTCGGGCGCAAGAGCGGCGAGGGCTTTTACAAATGGGTCGATGGCAAGGCGCAGAAGGGCGAAGTGCCGGCCCATGCCGACCTTGCGGGGCTGGGGCGCGAATTGGTGCAGCCGCTGGTCGACACCACTGAAGTGGTGGTGGAAGAGGGCGTGGTCGCCAATGCGGGCCTCGCCGATATCGGGGTGATCCTGGGAACGGGGTTTGCCCCGTTCCTGGGTGGGCCACTTAAAGCACGTGCGGATGGGAGGGCCTGAGGCATGGCCGAATTGCGGAAAGTCGCCATTGTCGGGTCGGCCCGGACGCCGTTTGCGCGGGGGCATGGGGCCTATGCCGAGGAGAGCAATCTCACGCTGCTGGGCACGGCGCTGGGCGGGGTGACGGACAAGTTCGGGCTCAAGGGCGAAAAGATCGATGAGGTGATGGCCGGCGCCGTTATCGGGCATAGCCGGGACTTTAACCTGGCGCGGGAGGCGGCGCTCGATGCCGGGTTGTCGCCGCGTACGCCGGGGACCAATATTCAGATTGCCTGTGGCACGAGCCTGCAGGCCGCGCTCGTGCTGGGCGCCAAGATTGCGACGGGCGAGATCGAGAGCGGGATCGCGGCGGGATCGGATAATGTGAGCGATGCTCCGGTGGTGCTCGGCGACAAGTTGCAGCACCGTATGATCGAGCTGTCGCGGGCCCGTTCGATGGGCGAGAAGTTCGGGGTGTTCAAGGGCTTTTCCTTTGGCGAATTGCGGCCGGTGGCGCCGTCGACGCAGGAGCCGCGCACGGGGCTATCCATGGGCGAGCATTGCGAACTCATGGCGCGCAATTGGGGGATTTCCCGGCGGGCCCAGGATGAGCTCGCCGTGGCCAGCCATCACAATGCAGCCAAGGCCTATGACGAGGGATTTCACGACGACCTGCTGGTGTCCTGTGCCGGGCTGGTGCGCGACAATAATGTGCGGGCCGATACGAGCCTCGAGAAAATGGCGAGCCTCAAGCCGGCTTTCGACAAGAGCTCGGGGCTGGGTACGCTGACGGCGGCCAATTCGACGCCACTAACCGATGGCGCGAGCGCCGTATTGCTGGCGAGCGAGGACTGGGCGCGGGCGCGGGGCTTGCCGGTATTGGCCTATCTCACAATGGGGCGAGTGGCCGGCAATGACTTTGCGCATGGCGAGGGGCTGTTGATGGCGCCGACCATTGCGGTATCAGAATTGCTGGCGCGGGCCGGGATCGGGTTTGACGATATCGACTATTTCGAGCTGCATGAGGCGTTCGCCGCGCAGGTGCTGTGTACGCTCAAGGCCTGGAACGACCCAGCCTATTGCCGGGACGTGCTGGGGCGCGAGGCGGTGATGGGGCAGATCGATCCGGCCAGGATCAACGTCAAGGGTTCGAGCCTGGCCTATGGGCATCCGTTTGCCGCGACCGGCGCACGGATCCTGGGGTCGACGGCGAAATTGCTGTCGACGGAGCCGGGCAAACGGGCTTTGATTTCGATCTGTACGGCCGGCGGCATGGGAGTCGCGGCTTTGGTAGAGAGTTCAGCATGAGCGACAATGTCGTCAAATTCCGCCGCATCGAGAAACAGCCCGAGCCGCCGGTAAAAAAGCCGCGAGGTCCGTTGCCGGGCTGGGTACCCTTTCTGGTACTGGTGGTCATTGCGGTGGCGATCTATTTCGCCCAGCAATCGGGGCTGCTGGGCGGGCGCTAGCAGGGAAGTGTCTCTCAGGCTTCACAGCATGTTAATAATTCCCGCGGCCTTGACGCTTAGGTCAATGTTTTACTTGTCAGTGGACGGAATTGCGTAATACCGTCCAGCGATCTTGACCGTCGGGTCAAAACTGGCGGCCACAAGACTACCCACCCGCAGCAACAAACGCGCGGGACAAGAAAAAACTCAGGAAACTCCAAAAGGAGATGGGAACGAGCATGAAACTACATTCAACCCTGACCGCAGTAGCGGCCGCGGGCGCTATGGCGCTGATGATGAGCACGGCCGCGTCCGCCGTGACGCTGCAGATGCACAATGGCGGTGATCCGGGTTCGCTTGACCCCCATAAGGTTTCGGGCGACTGGGAAAACCGCGTTGTCGGTGACTATATCGAGGGCCTGGTCACCGAAGATACCAAGGCCGATGCCATTCCGGGCCAGGCCGAAAGCTGGGATATTTCCGAAGACGGCACTGTCTATACGTTCCATCTGCGCGACGGCATCAAGTGGACCGACGGCACGCCGGTTACCGCTGACGATTTCGTGTTTGCCTTCCAGCGCCTGATGAACCCGGCAACCGCCTCGGAATATGCGTATCTGCAATATCCGATCAAGAATGCCGAAGCGATCAACTCGGGCGAAATCACCGATTTCAGCCAGCTCGGCGTCAAGGCAATCGACGACAAGACCGTCGAAATCACGCTGGAAGCGGCAACGCCCTATTTCCTGCAGGCGCTGACCCACTACACCGCCTATCCGGTGCCAAAGCACCTGGTGGAGGAATATGGCGACGCCTGGACCAATATCGATCACATCGTTGCCAATGGCCCGTTCAAGATCACCGAATGGCTGCCGGGCTCCTATGTGCACTCAGTCAAGAACGAAGACTATTACGACGCAGCGAACGTGAAGATCGACGAGGTCTATTACCACGTGCTGGAAGACCAGGCTGCGGCGCTCAACCGCTACCGCGCCGGTGAATTCGACATCCTGACCGACTTCCCCGCTGACCAGTATCAGTGGATCCAGGACAACCTGCCGGGCCAGGCCCATGTCGAGCCCTTCCTGGGCGTCTATTATTATGTGCTGAACCAGGAAAAGCCGCCGCTGGACAATCCGTCCATTCGTGAAGCGCTGTCGATCTCGGTGCTGCGCGACGTGATCGGCCCCGACATCCTGGGTACCGGCGAATTGCCGGCCTATGGCTGGGTTCCCGAAGGCACCGCCAATTACGAAGGCGAAACCTATCTGCCCGAATGGTCCAAGCTGCCCTATGAAGAGCGCGTGGCCAAGGCCAAGGAACTGATGGCCGCGGCCGGCTATACGCCGGAAAACCCGCTGACCCTGCAGCTGCGCTACAACACCAATGACAACCACCAGCGCATCGCCGTGGCGATTGCCGCCATGTGGGAGCCGATCGGTGTGAAGGTCGAGCTGTTCAACGCCGAAACCGCCGTGCATTACGATGCGCTGCGCGCCGGTGATTTCAATGTGGGCCGTGCCGGCTGGCTGCTCGACTATTCCGATGCCGCCAATACGCTCGACCTGCTCAAGACCGGCACCCAGCAGGGTGAGACGATGAACTGGGGCAACAATTACGGCCGCTATTCGAACCCCGAGTTCGACAAGCTGATGACCGATGCCGCTGTGGAACTCGACCTGACCAAGCGCGCCGGTCTGCTGCACCAGGCCGAAAAGCTGGCCATGGACGAATTCGCGGCCATTCCGATCTACTGGTATGTGTCCAAGAATGTCGTGTCGCCCAAGATCACCGGCTTTGAAGACAATGCCAAGGACATCCACCGTACGCGCTGGCTGACCAAGGCCGAGTAAGCCCAAGGGCTTGATGATCGTGGGGGCCCTTACCGGCTCCCACGATCTCTTTTATTCCGGCGAGCGCGCGTGGACGCAGCGCCCCGGATAGCAAAGGTTTCGCATCATGTTGGGTTATGCCCTGCGGCGCGTGCTATCGGCTATTCCGATCGCATTGATTGCCGTAACCGTCTGCTTTTTCATCCTGCGCCTGGCACCAGGCGGTCCGTTCGATGGTGAGCGTGCGCTCCCGCCAACGGTGCTCGCCAATTTGCGGGCGCATTACAATCTCGATCAGCCGCTGATCAACCAGTACTTCATCTATATCTGGCGCCTGCTGCATGGCGATCTGGGACCGTCCATGGTGATCGACGGCTTCAATGTGAGCCAGCTGATCCGCATCGGCTTCCCCTTCACCCTCACCATGGCGCTAACTGCCTTCGTGATTGCCACCAGCATTGGCCTGTTGGCTGGCATGCTTGCGGCGGTGAACCAGAATAAGTGGCCGGACTATGTGCTGGTGCTGGCGGTGATGCTGGGCGTGGTGGTGCCGAACTTCCTGATGGCGGCGCTGCTGCAGCTGTGGTTCGGCGTTTATCTCCGTTGGCTGCCGGCGGGCGGCTGGGTCAATGGCTCGATATGGCACCTGGTTTTGCCGGTAACCGTGCTGGCCTGGCCGCACGCTGCGCGCATCAGCCGGCTGATGCGTGGCTCGATGATCGAAGTGCTTGGTACCAATTATGTGCGCACCGCCAAGTCCAAGGGGCTGGGGCAACGCCTGGTCCTGGCGCGCCACGCCATCAAGCCGGCGCTGCTGCCGGTCGTCTCCTATCTCGGGCCGGGGCTGAGCTATCTGCTGACCGGCTCGCTGGCCGTGGAGCAGATTTTCGGCTTGCCGGGGATCGGCAAATATTTCGTCACCGCCGCGCTTAACCGCGATTACGGCATCGTGCTGGGAACCACCATCCTTTACATGTTCATCATCCTGGCGCTCAATCTGCTGGTCGACCTCCTCTATGCCTGGCTTGACCCCAAGGTGAGGTATCGCTGATGGCCGGGATCACTGGAAAAGACGAAGTCCTCACCGCTTACGCCCGGAAACTGGAAACGCTGGACGCGCCCAAGGGCCGTTCGCTGACGCAGGATGCGGTTCGCCGCCTGCGGCGCAACAAGGCGGCCGTGGTGGCGATCTTCCTCGTCATCTTCATCGTGGCGGCCGCGTTTATCGGGCCTTATTTCCTGACCTGGGGTTATGCCGAGGTCGATTGGACCGCCATCCGCAAGCCGCCCGATTTCGACAAGGGCCATTATTTCGGCACCGACCAGAATGGCCGCGACATGCTGGCCCGCGTGCTGCAGGGCACGCAGATGAGCCTGATCGTGGCGGCGGTCGCCACCGTGGTTTCGGTGTCGATCGGCATCGTCTATGGCGCGGTGGCCGGCTATTTCGGCGGACGGGTCGACGCGGTCATGATGCGCATCGTCGATGTGATGTATGCGCTGCCCTATATCCTCTTCGTCATCATCCTCGTGGTGATGTTCGGGCGCAATCCGGTATTGCTCTTTGTGGGCATCGGGGCGATCGAATGGCTGACCATGGCCCGCATCGTGCGCGGGCAGACGCTCAGCATCAAGGAAAAGGAATTCGTCGAGGCGGCGCGGGCAGGCGGGGCCAAGCCCTGGACCATCATCATGCGCCACATCGTGCCGAACCTGACCGGACCGGTCATCATCTATGCAACACTCACCGTTCCCGAAATCATTATCGCCGAGAGCTTCCTGAGCTATCTGGGGCTTGGCGTGCAGGAGCCGCAGACTTCGCTGGGCACGCTGATTTCGTTCGGTGCGCCGGTGGCCGAAGTGCTGCCCTGGATGCTGCTGGCGCCGGCCGGCGTGCTGGTGACGCTGCTGCTCTGTTTCACCTATATCGGGGACGGCCTGCGCGACGCGCTCGACCCCAAGGATCGCTAACATGAAACAAGTCCTCAAAGTCGAAGACATGTCGGTGACCTTCGCTCTGCATGACAGCGAAGTGCATGCCGTGCGCGAAATGAATTTCGCGCTGTCGGAAGGGGAAACCCTGGCCGTGGTGGGCGAGAGCGGATCGGGCAAGAGCCAGGCCTTTCTCGCGATCATGGGCTTATTGGCCAAGAATGGCCGCACGGGCGGGCGCGCCATGATGGGCGAGATCAACCTGATCGGGCTGGCGCCGAGCCAGCTGGATATTTATCGCGGCAAGGATATCGCGATGATCTTTCAGGACCCGATGACCTCGCTCAACCCCACGCTCAAGATCAAGACGCAGCTGGCCGAAGTGCTGGTCAAGCATCGCGGTTTCGACAAGCGGGCGGCGGTGAAATCGGCCGTGGAAATGCTCGAGCGGGTCGGCATTCCCGAACCCGCAAAACGGGCCAATGCCTATCCGCATGAGCTCTCGGGCGGCATGCGGCAGCGCGTCATGATCGCCATGGCGTTGCTGTGCCAGCCCAAAATCCTCATCGCGGATGAGCCGACTACGGCACTGGACGTGACGGTGCAGGCGCAGATGCTGGATCTGTTCAAGACGCTGACCGACGATTTCGGCACTTCGCTGGTGCTGATCACGCATGATCTGGGCGTGGTGGCGGGCGTGGCCGACCGGATGATGGTGATGTATGGCGGACGGGCGGTGGAAAAGGGCGTGACCGACGATTTGTTCTACGATCCGCGCCATCCCTATACGCTGGGCCTGTTGCATTCGACGCCCCATATCGCCAAGCGGGCCGAGCGGCTCGATCCGATCCAGGGCCTGCCGCCGAGTCTTGAACACTTGCCCAAGGGCTGCTCGTTCAATCCGCGCTGCGCTTTTGCGTTCGACCGGTGCCTCAATGAACGCCCGCATTTGACCGATACCGGCAATGGACGGGAAAAGGCCTGTTTCTATGAGGGCCCGATGACTTACGGAAAGGTCGCTTGATGGACCAGACCCCGATCAACCTGCTCGAAATCCGCAATCTCAAGAAGACATTCGCGATTTCCTCGGGCCTGTTCGCCCGACCGCTGACCCTGACTGCGCTCGAAAACATCAACTTCACCATCCGCCAGGGCGAGACGCTGGGCATTGTGGGGGAAAGCGGCTGCGGGAAATCGACGCTGGGCCGCTGCATCCTGCAATTGCTGAGCCCCGATGAGGGGCAGGTGCTGTGGCTGGGGCAGGATTTGACCAAGCTGCCGGCCGAGGAGATGCGCAGGCGCCGCCAGGATCTGCAGATCATCTTCCAGGATCCGCTGGCCTCGCTCAATCCGCGCATGACGGTGGGCGAGATCATTGCCGATCCGCTGCGCACGCTGCGGCCGGAGCTGAAAAAGGAAGAGCGGCGCGCGCGCGTGCTCAAGACCATGGAAGCGGTGGGGCTATTGCCCGAGATGATCAACCGCTATCCGCACGAGTTTTCGGGCGGGCAGGCGCAGCGCATAGGCATTGCCCGGGCGTTGATCACCGAGCCCAAGCTGATCGTCTGCGACGAGCCGGTATCGGCGCTTGATGTCTCGATCCAGGCGCAGATTCTGAACCTTCTGGCCGAGCTCAAGGATGAGTTCGGGCTGACGCTGATCTTCATCTCGCATAATCTGAGCGTGGTACGGCATGTGTCGGACCGCATCCTGGTGCTCTATCTGGGGCGCATCGTGGAGCTGGCGACGGGCGACGAGATTTATGAGGACCCCAAGCATCCCTATACGCGGGCGCTGCTGACAGCGGTGCCGATCCCCGACCCCAAGCTGGCGCGACAACGCAATATCGATGCGCTCAAGGGAGAAATTCCCTCGCCGATCAATCCGCCATCGGGTTGCACCTTCCGAACCCGCTGCCGGTTTGCCAAGCCCTTCTGCGCCGAGCAACGGCCGCCGCTGGAGACGATCGATGGCGGGCGGCTGGTGGCGTGCCACCGCTGGCGCGAGATCGAGGTTCCCGAAGAGGCCGTGCTGGGGGTTTAGGCAGCCGGCGCTCGCGCTTGAAACCGCTGGCTAGGACCCAAAGGCCCAGGCCAGCATTTTGACGAACTCGGCCTGCCAGAACGGGTCGCCATGATCGCCAACGGGTTCGGTCAGGACAATGTCGGCGCCAGCGGCATGCAGCGCCTGGGCCCAGCGGGTGGCGTTGTCGCGGAAAAACGGCTCGAGCGTGCCAGCGGTGAGATAGATGCGCGGAAGCGCGGCGGGCATTGGCGTGGGTGGTTTGAAACCGGCGCCGGGGGAGGCGGCGAATACCGCCCCGTAAATGTCGGGGTGCCGCAGGCCCATGGCGAGCGAGAGCTCGGCGCTTGCCGAGACGCCGGCTACGGCCGTGCGGCTGGCCGGCAAGGCGATGTCGAACCTGCTGTGGACCCAGTCGCGAATGTCGCGGACGAAGAAATGCTCGTGCGCGGCAAAAAGCTGGCGGTCGAAATCGGGCGAGTATTCGCGAATACGAACCATCTCGTCGTCGGCGCCGGTTCGCCAGGCGCCGACAATCATTGTCGGCGGAAGGTCGGCCGCTTCGAGATAGCTGCCCCATTGCGAGAATAGCTGGCCGTCGCCGCAATAGACCACGGCTTGTGGCGGGTGGGGTGGACGGTAG
This sequence comes from Devosia yakushimensis, assembly GCF_030159855.1. NCBI lineage: Bacteria > Pseudomonadati > Pseudomonadota > Alphaproteobacteria > Hyphomicrobiales > Devosiaceae > Devosia > Devosia yakushimensis. The sequence goes on along the minus strand of NZ_BSNG01000003.1, from coordinate 214,354 downwards.
ACCGTGACCCGCCGCCCTCCGTCATAGGTGAAGGTCTGCGTGACGAGTTCGCCGGCGATCGAATCTGGACGGCGATGTTGGCCTGTCTCGTCGGTCATAGAAGGCACCTAGCCTGTTGTTCAAGCAGCAAGGCAGGGCAATCTGGCATTTTTGCGTGAGTGGATACCCCCTCCTGGCCTCCCCCTGATAGGGGGAGGGATCTCTCCACTCTAGGAGTGAGATCGAGTCACAATCACAAAACGGTCCCTCTCCCTATCAGGGGGAGGCCAGGAGGGGGTACTCCAATCCCTCGAATGCCGTGCTAATCCTAGCCGCCATAGCGGCCATTTCAGCATCCGAAAATTTGAGGACGCCATTCTCGGCCATCAGGGCGTGATATTGCTGCTGCTCATAGGGCACGCCCTTGGGCAGAGGCGTCACATGCCAGTGGATGTGGCTATTGCCCGATTGGCTGCCAAGCGAGAGCACATAGATGCGCTCGGCATCAAAGACCTGTTTGAGGGCGCGGGACAGGCGGTGCACCACCGCTTGCAGCCTGAGGTAATCATCGGGCGAAAGACCATCCGCCAGGTCCTCGATATGGGCCTTGGGGCAGACGATGGCATAGCCGGCCATGGTGGGATATTTGCTGAGAAAGGCGACGAAGAAGTCGTCCTGGGCAATGATATGGTGCCGATAGGCGGGATCGCCTGCCAGCATTCTGCAGATAAAGCAGGGGCCAGTGCGGCTGCGGTTGACCAGACCGGCCAGGTCGAAAGCCTGGCGTGCCATCAGCCGAGCCCGGATGCCTTGCCGGCCTCGCGCCGGTCCCTGCTGCCCATATCGACTGTTTGCGGCGGCGGTCGGGCCCGGCATAGGCGGGGGTTTCGATGAAGCCACGGGGATTGGTTTCGATATTGAGGAGGCGCGACTGCAGGTGGTTGGCGGCGAAGGGCTTGCGCAGGAATTCGGTGACGCCGGCGTCGCGTGCCTCGGCAATGCGCCGGGCGTCGGGGGCCGCGCTCATCATGATGACGGAAATCAAACGGTTGGCGCAGGCGGTGTCGGCGCGCAGCTTGCGGGTGAAGGCTATGCCGTCCAGTCCCTCCAGGTCGGCGTCGATGATCAGGATATCAAAGGGGCGCCGCTTGAGCTCGGCCATGGCTTTTGTGGCATCATTTGCCTCGCGGATATCCCGGCGGCCGATGGTGCGCAGCATGCCGGCGACCAGTGATGACATATGAGCAGAAGGGTCCACAACCAGAACGCCGAGGGCGGTAATAGCTTCGAACGTCATGAGCGGAGCCTGCCGGTTTGCCGTTTTGATGAATTGACACAATAGGTTAGTTTTCTTGTGACCGCGTTAATGACAATTTCGTCGCCTGACGGGAGCAATGTGCCGATTTGCCGTGAAAACCATGGCTTTGCCGCGTTGACAGGACGGGGCATTTTCCATATGTATGCCCCAAGTTTCCGGGCGGCGCTTAGAGAAAACTCTTGGGCGCCCCTTTTGTTTGACGAGGATATCAAGATGAAGATCCGCAACTCGCTGAAGGCGCTGATGACTCGCCACCGCGCGAACAAGCTCGTCCGCCGTCGCGGCCGGGTTTACATCATCAACAAGGTGGACAAGCGCTACAAGGCCCGTCAGGGCTAAGCGTTTTTACCATTCGTTAAGTTGACTCAAGCCCGCGAAAGCGGGCTTTTGTTTTTCGCGAAGTTCCTGCTGCCGCGGAAAGCCGATGCGCCGTTCCCATACGATCAGCATCCAGATCGATTATCCCTGCGAGGCCGCCTACCGGTTTCTGTCGCAACCGCGCAATTATGGCGAATGGGCAGCGGTGGACAAGGCGAGCTATAAGCCTGTTGGCAGTGATGGCGACTGGCAGGCCGACACCCCCTTCGGCAAACGGCATTTCCGCTTCACGCCGGCCAATGCGTTCGGCGTGCTGGACCATGCCGTTTTCGTGCCGGGCGAACCCTTGCTCTATACGCCCATGCGCGTGGTGCCCAATGAAGGCGGCACGGAGCTGACCTTCATCTTCTACCAGCGGCCGGGCATGAGCGAGGCCGAATTCCTCTCGGCGGTGGAGTGGATCACTACGGATTTTCTGACGCTCAAGAGCCTGCTCGAGGCGCGGAGGAAGTCGGGATAGGGGCGCCTCGCCCTCCCACGCCGGTTTCGCCGATCAGCCATATAGCTGACGCATCATCCTGTGAGAGAGAGCGGGGTCCTGGAGCAGAGGGGTGAGGTCGCTGACCTGATCGAGAGAGCCGACAATCGGCAAATGCTTGATCGGGCTGTCCGATATCGCGGCACTCGTCGCTGCCACGGCATCGTCGGCATTGATGGTGGTAAAGGGTCGCTCGTGGTAGGGACCCACGATGGGCTCGAAGCTGATGGCGCCGATGCGGTTTTGATGGTGCGCTAGGTCCAGATAAGCCGCGGCGAGGGCATCCTGGCGCTCCGTCCATTCGCTTGCCTGCAATGCGCGTTGTAGGTGCGGCGTAAGGGATTGGGCAATGGGCAGCCGGGCGAAGCCGCTGCCGAACCATTTGGAATAGGGCGCGTAGCGCCGCTCGAGCAGGAAGCCCATGCGCATCACGTCGCGTGCCAGCCGCGCGGCGACGACGCGTGAGCCGAGGTCGTCTCCCACCTGCCCGGCGCGGCCGACAAAGGCCTGTTCTTCGGCAATGCGCCCCCACTGACAGGCGATTTTGTAGAGCCAGACATTGCGTGGATAATAGGCTAGGCGATCCCGCGCCTGGCCTAAGCGGTTGTCATCATCATGGAACACAGCGCCCGAGGTAAAGGCGAGCAGCATTTGTTCGGCAAAGCCAAGCCATTGCAGATCGTTGAGATCGTCTAGGGAGCGCAGGGCGAAGTGGCTCTCAAGGCGCGCTTCGAGCGTATGAAACTCCAACCCATGCTCCCACGCCCCTGCGGCTTCGACGCCATTGGCCGGCGGATGGGGCCGGCTGCGCCAGCCAATGGGCTCGCCATGATAGCTGGGTGGTGCGATCCTGGAAAAGTCCTCGACCAGCCGGCGGGCATGAAGATCGAACTGCGCCTGGGTCACCATGATGTGGACGCGTGGTCCCCAATTGTGGTCCTTGGATACTTCATCGTCAAAGCCCAAAAGCTCCGAGCCATAGCCGATCAAGGCCGCCGAATAGTGAAGGTGCGGTGCAACCTGGCTCAGCCAGGGTCGAACGATATCGGCATAAAAACCACGTGACAGCTCAATGCCCTGCATGCCTTCCTCCCCTGGTCGCGATGCGCGGGTGATTGGATCACAGCTGGTTGTGCGGGGCCAATAAAAAGGCCCGCGCCTGGCGGGCCTTTTCCAATGTGGGTGGTTGGCGGCGCCTAGCTGGAGCCGGCGCCGTCCTGGCGGACGAAGGCGATGCGCAGCATGTTCGTAGCGCCCGGCGTGCCCAGGGGGATGCCGGCGGTGATAGCCACGCGGTCGCCAGGGCGGGCAAAGCCCTCCTGATAGGCGATGACGCAGGCGCGATCCACCATGTCTTCGAGGCTGACCGCATCTTCGGTCTGCACGCAATGGACGCCCCAGACCACCGACATGCGGCGGATGGTGCGCATATTGGGCGAGAGCACAATGATGGGCTTGGTAGGCCGTTCGCGGGCGGCGCGGATACCGGTGGAGCCCGAGGCGGTATAGGTGACGATGGCGGCCAGATCGAGCGTTTCGGCAACCTGGCGGGTGGCGGCCGAGATGGCGTCGGCGGCAGTTGCCTCCGGCTCGGTCTGGGCGGCGCGGATGATGCCGCGATAATTGGCATCGCTTTCGACGGCCACGGCCACCTTGTTCATGGTGGAGACCGCTTCGACCGGATATTGGCCCGAGGCGGATTCGGCCGAGAGCATGATGGCGTCGGCGCCTTCGAACACGGCGATCGACACGTCGGAAACTTCGGCGCGGGTCGGGACCGGCGAGGTGATCATGGATTCGAGCATCTGGGTGGCCACGACCACCGGCTTGCCATAGCGGCGGGCCATGCGGATCATGCGCTTTTGCAGGCCCGGCACGGTTTCGAGCGGCAGCTCGACGCCCAGATCGCCGCGCGCCACCATGATGGCGTCGGAGAGCTTGACGATTTCCTCGAGGCGATCGATGGCCTGGGGCTTTTCGATCTTGGCCATGACGCCGGCGCGGCCCTGCACGATCTTGCGGACATCGATGATGTCTTCGGGGCGCTGCACGAAGGAGAGGGCGATCCAGTCCGCCTCGGCCTTGAGACCTTCGATAAGATCGGCATGGTCCTTTTCGGTCAGTGCGCCGACCGGCAGGAGGGTGTCGGGCAGCGAGACGCCCTTCTTGTCGGAGAGCTTGCCGCCATAGATGACTTCGGTCTCGATGGCGCCATTGCCGACCTTGGTGGCCTTGAGCTGCAGCTTGCCATCGTCGAGCAACAGACGATCGCCAACCGAGACGCTCTCGATGATTTCGGGATGGGGCAGGTAGACGCGCTCGGTATTGCCCTTGTCGTCATTATGGCTGTCGAGCGTGAATTTCTGCCCGGCCACGAGCTGTACGGCGCCTTCGGCGAATTTCCAGACGCGGAGCTTGGGGCCCTGCAGATCGACCAGGATGCCCAGGGGATGCTTGAGGCGGGCTTCAACGCTGCGAATGCGCGCGACCGTCTGGTGCAGCAGATCGTGGCTGGCATGGCTCATATTGATGCGGAAGACGTCGGCGCCGGCCTTGGCCAGTTCCTCGATCATCTTCTCGTCGTGGCTGGCAGGCCCGAGGGTGGCAAGGATCTTTGCCCGTCTCATGCGTCTCATTGCGTATCCATGCCTTCGCTACTAGGTGCATCCGGAGGGGGAGCGTTGTCCGGACTGGGGATGTCGTCCTGCGGTGGGGCTGCGTTCACATCGTTCGGATCGACCAGAAATGTGGGATCTTCCAGATCTTCTTCGCTGCCGGGTGCGACAACCGACGGATCGACACCGCTCTCGGTGAGCTGCAAAGTCCAATCCGTACGGTTCTGCGTATCGATTTCAAAGAACCCCGTGCGCTCATAGCCTCGCGCCAGGCAATCCTCAACCCCAAAGATGGTGAAGGTCTCGTCACGCGTGCACATGAATACCGAACCATCCCAGGCGCCACCGCCGATATCATCGACTGCGAACATGTAATAAAAGCGACGCTGCAGATCGCCCTGGTAGAGCACGCGACAATCGCCGGGCGGGGCCTGCCACCAGCCCTCGCTCATCCAGCCGCGATCAGCCCGATAGCCGATGGCCACCGACACCAGATTGGCGGTTTGATTACAGATGCGCAGATCGGCCTTTGCCGGCAGGGCAAAGAAGGCGAGGCTTGAAAGCGTCGCCCCGACCAGGGTTAGACCGAGACGGAGAGTTCGCAAGAGCGTGCCGGAAATCATCGGGAAAAACGTGCCTGTTTGATAACAAGGTGATCGCAAGGTCAATGGCTAAAGCCGCGATTTGACGGAATTGCGGGCGCTGAACGGGCCAGACTCGCAAGGATGTGACCGCATTGCGGCAACCAGGCATTTACAAGCCCGTCCTGGGTGTGGATTGGGCGACAAAAGGCTTGAACCGGAGCGGGCTCTGGGTTTGAACCAAACCCAACGCCGCGCGCCCTGCGCGGCCGATTGTTTTTGTTTCCGCGGCATGGTCGCGGAACCGGGCAGGCGGCCTCGCACTGCCCTTTTAGCCAAGAGGACCGATTAATGGCCGAAGACAGCGTTGCCCAGGACCAGCTCCGCGCATTCATCGAACGCATCGAGCGGATGGAAGAAGAAAAGTCAGCGATCGCTGCCGATATCAAGGAAATCTATGCCGAGGCCAAGGGCAATGGCTTCGATACCAAGATCCTGCGCAAGATCGTGGCCATCCGCAAGCAGGACGCCAATGAGCGCATGGAGCAGGAAGCCCTGCTCGAGCTCTATATGAGCGCGCTGGGCATGGTGGCTGCGCCGCCCGAGGATTGATTGGTGGGGTGAGGCTGGTGGTTTGGGGCGCGCCATTCGAGCGCAGCACTCATGGCCTTCTCACCCTGATCATACTTCTGAACGAGGAATGATCTGTCCTTCTCCCACCGGGGGCGAGGGTTGGCTTCGAGCTTGACCCAGCGCTGGACCTTTTCCTCTCGCCTTGTTTCAGCCAAGAGCCGATAGCGGCGGCCTGCGCAGATTGGTGCGCAGGGCAGCGGCGTCCTGGCTGGGCGGGGAGCCGAACTGGCGGCGGTACTCGCGGCTGAACTGGGACGCGCTTTCGTAGCCCACGCGGAAACCAATTCCAGTCACATCGTTTGGATGAGCGGCGAGCAGTAGCCGCGCCTCCTGCAGCCTGATCTGCTTCTGGAACTGGATGGGGCTCATGGCGGTGGTCGCCTGAAAGTTCCGATAGAAGGCAGAAACGCTCATCCCGACAAATTCGGCGACATCTTCCACGCGGAAGGTCTGGGCATAGTGCTCGCGAATCCAACGGATCGCCCGGGCGATGTGGCTCAGCCGGCTATCGGCAAGACCCAGATGGCGCACGGCGGCCCCCTGCTCACCGACAATCAGCCGCCACAGGATTTCGCGTTTGATCATCGGGGCGAGCACGGCAATGTCACCTGGACAGTCGAGCAGACGCAGCAGACGCATGATAGCATCGAGCAGGTCGGCAGATGCGCTGCTGACAGCCATGCTCGAGGGCGTATTGACGCTCAGCAGGGGGAGGCTGCCCGCCGGCGCCTGCAGCAAGAGTTCGGCGATGCTGGCGGGTTGCAGCAGCAGGCCGAATCCCAGTGCCGGGTATTGTGGGCTTGCATCGAGATATTGACCCGTGATCGGCAGGTCGAGCGAGGCGATAAGATATTGGCCGGTGCGATACTCATAGAGGCGATTGCCCAGACCGATCCGCTTGCCACCTTGCACGATCAGCGCCATCACCGTGCCCGACATGGATGTCTCCTGCTCGGAGCCTTCCTGCCGGGCAATCATGACACCATCAATGGGCGTGCTCATGTCCTGCCTGACGTGGCGCAGGATTAGTGCCCGCAATTCCTCCAAGTACATTCGCTGTTCCTCCTAATGGTCAATTTTCTCAAGGATAAGAGGATTAGGCAAGTAGTCGGGAGCGCCGTTCTAACGCTTCGAGGGATGGGAGTGCTGTGATGTTGGCATGGCGATCAGACGTCGCCACCAACTGAAAGGAACTTCCATGAAGACCGTTATGATCACCGGCTGTTCATCCGGCTATGGGCTTGAAACAGCCCGCCACTTCCTCGCCCAGGGCTGGGCCGTCGTCGCGACCATGCGCAAACCGCGTGAAGATGTGCTCCCCCAATCCGAACATCTTCGCGTCATTGCGCTCGATGTCACCGATGCCCAGAGCATTGCGGTCGCGCTGGCAAGCGCCGGGCCTATCGATGCCCTGGTGAACAATGCCGGCATTGGTGTCGTCGGTGCCTTCGAAGCAACGCCCATGAGCTTTGTCCGGAAGGTATTCGACACCAATACTTTCGGCGTGATGGCCATGACGCAGGCCGTGCTGCCACAGTTCCGTGAGCGGAAATCGGGTGTCGTGGTGAATGTGACCTCCAGCGTCACATTGGCACCCATGCCCTTGGCGGCGGCCTATACCGCCAGCAAGATGGCAATCGAGGGGTTCACGGGATCGCTGGCGCACGAACTTGGCGCCTTCAACATCCGCGCCAAGCTGGTCGAGCCGGGATATGGCCCGAGCACGCGTTTCACCCAGAATACCGAGTTCAAGGTCGATGAGCTGATCCCCGAACCGTATCAAGGGTTTGCGCGCCCGATCTTTGCCGCCTTCGCCAATCCGGTTATGGTCACGAAGGAAACGGACGTCGCCGAAGCGGTGTGGCAGGCCGTTCACGACAGTTCGGGGCAGCTCCGATTTCCAGCTGGCCCCGATGCCGTTGCGTTGGCCCAGGTGAGCTGAAGCCGCGGGAGGGGGTGGCATTCCACTGAGCCGCCCCTTCCCCGTCGTAGGAGAAGTGCCCGCAGGCGGAGGGGGCCTTAGCGAAAGTTTGCCGGCGTCAAACTTGCCATGACCAGTTTGATCGAGCGTTTGCGGACGTTGGACTGGCCGGGGCTGGTGGTGACGGCGTTGGGCAGGTCGAGAAGGATGTCGGCACGGCCATTGACGATGGCGCGGGCAGGCAGCGGGAAGGTGAAGCGGCTGGTCTTGCCTGGGGTGACCATGGCCGTTCCCAGATTTACGCCATTGGCCGAGACGGCGACGGTCTGTTGACGCGGGCCGGGCAGGGTTACGCCGGTCAATTCCAATGTCAGCGTCAAATCTTCACCGGGTGCGGCAAAGGCGAGCCGGGCGCTCTCGCCGAGGGCATGCATGCCATCGCCCGTGGGGCCTTCCCAGCCGCAAGGCAGCAGCTCGCGGGTATTGGAACCTCCGGAGCGGAAATCGATCTGGGTGCCGAGGGTGTAGGCGCCGCTGACAGGCTGGGCGAAGCAAGTGGTGGTCTTGTCGATGTAATAGGCCTGATAGTCCGGCGGGACATTGGGATGGAGCATCAGCCAGACGACAGCTAGCTCGCCCAGGGCGATGGTCGCCGCCAGGCCATAGATGGGCATGGCCCAGGGGCTATCAGACCAGCGCAACATTGCCTCCGAACCAGGCGAGCGTGGTGGTATAGGCGCCCAGGAGGATGGCCAGGAGGCTCAGCCAGAACAGCCAGCGATGGCGAGCGAGCAGGGTCATCAGCGTGATGGTGAGCGGGGTCAGCGCCGTCATGAAGCGGAGCATGGAGGCAAGGCCCGCCGCCAGCGGAATGAGAATGGCCAAAAGGCAAAAGAGCGCTGCGGGCCATTGCCGGCGCCAGGCAAGGACGCCCGTGAGCACCAGCCCCGAGGCAGCCGCGATCGCCAGGACTTGCGAGCTGGAAGGCGCCCAGCCTTCGTCAGGCAGTTTGCCAAAGCCCTGCCAGAGATAGGTCAGGGGATTGGCAATGGTGCGGGCCCAGGCGCGTTGCACATGGCTGAAGGCGAGAGCGTCGCCCATCCAGAAATGGAGGAAGGCCATATAGGCAAAAAGGCCCAGCGGGGCGACGAAGAGGGCGAGGACCAGTTGCGGATTGCCCAACAAAGCGGGGATTGCGCCGCGCCAGGTGCCGGTATTGCGGCGATAGTCGAGCAGGGCTTGCAGGCCGATGGCGAGCGAAGCGAAGACGCCGACAATGCGGGTGGCTGAGAGGATTGATGCGGCGACGCCGGCGCTGAGATAGCGCGCGCGGTTGAGCTGGGCGAAGACCAAAGTGGTCATCAGCACATAGAGCGGCTCGGTGAAGAAGCTGGTGAAATAGAACGAGACCGGGCCGCTCAGCATGAAGGCGGCATAAAGCGCATAGGCGTGGCGGTCGCGGCCGAGCAAGGGCCAGGCGGCGAGCACGGCCGCATAGGTGGTGACCAGCGAGACCAGGCCTGCCGTGACGATGGTGGGGAAGGGCAGGAGCGCGCGGACGCCGCCCACCAGCATAGGGAAGGCGGGAAAGAATGCCCAATTGCCAGCATTGATGCGGCCGGGCACCGGATAGCGATCATAGCCGGTTTCGGCCATCTTGACGTACCAGCTGCAATCCCAGCGGCAAAGCTCGTCAAAATATTGGTCTATGCCGGCATCGGGCAGGGCGGTGCGGAAGGCGAGGTAGCGCAGGAGGAGGCCCGAGAGCAGGAACACCAGCGGCAGCAGGAGGAGATAAAGCAAGGTGCGCGATTTGGGGCTGTCGAGGGCGCCGGTTGCCGGCAATGCAATGGTGGCCTCTACCGGCACGGGCGTCGCGGTAGCTCCCAGAAGGTTATCGGCGCTGCGGTTCTCGAAAATCGCCATCGGCTCACCCTGCAAGGCAACTCAAGATTGGTTGACATAAATCCATGCGTGGGGACATCTGCGTCAATTGCAAGGCAGCCATCCAATATTTGCGTGCAACCAAAGTGTCATCTCGTGCTTTGTAGCGCCTTGCGGGTGGTGGTATAAAATTAAGCAACAGGTAACACCCATGTCGGTTGGCCCCGCTATCGAGACTTCTGCGGCACAGATCTCCAGTTTCAGCCCTGCCCAATTGGCGGTGATTGTTCCCAGCTATAACGAGCGGGGCAATATCGAGCTGCTTTACGAGAAGCTGGCAATCGCCCTGGGCGACACCGCCTGGGAAATGATCGTCGTCGACGACAATAGCCCCGATGGCACGGCCGACGTTGTCAATGAGCTTTCCCGCGTTTACGCCAATGTGCGCTGCCTGCGCCGTTTTGGACGGCGGGGCCTGGCTTCGGCCTGTATTGAAGGCATGGCCGTGACCTCGGCGCCCTATGTGGCGGTGATCGATGCCGATCTGCAGCATGATGAGGCTATTCTGCCCAAAATGCTGGAAGAGGCGCTGAATGGGGCTGACCTGGTGATCGGGTCGCGCTTTATCGGCGGCGGTTCGGCCGGGGATGGATTGAGCAAGACGCGGCTATCGGGCAGCCAATTGGCGACCAAGCTGGCGGTGATGATTGCCGGGCAGGATGTGAGCGACCCGATGAGCGGGTTCTTCTTGATGCGGCGCGACGCGGCGCTCAAGGCCGCGCCGAAGCTGGCCAGCGACGGCTTCAAGATTCTGATCGACCTGATCGTGACTTCGGCGCGGATGGGCAGCCCGCTCAAAATTGCCGAGGTGCCCTATGTGTTCCGGCCGCGCCACGCGGGCGAGAGCAAGATGAACCCGCTCATCGTCATCCAATATCTGGGGCTGTGGTTCTCCAAGCTCACCGGGGGCGTGCTGCCGCCGAGCTTTTTGCTGTTCGGCCTGGTGGGCGGCACGGGTGTCGTCGTGCATCTGGCGAGCCTGTGGCTCTTTACCTCGGCGATTGGCGCCAATTTCGTGGTGTCGCAGGTGGCGGCCACGTTGATCGCCATGACGTGGAATTTCTTCCTCAACAACAATTTGACCTATGCCGACCGCAAGCTGCATGGCTTCAAGCTGATCACCGGGTTGATCGGGTTCTGCGGTATCTGCGCGCTGGGTGGCATTGCCAATATTTCGGTGGCCAATGCCATCTATCAGGCCAATCACCAGACCTTTATCGCCGGGCTGTCGGGCGCGATCATGAGCTCGGTGTTCAATTACGCCGTGACGCGGGCGTTTACCTGGAAGTAGGCGGGGAGATCGGAGTACCCCCCTCCTAGCCTCCCCCTGATAGGGAGAGGGACTGGCCGGTGGGTGGCCGCAGCAATAAGCCTGCTTAGCTGATCTGGGCCATGGCTGCCGCCATGGCGGCTTCGTCGTAGCCTAATGTGGTGAGGGCGGTGGCGACGATGCCGGCACGGTCGAGGCCCGCGGCGGCGTACATGTCGGCCTGGGTTGCGTGCTCGTCGAAGCGATCGGGTATCATCAGCGGGCGGAAGCGGAGCTTGCCGTCGAGCAGGCCGTTGCTGGCGAGGAATGTCGCGACATGGCTGCCGAAGCCGCCAACGGCGCCTTCTTCGGTAGTCAGCAGCACGTCATGGGTGCCGGCGAGGCGGGCAATCAGGTCTTCGTCGAGGGGTTTGAGGAACCGCGCATCGGCAATGGTGGGGTTAAGGCCCAGGGCCGCCAGCTTGTCGGCGGCGGCGAGGACTTCGCCCAGGCGCGTGCCGTAGCTCAGGATGGCGATCGTCGCGCCCTGGCGGACGATGCGGCCCTTGCCGATGGGCAAGACCTGGCCGCGGGCGGGCATATCCACACCCAAGCCCTCGCCACGCGGATAGCGGAAGGCGATAGGGCCGTTGTCGTAAGCGGCAGCGGTCGCCACCATGTGGCGCAGCTCGGCTTCGTCGGCCGCCGCCATGTGCACCATGCCCGGAATGGCCCCGAGATAGGCGCTGTCGTAATTGCCGGCATGGGTAGGGCCGTCAGCGCCGACAAAGCCGGCCCGGTCGATGGCGAAGCGCACCGGCAGATGCTGGATGGCCACGTCATGCACGACCTGATCGTAGGCGCGCTGCAGGAAGGTGGAGTAGATGGCGCAGAACGGGCGCATGCCTTCACTGGCAAGGCCCGCGGCGAAGGTCACCGCATGCTGCTCGGCAATACCGACATCGAAGACGCGTGTGGGATGGACCTCGCCAAATTTGTCGAGGCCGGTGCCTGAGGGCATGGCGGCATTGATGGCGACGATGCGCGGATCGTCATTGGCTTCCTGGATCAGGCTTTCGGCAAAGACCGAGGTATAGGACGGGGCATTGCTGACCGCTTTGGCCTGGGCGCCGGTGATGACGTTGAATTTGGAGACGCCGTGATATTTGTCATCGGCATCTTCGGCCGGGGCATAGCCCTTGCCCTTCTTGGTGACGACGTGAACCAGGATCGGGCCTTCGGCGGCATCGCGGACATTGTCCAGAATGGGCAGAAGGTGATCCAGATTATGTCCGTCGATCGGGCCGACATAGTAGAAGCCGAGTTCCTCGAACAGGGTGCCGCCGGTGAAGAAGGAACGGGCGAATTCCTCGGTGCGGCGGGCCGGTTCGTGGAGGAACGGGGGCAGCTTGCTGACCAGGTTTTTGGCCGCCTCGCGGGTGCCGCGATAAACGGGGCCAGAGACCAGGCGCGCGAGATAGGCGCTGAGCGCGCCGGTGGGCGGGGCGATGGACATGTCATTGTCATTGAGGATGACAATGAGCCGGGCATCCATGGCACCGGCATTATTCATGGCCTCATAGGCCATGCCGGCCGACATGGCGCCGTCGCCGATGACGGCCACCACATTGCGCGGATTGCCCTGCAGGTCACTGGCCACGGCCATGCCAAGGCCGGCCGAAATCGAGGTGGAGGAATGGCCCGCGCCAAAGGGATCGTATTCGCTTTCGGCACGGCGGGTGAAACCGGAAAGGCCATTCTTCTGGCGCAGGGTGCGGATGCGGTCGCGGCGGCCGGTCAGGATCTTGTGCGGATAGGCCTGGTGGCCGACATCCCAGATGATGCGGTCATGGGGGGTATCGAAGGCGGCATGCAGCGCCACTGTCAGCTCGATAACACCCAGGGCCGAGCCCAGATGGCCACCGGTGACCGAGACCGCGTCGATCACTTCGGCCCGCAATTCGTCGGCCAGCTGGCGTAGCTCGGCACGCGGCAAGGCGCGCAGATCGGCAGGTGTGTTGACTTTATCGAGGAGCGGGGTCGAGGGGCGGTCGGCCAAGCGGCAATCCTTCGCCAGAAACGGCAATACATGAACTCTTTAGGCCTGCTGCAATGGCTTTGCAACATGGCCATGGCGCCAGCCGGAACCGGCTGGCGAGGAGCGATAGGGGCCCATCTTGCCCGAAATGAGGCTTTGCCCAGGGCTTAATTGGTGGCCGTGGCGGGCGGGACGATCACGAAACTGGAATGGCTGGGAACAGCGGCGAAATCGCCCACACTCATGGTCGCGACATATTTGCCCATTTCGGTGGCCGGATCGAAATCGGCCTCGTCGTGGTTGAAGATCACGGCGAAATGGTCCGAGCTCATGGTCGAGGGCGCGGTGAAGATCTCCGCGACATGCTCGAGATCGGGAGCAATGAGATCGGGCTGGCGCATGCCTCCGGTCGGCGCAGCCTTGGCCAGATGATCGGCCAATGCTGCGGCCACAGGGGCGCTATTGCTCTGCTCGGCGGAGCCGAAGGTGCCAGAGAAGAAGCCCGCCAGGGCGGCGGTGGCCGGATCTGCACCAAGCGAAGCCGTGCGCAGGCCGGTGGCTGAAGTCAGCGGGGGCAGGCGATTGGCCGGCTGGGGCGGCACGGCGGCGGTGACCGTAGTGTCGCGCTCGATGATATTTTCGAGGGCCCGCTGCGCATCCGGGTTTGGCGCAAGATAGGCGGTGACCCCTTCAGGCGGCTCGGACATGATGAGGCGCGGCTGGGGGATTGGCGCGGTGAGGGCGGCGAGCGCCGTGACCGCATCGCCCGAGGGCAGCGCGGAGGCGGTGGCCACGCGCAGGGTTTCGGATTTCGTGACCGGCATGGGCGCCAGGGTCTCGGGCAGCAATTCGGCTGCATCGAGCGGGGCGCTGCCCCTGGTCGAGAACGGAATGGCGCCGGGAGCGGCGGGCTGGGGGGCGATGTCGGCCACGGCCACGGCGGTTGGTGCGCCGCCCAGATCGGCCGGACGCATCATGGGGATGGGCGCTGCGGCGGGCATTGCCGCCTGCTGCGGTGCAACGGCGGCAACCTGGACGGGTGCAGCGGCGGCGGCCGGCACGGGCTGGCTATTATTGTCGCCGCCAAAAATCATGTCCATCAGCGTGCGGCCATTGCCGCCGCTATTGCTGGCGACACGGGTGCCCGAATTGCCGCCATTGCAGGGATAGGCGTGGCATTGCTTCCACTCGGCCATGGCGACCTGATAGCCCTCCTGCGATAGCGGTTTGCCATCGGTGGGCAGGTGCATGGTGCGGCCGTCGGGGAACAGGTCCTTGAGCTGAGCCCGTGTCATGCGCGGCCAGGCGCGGACCGAGCCGGTATCGAGATGCACGAAGGGGCTGCCCGAAGTGGGGTAGAAGCCGACGCCGCCGACCTGCTTGCGCATGGCGACGGCCCGCAGCTTGGACAGGGGAATGCCGGGAATGAAGAAATCCATGGCGTGGCCCTTGGTGTGCTGAGAATTTTCAGCAACGCCGGATGAACTCGCGCGCAGCATTTCATTGGTCTTGGGCGAGCGGTAGGCCGAGACCACGTTGATGGGCTGGCTGGCGCCCACTTCCTGATAGACTTCCCAAATCAGATCGAAGAGGCGCGGATCCATGCGTGCCGGCTCGTTGCGGCGCCAATCGCGCAGGAAGCGGTTCAGCTCGTTGAGGCCGGACTGCACATATTGCCCATTACGCTTGAAGACGATGCGGGCCGTTTCCTTGGTGTGGGTATAATAGAGATAGAGGGCACGCTCAGTGGCGGCGTGGGCCGGAACCACAGCCTGCGGCAGGATCACAGAAATGCTCATAAGGGCGGCGACAAACGCACGCACAATATGGTTCCGTATCAAAAGGTAAGTCCCCGTCACGCCAAACTCTGCCCGGTTGATTGCCAGTTGTCGTCCGACATTAGCGTCAAAATCGCTCGATTTTATTAACGCTAACGAGATGTCAAATGGCCCGCCAACGGACCCATGCACGGCTCTGTTATTACGAGGAAAACCCGGCTGAACCAAGGCGAAATTGTAAAGCGGGGGTTAAGAGGTGGCGGCAGGAGGCGGAGGCTTCCTCGTCCGGTCAGGCCGTGAACCGAGGGCTCTATAGGGGCGAGGGGAGCCTCCGTCCCATGCGATAGAGCGCGGCTCCTTGCAGTCTCAGGGAGATAGCGTCGTATCGGCCGGGGCGGCGTCGGCGATGATGGGGGTGGGGGTGGCGTCGCCCAGTCCCATGGCCTTGATCAGCTTAGCATTGTGGCCATAGACGTCGGCGTAGGAGCGCAATTCGCCATCGGCGCTCACACGCACCGTGAAATAGGCCAGATGCACGGGCACCTGGCGTTCCGGGTTCACCCAGCGCTCGGAAGGGCCGAACATGGCTTCGAGCGAGGCGCGATCGATATTGGTTTCGTTGGCGGTGAGAGCAGCGGCAAATTCCATGGGGTTCTGCACGCGCACACAGCCATGGCTGGCCGCCCGGAAGGCCCGGTTGAAGAGGCCCTTGGACGGGGTATCGTGCAGATAGACGTCGTGCTTGTTGGGGAACAGGAATTTGATCTGGCCCAGCGAATTGCCCGGACCAGGCTTTTGCCGCACGCGGAAGGGGAAAGTGTCGCCCACTGCGGCCCAATTGACCTGATAGGCGCTGACCACATTGCCCTGATAGATCAATTCCATGTTCTGGCTGGCGATATAGCCGGGATTGGCGCGGGTCTTGGGGGCGATCTCGTTGCGGATGATCGAGGAGGGGACGTTCCAATAAGGATTGACCACGATGTGGCGGATATTGTCCGAGAAGACCGGGGTCTGGTTCTTGGTGCTGCCCACGACAACGCGGGTGCCATAGGTCTCTGCCCCATCGCGATTGATGGTGAGGCGGTATTCGGGAATATTGACGAAAACGTTGAACTGGCCGAGATCGCGCGGCATCCAGCGCCAGCGTTCCATATTGGCCAGGATGTCTTCGCGCGTGACGGGGACGCCGCCATTAAGCGCGGTGAGCGTGGCCGGGCCGAGCACACCATCGTCCTCGAGGCCCGCGCCGAGCTGGAAGGTCTTGATCGCGGCAACCAGTGCATCGTCATAAACGAGGCCGTCAATGGCCGGCAGTTCGAGCCGTTGGCGCAATATGGGCACGCGCGGATCATTCATGCCGGGCTTGAGGGTCTTGCCGGTGGCAATGGTGATGGGGCGGTCGGCCGGGGCGGCATCGAAACTTGCCAGCCTGGCCTTGAGCGCCAGGAATTCGGGATGGGTCGGCTCAAGCTTGGCGAGCACGGCCGCCGGATCGTCGCTGGTGGCCAATTCCAGCATCAGCGCCGACTGGTCGAGCTGCTTGGGCTGGATATCGAGATTGGGATCGATCGAGAGCGGCTCGATGCGGCCGGTATAGATATGGGTGGCATAGCGCATGGTGGCCGCCGAAAAGGCGGTTTCGAGCGCCGCCATCTTGGCCGGGTCGCTGCCGACCGAATTCACGTCGAGCGCGGGCGTGAGATAATCCGAGGGGCGCAGGCCCTCGCTGGCGGCGGCGCCGAACAGCTTCATGATCTTCTGGGCGGCGGCGGAATAGGCCACGGCACCGTCGGGACCCTCGGTCAGCCAGATCGGCTCGAAATGACGGGCGCCGTAGAAGAAGTAGAGCTTTTGGGCTTCGCGATAGGCCTGGGAAGCCTCGGGCGCGCCATAATAGGCGGCGGCAAGCTCCGATTTGATGGTGCGCCCCAGATCAGACTGGGCGGGCGCAATCACCACCGGGGTTACCGCCAGGCTCGCAATATCCTGGGCACGAGCGGGCAAAGCACTGCCAACGCCGGCGAGGGCGGCGAGGAGGTAAACCGTAATCCTGTTCATGCGAGCTCCATGCACGGCGATGCTAGGCCGCGCCTAACACCCGATTCGGCCGGCGGCGGGGCACTACGAGCAATACCTTGCAAATCTTAACGGGAGCAATTGCTCGCAAAGTTGTGAGCAGGTTTTGTGGCGCGGACGCAACGTATTTGCCGGTCAGCTAAGCTTTAAAGTCATCGCTGCGTTCCGATTTGGAATGGTGAGGTTGGCTCACCGCAGGCGGGCGCCGCCGGCATCGAAAAACAGGATGTCGCTGAGGTCGACCTGCACCTGAAGGGTCTGGCCGTCGCGTGCGCGCAGCTTGCCGCGCTGCTCGACCAAGACCTCCTGTCCCTCAGGCAGGCGACCATAGACGATGGAGCTTGCCCCCAGATTCTCGACCACATCGACTGATACATCAAATGCGACGGTGTCGCCCATTGCTTCGAATTGTTCCGGCCTGATCCCAATCGTCACAGCGCCCTTGGGCAAGATGCTTTCCAGAGCAGGCTTAAAGCGGGTTTCTCCGATCTGGACCGTTTCGCCATCGGACTGGGCATCGAGGAGGTTCATCCGGGGTGAGCCAATGAAACCGGCGACGAAGGTGTTGTCGGGGTCGGTATAGAGGGCACTGGGTGTGCCCACCTGCTCGATCAGGCCGGCCCGGAGCACCACGATCTTATCGGCCAGCGTCATCGCCTCAACCTGATCGTGGGTAACGTAGATCATGGTCGAACCCAGTTCGCGGTGCAGCTTGGCGATTTCCACCCGCATGGCGACGCGAAGCTCGGCATCCAGGTTCGACAATGGCTCGTCGAACAGGAAGGCCTTCGGCTGCCGCACGATTGCACGGCCAATCGCCACGCGCTGGCGCTGGCCGCCTGAAAGTTGAGCGGGCTTGCGGTCGAGCAGGCTGTCCAATTGCAGGATGCTTGCTGCTTCCAGAACGCGCTTTTCGGTTTCGCTCTTGGAGGTCCCGGTCATGCGCAAGCCGAAGCTCATGTTCCCGCGAACAGTCATATGCGGATAGAGCGCATAGGACTGGAAGACCATGGCGAGCCCTCTTGCCGAGGGCTCGATGTCGTTGACGACCTTGGTGCCGATTTCCACCGTGCCGGCGGTAATGTCCTCAAGCCCGGCAATCATGCGCAGCAGGGTGGACTTTCCGCAGCCCGATGGGCCGACGAAGACGCAAAACTCGCCCTCCTCGACCTTGAGGTCCACGCCGTGGATAACGGGTGTGGCGCCGTAGGTCTTGCGGACATCGTTGAGGACGATTGCACTCATGCTTTGACCCTTTCCCACCAGGCAAGGACTTCATTCGCGGGGACTTGCGGAACCGAGGCAGCGCCACCGGCGACATAGGAAGACAATGCGGCACGCAGCTTGGCGCTTACGAGCCGCTGGTCCAGCCCGCTTTCGATATCGACGGCGCTGAGGATCAGCCTTCCCTTGCCGATCTGGATCTCGGCCAGGAGTGCCAGGTCGCGGTTCCTGTTCCAGTCGTCGATGACTCGAATGAGATGGCGTGCCGGCAGGCCGCTGACGTCGAATGCCCGGCGACCGTAGGTCAATTCCCATTCGTGCCAGCTGCTGTGCTCCAGGGCCGGGAAGCTGACAAACACGGGGTGGTCGAGATCGTTGATCAGCCCCAGCGTATGGGGAGGCTGATCGCGGGTCCAAAGCGTGTTCCAGAACAGCACCGTATGCCCCAGTTCGGCATTCGGTTTGATGCTTTCCGGGCCCGGCGAGAACACCAGGGTTGCCCCGTTTTCGACCTTGGCCAGCACCTCGGCATCGAGAGAATGGACGATATCCAATGGCGTGACACCGTTTCCGGCAAGCACCGCCAGTTCATAGCGATTGGCATAGCCATTGCCCGAAAGGCGGATTTCATAGAGCCCGTCGGCAAGACCCGCGGTCGGAATCTCGACCGAGCCGATATCATGCAGCAAACCGGTTGCCAGTGCCTGGGCCGGCAGCGAGTATTCCCTATGCTGGCTACCATCCCTTGCAACCAGCCGCACCGTCACCGTTCCGGCCGGCAAGGTGCCGGCGCCGAAATGGGCAATCTGCAGATCGGCCGAGAATGTATCGCCCTGTCGCGTGACAAAACCATCGGCACGCAACAGCGGCACGGTGGGGGCGCAGAACTCGTTGAACTGTTCCGGGCTCACATAGGGCTTCTCGTCCCAGAATGCGTCCACCACGCCGACCAATGCGGTGCCCTGGCCGGAAAAGTCCTGCAGGCCA
Organism: Devosia yakushimensis; assembly: GCF_030159855.1. Classification (NCBI taxonomy): domain Bacteria; kingdom Pseudomonadati; phylum Pseudomonadota; class Alphaproteobacteria; order Hyphomicrobiales; family Devosiaceae; genus Devosia; species Devosia yakushimensis. The sequence continues at coordinate 195,152 of NZ_BSNG01000003.1, read as the reverse complement.
AGAAGCTGGAAGCCGGCAAAATCTGGGGTACGCAACGCTGCTTCGACGTCTTCCTTGTAAAGCATCGTCTGGAGCGCGCCGCTGTTGCGCATGAAGCTGTCGGACAGCTCAAGCAGGCCCTTCGATGCCAGATCGTCGCGAACCTGGATGAAGTTACGCGCCTCCAGCACACCGGTATATTTAGATATTTCCTTGAGGTCGGGATAAACGCACCATTGGCCGATTTCGTGGCTGACCAGGGCCATGGGGACCATCTGCACCCATTCGCTCCAGTCTGTCCGAGTTTCGAGCGGCCGCGCATTGAGGCGGCTCTGCATGCCTTCGTCCCAGCGATGGCTGCGGGGGTCGGGTTTGCTGATATATTGGGCCCGCTCCGTTGTCGGCCAGCCCGAGCCGCCATTGTAGATGCGGCGATCATCCTCTGCCTTCCAGTCTTCAACGAAGCGTTCGAGGAAGACGTGCATGCGCCCGCCATAAACCTCGTTGCCGACGGTAAGCATCATGAAGCTGGGGTGATTGCCGTACTCGTCGACGATACGCTCCGCCTCGACACGGATGTAGCGGTCCAACGCGGGGTCGGTGCCAAGGAATGCCCAGATCGGCGTTTCGACATGCAGGATCAGGCCAAGCTCGTCGGCCACTTCGAATGCCGCCTTGGGCGGGCAGTAGGAGTGGAACCGGATATGATTGAGCCCATATGCCTTGGCTGTTCCCATCGCCTTGCGCCAGCCCTCGCGATCGGTTGGCGGGTAGCCGGTCAGCGGGAAGATGGAACAGTCGAGCGTGCCGCGAAGGAAAATCCGGCGGCCGTTGAGCAGAATGTGACGGCCCTGCGTGGTGATGGAACGTATACCGAAATCGGTCTCGGTTCGATCGAGAACCTCCCCATCGCGTACCCATTCAACCACGAGGTGATGGGTGACCGGATCGAATTCGTCCCAGATGCGTGCATTTTCGGGCAGCTCGGTTTCAACCTCGACATGGGTGAGTGAGGACGTAATGGCGACCTTGCTTTCCACCACGATGTCGCCACCACTGGTCACCTTGAACGTGAGGCGAGCGACATCGTCATGCCCGGCCTTCCAAAAGGTGGGCCACAGGTTGTCGGTGTCATAGCCCTCGAGGTCGAATGTCACACGAACGGAGCGCGTTGGCGCAAAGACTTTGAGCTTGGCAATGCCGGCAGCCTGCGATTGCAGCTCGATACGGCCGACAACGCCGTTCCAGTTGGTTTGGGTGTGGTCCGATTTGGAGTGGGCGACATCCGGATTGCGCGGCAGGTGCGGATCGCCCACGGCCTCGAAACGCCCGTTATCTATCAAGAGCGTCAACACGTGCTCTCCGGCGCCGAGCTTTCCGAGGAAGAACCGGTTCGGGGTCGAGAGGCTTTCGTCACGTCCCGTCTTGAGCCCGTCTACAAAGGCGTCGATCTGACCATGTGGGCGCTCCAGGAACAACCAGTGGAATTGATCCGCCTTATCTTCGGCGATGGTGATCGTGCGTTGATACCAGGCCTTGCCGACATAGGGATTTTTGCGGCTCAGATAGGCCATCGTCGTCGTCGTGGTCAGCGGAGTCTTCTCCGCTTCGTCGATGCTGCCGGGGAGATTGATCGTGTCCGAATAGGCCGCGCTGGGCGCGGCCCAGTATGTTTCTTGCCGTTCCCCCTTGGGATCGAGCGCGAAGGACCAGGTACCGGAAAGATCTTGGCTGGTGAGCATTGAGCAATTCTCTTGAAACGGATGGAAATTTGAGGCGGCAGCATGAGCCGCCGCCCGGATCGACTAGAGGCGCGCAGCGACTTCGGTCTTGGCCTGCTCAAGCGCTTCTTCGGGCGTAGCGACGCCCTGGACGATGTTGTTGACAGCCGTTTCCACGGCGTCGCTGACGATATTGTCGTCCTGGTTGAGCGTGGACGGGATCAGGTTGGCCTGGATATCGGCGAAGACCTCGTTGACGTTCTGGCCGCCGTAATAAGGATCCTGGAAATTGATCCAGTCGGTCGAGCCGGCTGCGGTCCAGGCTGGGTACAGGTCGTCGTTCTGATACTGCTGCTGCAGGCTGACGCCGTCCGTCACGACCCAGGAAATGAAGGCCCAGGCTGCTTCCTTGTTTTGTGATGTTTCCAGAATGCCAATGTGGTCTCCGCCCGCATTGAACGAGCGGTTGCCCGTTTCATCGGCCGGTGCCGAGGCAACGCCCCACTTGCCTGCATCGTCCGGTGCGAAAGCGCGCTTGAGTAGTCCGCCGAACCAGTTGCCGGACATAATGGTGGCAATCTGCCCGCGGCCGAACGCGCCCTGCCATTCGGGCGACCACATTGTGAAGGGAGAGATCAGACCCGCATCGGCGGCCTGATCTACCTTGGTCAGCGCCTCAATCACGATCGGATTGTCCAACTGCAGGTTGCCTTCGGTATCGAACCAACTGACGCCGCGTTGAGCCATCATGGTCGAGACGATTTCCATGCCATTGGCGATCAGCCAACGTTCGTTGGGCTTCACCACCTTCTGTCCTTCGGTGATGAACGCGTCCCAATCGGCAAAGATCGCCTCTACTTCCGCCGGTTCGGTCGCCAGACCCGCTTCCTCGAAAATGTCACGGCGATAGAAGAGACCGCCCGGGCCGGTATGCTTGGGCAGGGCGACGATTTTGCCATCGGGCCTGGTGACGTTGGCAGCGGCAAAGGGCGCGAACTGGCTCATCAGTTCGTCGGCATTGTACGGATCTTGCGCCAGATCGACCCATTGGGGCCGTTCGCGCAATAGCGCCAGTACGCCGATCTCGATCATTGCCACGTCCGGGCCCGAATTGCTCAGAAGGGCGCGCTGGACCGTGTTGAGATACTGGTTATCGGCGTTGGGGAAACCCTGCACCTCTACTTTGATATTAGGGTAGGCCTCGTTGAAGGACGGCAGCAACGCCGCAAAGGTGCGATCGTTGTTGGGCCAGGTCCAGACAGTGATCGTTCCCGACGTATCGGCACTGGGGCGGTACGGTTCGGCGTCCTGAGCCAATGCTGTCGATGCCAGGGCAAGTCCCGCCAAGGCCGACAGAATGGTCGTGGTAGTCATTTGCATGAGAGTTCCCTCCTCGAACTGGTTTCCGCAGTCATGATTTGACCGCGCCGGATGTCAGCCCTGCTATGAATTCGCGGCTTAGCAGGGCGAACAGGATGAACACCGGCACCAGGCCCATCAGCGTTGAAAGCATGACGGCAGGGGTGTCGGAGTAATGGGTGGTCGAAAGCGTCGTGAGCGCCAGAGGCACGGTGAACTTTGTACCGTCGCCCAGCACGACCAGTGGCAGTTGAAATTCGTTCCAGGTGCCGATCAGGGTCCAGACCGCAAGCGCGGCCAGTCCGGGGCGGATGATTGGAATGACCACCAGGAAGAAGGTCGCAAAGCCCTTCGCACCGTCCATCTCCGCGGCCTCATAGAGCTCGCGAGGAACGGCTGACCCGATGTACGTGTACATCCAGATCACCCCAAAACCCGATGCGACTGCCGGTACGATCAGGGGCCAGAACGTGTTCAGCCAGCCGATCCAGCCCATCTGCAGGAAGAAGGGGATCAGTGCAAGCGAGGGAGGGAAGAACAAGGTGGCGAAGGTTGCTGCCAGCAGGAAGCCGCGGCCGGGAGCCCGAACGTAACGTGCGAAGCCATAGCCAGCCAGCGCACTGACCAGCACAAGACCTATGGTCTTGGGAACGGCCACCAGGAGGCTGTTGATGATAGGGCGGAACGGGGGGAAGACCTGCTCGATGCGAGAATAGTTGTCCAGCAGCGAATTGCCGAACCACAGCGGAGGCGGAAACTGGAAAACTTCGCTCAGCGTCCTGGTTGCAAATACGGCCGTCCAGTAGAGCGGCAGGATGAAGACCAGCGACAGCAGGAACAGCCCCGCCGTAACCATCAGATTGAACCGGCGTTCGCGATTGGCGAGCAGCTTGAGCATCATGAAATCCCCAGGCGGCGGTTGACGACGCGGCTGAGCAAGGTGAAGCCAACTACAGCGGCGAAGAGGTACCAGCTGACGGCTGCGCCAAGGCCGAAATCGAACTGCATGAAGGCCGTGGCATAGAGATACATGCCCAGCGTGGTGGTGGAGTCATTAGTGCCGCCCTGGCCCTGCGTAAGCACATAGGGCTCGTCGAACATCTGCAGGCCGCCCAGTGTCGCCATCACGATCGAAAAGGCAATCGAAGGCATCAGCAATGGCAGGGTGATGCGGGAGAAGATGGCCCAACGGCTGACGCCTTCCATGCGGGCGGCTTCGTAGATGTCGCGCGGGATCGACTGCAGACCGGCAAGGAAGATCACCATATGCCAGCCCGTCCAGCGCCACACGACAAGCAGCACGACCAGGGGTTTGATCCAGGTTTCTGATGCAATCCAGTTGAAATAGCTGGGTTGGCCCTGCACAGCCCCAACCAGCATATTCACCAGCCCGCCGTTCGATGTGAAGAAAACGCGCAGGATGATGGCGGCAATGGCCGGTGCCACCAGCAGGGGCAGAAGAAAGACCAGGCGGAAATAGGTTCGGCCGCCCAGAACGTACTCATTAATCAGCACCGCCAGCGCTAGGGCGAGGCCCACCGTGAAGAGAGTGGACCAGAACCAAAGGTAGATCGTGTTCCAGATCGCCTTCTGGAAAACCGGGTCTCCCAAAGCCCTCGTATAGTTGGCGAGACCAACAAAACTCGGATCGCTGAAGCCGTCCCAATCGGACAGGCCGAGATAGAAGGAGAAAGCGACAGGGAAAATGGAGAACGCCAGGAAAACCAGGAAAAACGGCGCGATGGACGCGTAGAAAGCGCGGTTCTTGCGCAGGCCCGCCCAAGTGGAAGTTGATGCCATTCACGCTCCTCCTCGGCCGTTTTAATAATCTGATGATTAAATATCGTCAATAAGACAAATGAGCGGTTATACGCCTTGACAGCAGCTTTGACGGCCTTCAGAGATTTAAATAATCAGATTATAGGTCCGCTCACATATGAAGATAACCGCAATCACCACCCGCGTGGTCAACGCGGAGATGCGCAATTGGGTGTTCGTGAAGGTCGAGACCGACGAGCCGGGGCTTTTCGGGTGGGGAGAGGCGACGCTCGAGTGGAAGACCCGGGCCGTCGTTGGGGCGATCGAAGATTTGTCGCCCTTGCTGATCGGTCGAGATCCGCGCGATATCGAGCAGGCCTATCGCGCCATGACCAAGCAAAGTTTCTGGCGGCTGGGCGCTGTCGGAATGAGTGCCGTTTCCGGCATCGAGCTCGCTCTCTGGGACATTTTGGGCAAGCACCTCGACGTTCCGGTATGGCGGCTGCTCGGCGGCAAGGTGCGCGATAAGGTCGGCGTCTATACCCACCTCGGGATGGGCGACATGAGAGCCGTATATGAAACGGATTCGGTCGATCCGCTCGTCGAGCGCGCCATCGAGGTGGTTGAGAATGGCTACAAGGCGTTCAAGGCGGTCTTTGTGCCTTATACCCACTATCACGCCCCATTGCTCCAGGTGGACAAGGTCGCCCGAATGATGGAGGCGATGCGTGCTGCCGTCGGCAACGATATCGAGATCATGGTGGACTTCCATGGCCGACCTGCATCGGCCGGCGCTGCCCTGGCGTATATCGACGCTCTCGCACCCGGTCGCCCGATGTTCATCGAAGAGCCTGTGCCGCCAGGAGATTTCCAGAGTCTCGCCAATCTGGCCGGCCGGACCAATGTGCCTCTGGCAACGGGCGAGCGGCTCATCGATCGGAACGAGTTTGACGCCCTGTTCAATACGGGGGCGATCGACATCGTCCAGCCCGACATATGCCACTGCGGCGGGCTCATGGAAGCCAAGAAGATAGCGGCTCGTGCCGAGGCACTGGGGATCGGCGTGGCGCCGCATAATCCCCTCGGCCCGATCGCTGGGGTGGCTGCGCTCCACTTCGCCGTCTCGACCCCGAACCATGTCATCCAGGAGGAAATGGTCGGAGCCGTGCCTTGGTATTTCGACGTGGTGCAGGGACCGATACGTCGCGTGGACGGCTTCTGGCAGGTACCTGAGGCGCCGGGCCTCGGCATCGTGGTCGATGAGGCCGAGTGCGCCAAGCATCCCTATGCCCAGGAAGTGCTGCACACACAGAATGCCGTGCTGGGCGATGGCACGATCGTGGATTGGTAGACATGCGTCTGAACGACAAGATTGCAATCATTACCGGGGCCGGGCGCGGCATCGGCGCGGCCATTGCCGAGGCCTTCCATCGTGAGGGCGCCAAAGTCGTCATCGCCGAGCGCGATGCTACTACCGGTCGGGCGACCGCCGCCGGGTTGGGGGACAACGCCCTGTTCGTCGAGACCGATGTGACCGATCAAGCATCGGTCGATGCCACCATCGCGGCTACGACCGAGCGCTTCGGCCGCATCGACATTCTGGTCAACAATGCCGGTATCAACGTCTTCCACGAGCCGCTGGAGACCACCGACGCGGAATGGGCGCGCTGCATGGCGGTCGATCTCGAAGGGGTGTGGCGCATGTCCCGCGCCGTGCTGCCAACCATGCTGGATGGCCGCGGCGGCAGTATCATCAACATCGCCTCCTCCCATAGCTCGACGATTATTCCCGGCACCTTTCCCTACCCCGTCGCCAAGCACGGTCTTTTGGGACTGACCAGATCGTTGGGGATCGAGTATGCAGCGCGCGGTGTCCGCGTGAATGCGATCGCGCCCGGCTACATCGAGACCGATCTGGCGATCCAGTACTGGGATACTTTTCCGGACCCGGACGCCGAACGCCAAAGGACCTATGATCTGCATCCGCCGCGCCGCATCGGCAAACCGGAGGAAGTCGCGATGACCGCCGTCTTCCTTGCCAGCGATGAGGCGCCCTTCATCAACGCCACCTCCATTGCCATCGACGGTGGGCGATCGGTACTTTACCACGAGTAATCTGGTCCCACGCCCGCCTCGCACATAGGGAACGTTCTGTGTCACTGATCGAGACGACCAAGCCGCTGCTCAAGCCTCGCGTGCATCGTCATGTCGTCAAGACTTTGGCGCAGCGAATCCTGGGAAACGAGTTTGCCCCCGGCACCGTTCTGCCGCCGGAACCCGAATTGTGCGAAACTTTCAACATCAGTCGAAGCGCGGTGCGCGAGGCCATCAAGGTTCTCGACAGCAAGGGCATGGTGTCCACCAAGCCGCGTACCGGCACTGTCGTTCGTGCCCGTGAAGAATGGAACCTGCTCGACCCTGACGTTCTCGCCTGGTCCATCGAACTGAAACCAAGCGCCGAGCTGGTTCTGAGCCTCATCGAAGCGCGGCAGGTCATCGAGCCGGCAGCAGCCCGCTTCGCCGCGCTACGGGCTACCGCCGCCGATATCGCGCCGATGGAGGATGCTTTCGCGCGCATGGAACGCTTCAAGGCCGCGCTCGACTTCGAGGCGTTCAACAAGGCCGATATCGATTTTCATACCGCCCTGCTGCGCGCTAGCCGGAACATCGTCTTCCAGCAGCTGTCCAATACCATCGGAGCGGCGCTGGCCTATTCGTTCCGCCTGACGATTTCGCGTGCAAGAGAGCCAGGTGCGTCCTTGCCGAACCATGGCGAAGTCATCGAGCGGATACGCCTGCGTGACAGCGTCGGAGCTTTTGAGGCCATGACACGGCTTCTGCACATTGCGATCGTCGACGTCGGCCTACAATAGACGTGGCGTTTTGGGCGTTTTAGGGCCCGGTTGGATAGGTGTTCGCGCCCATGGCTCGAGACAGGCCTTGTGCTGCCTCCAGGACCATACGGCCAATAGTGCCGACACGATCATTGGGGATACGGGCAGGGGTGCCGGATACCGAAATCGCACAGACGACTTCGTCCCGACCATCATACACGGCGGCCGCGACGCATCTGACGCCGACGCGATATTCTTCGTCGTCGATGGAAAAGCCATCCAGCTTGATGCAGCCGAGTTGATATTCCAGATCTGTCGGTGTGGTGATGGTCTTTGCCGTCACGCGACGCATGCCGCTGCGACGGATGAGCGTCCTCACCTCATCTTCCGGATATGACGAGAGCACGGCCTTGCCCATGCCCGAGGCAAAGAGCGGTGTGCGCCCGCCGATGGTGGATATGGAGCGGTTGATTTCGCGGCTCTGGATCTGGTTGACCAGTACGATTTCATGATCCTCGACGATGCCAAGATTGGCGGTTTCGTGTGTCTTGTCGCGAAGGGTCTTGAGAAAGGGCAGCGCGGCGGCGACGAAGTTTCTGTCGCGCGTGAAGGCGTTGCCAACGGCGAATGCGCCTCGCCCGATATGCCACAGATTGTCTTTTGTGGAGAACTGGACGAAGTGGCGCTGTTCCAGTGTCGTCAGCAGCCGGTGCACGGTTGTAAGCGACAGCTGGGTTACCCTGGCGAGATCGGTCAACCGCTTACCGCCCCCCTCGCGGCCAAGGGCCTCCATAATCGTCATCGCCCGATCGACCGACTGGACGCGGCCGCTCAAGTCCTTCTCCATCTGGCTTTCCTCCCAGCACCAGCGAGACGATTTTTCGTTTCTCACAGGCTATCATTTGTATGGATGGTAGCGCTACCATTGCGGTGCGTCAACGATCATGCAGGCTGCGGACTTCGCGATTTGCAGGTATGGATCGGTCGAGGAATGAGCAGATGACCAAAAAGAGATCGAGCAATCGACCCACTATCGCCGATGTGGCGGAGCGCGCTGGCGTCAGTGCCATTACGGTTTCGCGCGCGCTTCGCGAGCCACAAAAGGTTTCCTCTGAATTGCGTCGGGCGATCGATGGCGCTGTCAGCGAACTGAACTATGTTCCCGACCTCAATGCGCGAGCGCTGGCATCGAGCCGGACCGACGTTGTGGCGGTGCTGGTGCCGTCCCTGACCCAGCACATTTTTTCCGACGTCGTTCGGGGAATCTACGATGGCCTGGAGGATAGCGGCCTCAGGATCGAACTCGCCAATACGCGTTATAGCGCCGAGCTCGAAGAGCAACTGGTGTTCGGCATCATGCGGCATCGCCCCGCCGCGGTCATCATCTCGGGCACCGAGCAGACGGCCAGAACGCGCAAGATGCTGGAGGCCGCCAAGTGCCCGGTGGTGCAGATCATGGATCTCACCGATGATCCGATCCAGAAGATCATCGGCTTCTCCCATGAGCGGGCGGGCCTGGAGATGACGCGGCATCTGATCGAGGCAGGCTATCGCCGTATCGCTTTCTTTGCCGGATGGATGAATGCCCGGTCCTTGCAGCGTCATGGCGGCTATCGGCAGGCCATGGAGGAGGCCGGGCTCTACGACCCTGACCTGCTGGGGCAGAGAAGCAACGATAACCCTGAGTTCAGTCGCGGATCACGGCAGGACTTTCATCAGTTCTCCTCCACCGTGATGGGGCGAGAGTTGATGCTGGAAATGCTGGAGCGGCGCCCGGACATAGACGCCGTGTTCTGCAATAATGACGTTCTGTCGCTGGGGGCGCTGTTTGCGTGTCAGGCAAAGGGCGTAGCCGTCCCGCAGCAGGTCGGTATTGCCGGGTTCAATGACTTCGATTTCATGGCGGCGGCGGAGCCGCCACTGACCAGTATCCGCATTCATCGCTGGCGGTGCGGGTTTGAGGCCATGAAGGCAGTGCAGGGGCAGCTCAATGGCGAGCCGGTCGGCGAACCCGTGGTCGATCTGGGCTTTGAAATCATCAAGCGCGCCAGCACGGACCGGAATGGCGAAGTGGCGGCTGCTGCGCAGGAAGCGCCGCCCCTAGCTCTGAGCTAGACTTTCCAGTCGCCCTCCCAATCCTGGACGATGTGGTCAGATGCAACTGTCCGGTAGACGCGGGTCGGGGGAACGAAATCGGCCGCCCTGATCGGGCTCTTGATTTCGTCATTGGCGACCTTGCGAACCTCGTTGCGCCGGGCCGGGTCCGGCACGGGCACAGCGGCGATAAGGCGCTTGGTATAGGGATGCTGCGGGTTGGCGAAAACCGAAGCAGCCGGCCCCATTTCAACGATCTCGCCCAGATACATCACAGCCACCCGGTGACTCATGCGCTCGACCACTGCCATGTCGTGCGAGATGAAGAGATAGGACAAGCCCAAGGATTCCTGCAGATCGAGAAGCAGGTTGACGACCTGTGCCTTGATCGAAACGTCCAGGCCCGAAACCGACTCATCGGCGACGATCACCTTTGGTTCTAGCGATAGGGCACGGGCGATGCAGATGCGTTGGCGCTGACCCCCGGAGAATTGCTGCGGATAGCGGGAAGCGACAGCCGGGTCGAGACCCACGCGCACCAGAAGATCGGCCACCTTGGCGCGGGCCTGCGCGCGATTGCCCAGCTTATGGGTCAGGTAAGGCTCAGCAATAGCCTCGCCGACGCGGATGCGTGGATTAAGGCTGGCGAATGGATCCTGGAAGATCATCTGGATATGACGCCGCATATCGCGCACACGGCGCTTGTCGAGCGCCATTATATCGGTGCCGGCGAGATGAACTTCGCCCGATTGCGGTTCGACCAGACGCATGATGGCGCGACCGGTGGTGGATTTGCCGCAGCCGCTTTCGCCAACCAGCGATAGCGTTTCCCCGGCATGCAGATCGAAGGAGACGTTCTCGACTGCGTGGACACGCCCATGTACGCCGCCGAACAGCCCGCTCGAAAGATCGAAGCGCTTGACCAGATTGCGTACGGACAGCACCGGTTCATGCCCATGATCCACCGTGTCGCGGCGTTGGGTGGGGGGACGCAGCGCGCCGGTTGCCTTGTCGATAACCGGGAAATGCTGGGGCTGGCCATTACCATCCATCGTGCCGAGACGAGGAACGGCGGCAATCAGCGTCTTGGTATAGGTATTTTGAGCATTATCGAAAATGCGCTCGGTCGGCCCCTGTTCGAGCAGCTCGCCGCCATACATGACCACGGTGCGGTCGGCGATTTCGGCGACCACGCCCATGTCGTGCGTGATGAAGAGCACCCCCATGCCCTCTTCGCGCTGCAGCTCCTTGATGAGTTGCAGAATTTGGGCCTGGATGGTCACGTCGAGCGCGGTTGTGGGCTCGTCGGCAATCAGCAATTGCGGCTTGCAGGCAAGCGCCATGGCGATCATGACGCGCTGCCGCATGCCACCCGAAAGGTTGTGGGGCAGGTCGTTGGCGCGATTGCGGGCGGCCGGAATACGGACGCGCTCCAGCAACCGAACCGCTTCGGCGTCGGCCGCGGCGCCATTCATGCGGCCATGAATATAGAGCGTCTCGGCAATCTGTTTGCCCACGGTTGCGAGTGGGTTGAGACTGGTGAGGGCCTCTTGGAAGATCATGCCGATCTGCCGGCCGCGCACCTTACGCATTTCGGCTTCGGGGAGTGTCAGTAATTCCCGGCCGGAGAGACTTACCGAGCCCTCGATCCGGCTGAATTCGGGATCGAGCAGGCGCATGATCGACAGGGCGGTGACGCTTTTGCCTGAACCGGATTCGCCGACCACAGCCAGCGTTTCCTGAGCGCCGATCTCAAAGGAAATGCCTTTGACGATCTGTGTCCAGCCTGGGCCGGTCCGGAACGTCGTCTTGAGGTTTTCGACGCGCAGAATGGGATCGGTACCGGCCGCTTTCTGCCCTGCGGATGCCACCAGGTCTGCTTGCATGACGGGCTCCATCTATTCGGACGTCGAGGGGTCAAGTGCGTCACGCACAGCGTCACCCACAAGGTTAAACGAGAGCACCACCAGTGTGATCGCGGCGCCGGCGCCGATGATTGGCCAGGGGGAGCCGAAGATGTTGTTGAGGCCATCGCGAATGATATTGCCCCAGCTCGGATTGGGAGGCTGGGTGCCGATGCCGAGGAAGCTGAGCGATGCTTCAAGGCGGATGGCGGACGCGACCCAGAGCATCATGAGCACGACGACAGGCGCCATGATGTTTGGAATGATGTGCCGGAAGATGATTACCGGCGTCCGCACGCCGATGGAAATTGCCGCCTCGACGTAAGGCTCCTGCTTGACGGCCAGCGTCTGGGCACGGGCCACGCGGGCAAAGCCAGGCACGAAGGCGATGGTTATGACGATGATGACATTCCAGAAACCGCCGCCCAAGACGGCGGCGATCATGATGGCCAGCAGCAGTTCGGGGAAAGCGAGCAACAGATCGATGACGCGCGAGATCAGCCGGTCGACAATGCCGCCGAAATAGCCGGCAACGACGCCGAATGTCGTGCCGATAATGGCGGCGCAAAAAGGCGAGATCAGCCCAAAGATCAGCGAATTGCGCGAGCCATAGATCATGCGTGAAAGCACGTCGCGGCCGAACTGGTCAGTGCCCAGCCAGTTTTCCCAACTCGGGGTCCGGTTGATCTTGAGCATGGACTGGGTCAGCGGATCATAGGGTGCCAGCAGCGGCGCAAAGAGGGCGATGATGACCAACAGGCCAATGATGGCCATGGCGATGATGGTGCTGACCCGGCCGAACAGGATACCACGCAAGGTGTGCAGAAGATTGGGTTCGGGCGCCAGGGTGGGCGTTGTTTCTGAAATGGTGGTCATCACTGCATCCGGATTCTGGGATCGACGACGATGTAGAGCAGGTCCATCAGCAGGTTGATGATCACCACGAACATGGCGAACACCACTATGCCGCCCTGAATGACGGCATAGTCCCGCTCGGAGATGGCGCTGATCAGCAGCTTGCCAATGCCCGGGCGATTGAAAACGAGTTCAATAGCCACCGAACCGGACAGGGTGGCCAGCGTGCTGAGGCCCAGTCCGGTGGTTAGCGGGAGCAGGGCATTGCGCAGACCGTGGCGGTAGATAACGCGGCTTTCCTTGGCGCCCTTGGCGCGTGCAGTTCGCACATAGTCCTTGCTCAGAACTTCAAGTAGCGAAGTTCTGGTCAACCGGCCGATGAAGGCGGCCTTGACGAAAGCCAGCGTCAGAGCCGGCAGGAAAACGTGATACATGCGGCCGACAAAGCCCTCGCCGCCCCCGTTGATGGGGAACCAGCCCAGATTGAGGGCAAAGGTGATCAGCAGCAGCGCGCCAAGATAAAAGTCGGGAATGGCATAGCCGATGAGCGAGAACCCTCGCACGACGCTGTCGGGTAGCTTGTTGCGATGGGTGGCGGCCATGACACCGAGTGGCACGCCAAGCACGACGCCGATCAGCATGGCGACGATGGTCAGCTCGATCGTATAGGGGAGGTTATAGAGGATCAGCCCCACTACGCTTTGATTGCTCATCATGGACGTGCCCAGATCGAGCGTCAGCACGCCTTTGACGAAGTTGATGAATTGCAGCCAGAGCGGATCATTGAGCCCCATGCGGTCGCGGAACATGGCCAGTTGCTCTGGCGTCGCCATGTCGCCAAGCGCGGCGATTGCCGGATCGCCTGGCAGAATGCGCATGGCCACAAATACCAGCAACAGCACCAGAAAGACTGTCGGAATGGCATCCAATAGCCTGAGCAGGAGATATCGCGTCATCCCTTGGTCCTCCTCCAAAGTGTCGCTGCCTTAGGCACTGCTAGTTATGCAGTGCCGTCAAGTAAGGTTCGTTGGCCAGATCGTCGTTGAGGCCCGGTATCAAGACGGATTGGCCATTCCGGCTCAGGCTGACAAAGTATTGCAGGTGATAGGGGCTATCGGTGTAGGCGCCGGAGACTTCAGCGGCATAGACATTGCCCTGCCGTTGCATTGGAACCGATTGCCACCGCTCGGCCTGATTGACGTGGCGGTAATGCAGGACGGGCTGGCCTTCCGCGGCGGTTTCGATCGATACGGCAAATGCCTGCCCGGCCGAGAGGGTCTCGGGCGCCTTGATTGACAGCGGCTCCGAGCGGGTTGGTTGACGAGCCCTGAGCGCATCAATAGCCGCCCTGGTTTTGGCATCGGTTGGTACCGATTCCGTTCCGCCGGCGCGGCGAATGGCTTCGAGATCGAGCAGTTCCGCCTGCATTTCGGGCAGACGACCATGCCAGGAACCGCGCAGCCATGTTTCCGGGCCATAGGTCAGATCGGTATGGTAGACGTCACGCGAGACGGCAGCGAGACGCTCCCAGACTGCAACCGAGCGACGGGCATAGTCGACCATCGGCTCGAGCAGTTCGGTCGCCTTGGTTGCCATGAACAGCTCAGCCCAGCAGGCGGCGCGGAACTTGTCGGCAAAGTGCCGTGCAATGCCCGACAGGATCTCAACGTCGATGAAGATGCGCTGCACCTCGACACGGCCGAAGTCTGGGCTCCGGCGGGCCCTGGTCAATGCGGCTTCGCAACCCTCGGCCAGTTCATCCAGCCAGTCGGCGACATCGAGCGGCGTGTAGCGGTGCGATGGTTCGCCTGTCAGCAGCAGGGCGGCATATTCCTGCGGGTTGGCGAAAAGGGCGGAGTCGAAGGTGGGCGCGTTGCCGAAGCGAGAGTCGCCCTCCATGTCGTTGCCATAGGCACGCGCGCCGGCGCCGCCATTGATCAGGCCGTAATTGGTATAGATTTCGGGCCAGTAGTGATTGTTGGACGCCGAGGGTCCATGGGCGAGCGTGATGAGCGGCAGCACGCGACTGGCCAGGGACAAGCCGCTTTCGCAGGCTTCGGCGGCATCGCCGCATTCCTTCTCGAGCCAGCGCATCCAGCTATCGCGTGGCGCTTCGGGATTGTAGAGCAGGCGCCCCCAGACGCGGTACTGATAGTCGTATTTCTGCCAGTCCTGCCGCGGGGCGAGGCCATGCTTTTGGTAATTGAAGCGCTGGCCGGGCATGCCGGTACCCATGCGGCCCTTGAAGCTTTGCGGCTCGCACCACTCGACCCCGTCCGAACCGGCAAACATCGAACTGCGGCCATAGCCGCCAGCAAAGACCGGATCGCCCCAGAGCAGCACGCGCTGCGTGCCCGCCCAGATGCGGTAGATGACCTTGAAATCCTTGTCCTTGGTCAGCAGGTCGCCATAGGAATAGCGCAGGAATTTTCGCGATCCTTCGCTGAGCTGTTCGCGCTCGGAACGGGCTTTCTCGGGAGGGTATTCCTTATTGCGGATGGCCGACTGGTGATAGGGCAGCCCCATATGCTCGGCCAAATATTTGGGTGAGGCGGCGACCGGCATGCCCGACTTGCGGGCAATGTCGATCATGGTCCAGTCGAGCCCTTTGCCATGCATGTCGATCTCGACCGGACGGCCGCCATCGGCGACCCCGGCAAAGGCCTGTTCCCAGAAGCCATATTCACCTTCAGCAATGCCGCCTTCGACATGCACGCGGAAGGTCAGGCCGGTGATTTCGGGCACTTCCTTGAGCAGGCGGGTGATGGCCGCGCGGCAATAGGGCGCCAGGTTATCGGTGGTGACGCCGCGCACGGTATAGTTGGCGCGTGGCACATCGTCGAAATCGTAGCGCTGCGTCCAGAGTGCGAGCTGGAATTCGAGGCCGCGGCGCTTGGCTTCCCGCCCGATGAACTTGAGCATTTCGAGGTTGGAGTCGCGCTCTTCCTCGCTCAGTTCCTTGACGTCGATGTCGAAGCCATCGATCTTCATCAGATAGGGGTAGGGAAAGTAGAAGTAGACGTCGGTGACCCATGGATTGTGATAGGGGTAGTTGTAGCCCATGCCCAGGGTCAGGGCGAAACGGTTGAAGCGGTTTGCCGCCAGCATGGAGAGGTAATCGCGCCATTGCTGCTTGTCGTTGTACCAGACCCGGTCCTCTTCGACTGCGCAGAACAGCCGCGCCATGGAGCGGATGCGGGCGGTGGGTTTTTCCACGAGCGGGAACGTACCGGCGAAGGGGTCGTCGCCCATGCTGTTGCGAACACGATCGGCCAGTTCGGTCAGGGCGTAAACGATGCCACGCTGATCGTAGCCCCAGGCGATAATGCGATCGCCCGCACGGTAAAGCGCGAGTGCCTCTGCAAGCTGGGGCAGTTGGGAGGGTGATGGCTGGCTCGGTTCAACGCCCGCACCAGCAATTTCGACCACCAGCCCGTCCGATGCCGATGCCGATGCGGCGACGCCAGCCTGATAATCCCGTTGCCTGAGCGCATGAGCCAGCTCACCTGCCGCCCAGGCCAGTGCGCCGCCTTCTCCCTGGCCAAGTTCTGCCGGCAATACGATCGTGATCGAGCGTGCTTCGCCCATTACCCTCTTCCCAATTGTCTTGTGAAACAGTGGCCGGCGACCCGTTGCCGCCGGCCGACGTCATTTCAGACGAATTTTGCCTGCGACAGTGGCCAGTTGACGTAGCCTGAGACCACGTCGTAGCCGAGTTCCACCTTTGGCGAGCGGACGATCATGAAGCCATTATTGGCGACAGGCAGGATCACCGCGTCGGTCAGTGCCTTGATCTCGATCTGCTGCACAAGGTCGATGCGCTTCTGCAAATCAGGTTCGGCCAGTGCCTGGGCGATGAGATCATCGACGCCTGGAATGGCGACACCATAATGGCTCATATTGCTGCCACCGTTGCCGTCAGCCGTTACTTCCTGCTCTGCCGACAGGTAAGTAACGATGGCCTGGGTCGGCACGGGCGGCATGGCGGAGGACTGCTGGCTCAGAATGTTGGTGCCGATGTTCTGATCGGCATGGAAAGCCGTATGGTCCTTGATGTTGAGTTCCATATTGATGCCGACGCGGCGCAACTGATCCTGCATCATCAGCATGATGGCGGAAAAATCTTCGCGTTGGCTGGTGTCGTTGGTGAAGCTGAAGCCATCGGGCATGCCAGCCTCGGCCATGAGCGCCTTGGCCTTTTCCGGTTCGTAATTGTAGGCCACTTCCGCCGGGATGGTTTCAGCGGTGAACCCGCCCGGGAAGGTCGGCGGATTAAGGCCGTAGGTGCGCTTGGAGATCGGCGCGATGGCCGTGGTGATCTCGTCGCGATCGATGGCGTAGAACAATGCCTGCCGGATGCGCACGTCGTCGAACGGCGCCTTCGTTACATTGACCTGCATGGTGAAAAAGCTGCCCGGGCTGACCACGTCGAAAATCAGGCTGGGGTCGCGCTGTGTCATGGAGTCGGCCCAGCCGGGGGCACGAACACCCTCGATCATGTGCACACTGCCCGAGAGCAGGGCCAGGGTGCGGGCGGTGGTGTCAGCAATATATTGAACCTGGAGGCTGGGCGTTGCGGCCGGCGTGTCCCAATAGTCCGGATTGGCGACCATGGTGACGCCCTGCGACGGATCGGTGTGAACCTGCTCCAGCATATAGACGCCGGTGCCGACCGGATTTGTGCCGATCGGCTCCTCGCCGATCTCCTCGACCGCCTTCTTGCTCATGATGGCGCCGTCATAGTCGCTGAGGACGCCCAGCGGGAACAGGGGGTCAGGCTGCTTGAGGTTGAACACCACGGTGTATGGTTGGGGTGCTTCGACGCTCTCGATATTCATGAACTTGGCGCGGACGCCACCAACGCGCGGTCCGTCCAATGCACGATCGAAGGTGAACTTGACGTCTTCGGACGTCATCTCGCCATAGCCCTTGTGGAACTGCACGCCTTCGCGCAGCTGGAACGTCCAGACCTTGGCGTCTTCGTTCCTTTCCCAACTGGTCGCCAAGCGCGGTACCAACTGGTCCAAGGTTTCGGGGAAATTCCAGCGCGGCAGATCCACCAGCTTGTCGTACATGGCGATGATCGCCCAATTATCGACACCCTGGATCGACTTGTGCGGATCGATGGTGCGCAGCCCGCGCGCCGAAGCCGCGAATTTGATCGTATCGCTACCCTGCGCATAAGCCCGTCCGCCCATAACCGCGGCGAGCGTCACACTGGCTGCCACGGCGCCAGTACCTCTCATGAAGTCGCGTCTGCTAAAGGTCATGTTTTTCCTCCCTGCGTCGGCCGCCGACTCCTTGCCCGGATCATGCGGCAGCGAAACATCCGCCCAAGCTAACGGCGGCAGCGCCCCGCCAAAAGCAATTGGCTGCCGGTTTTCCGCATAGTGGAAGTTCCCGGGGCAGCAGGCGTTTTACGCTTCCACATCGCGGAAAGCTGGCGCTGTGCCACTGGCGCATGACCGGTTTTGCATTAGCTCTTGCGACCGGAAAACCGGAAGCCAGGAGGAGACGAATGAGCGCTGAACCATGGTACAAGACGACGCTGCGCTGGGGGCAGACCAATCTCGTAGAAATCGATCCGGCACGTTACGACGCCGAGTGGTGGCGCGAGCATTGGCGCAAGACCAAAGTTCAGGGCGTGATCGTCAATGCAGGCGGTATCGTCGCCTATTATCCTTCGAAGTTCCCGTTGCATCATCGTGCCGAACATCTGGGCGAGCGCGATCTCTATGGCGAGATTGTCAAGCTGGCGCGGGAGGAGGGTCTGCGCGTCATCGCACGCATGGACTCCAACCGTGTCGCAGAGGATTTTTACGAGGCGCATCCGGAGTGGATCTGCCGCAAGGCAGATGGCTCACCGCACAAAGAAGCCGAAAAATACGTCACCTGCATCGGTTCGGAATACTACTCCAAATATCTTCCGTCCGTGATGGAGGAGATTATCGAACGCAGCCATCCCGATGGGTTCTCGGACAATAGCTGGGCCGGCATGCCGCGCACCCATATCTGCTATTGCGACAACTGCAAAACCCAGTTCAAGGCATATGCCGGCAAGGAACTGCCCAAGGATCATGACTGGCAGGACAAGTCCTATCGGGACTGGATCCGCTGGAACTTTGAACGCCGGACTGAACTCTGGAAGCTCAACAATCGCGTGACGCGCAAGGCCGGCGGGGATGAGTGCATCTGGTCGGGCATGATTGGCGGGGAAACATTATATAATTCGGCCCGCTTCATCGATCTGCAGCAGATCATGCCGGAAGCGGCGATCGTCATGCTCGATCACCAGCGGCGCAATCCCCATGACGGCTTCGAGCAGAACACCGAGGCTGGCAAGCGCCTGCATGAAATGGCGGGCTGGAACAAGCTGATCCCGGAATCGATGCCGCAATATCAGCTCGGCGGGCCCGCCGTGTTCCGGCAGGCTTCGATGCCGCCGGCCGAAGTGCGGCTGTGGTCGTCGTCCGGTTTCGCGGGTGGCATCCAGCCATGGTGGCATCATATCGGTTCCATGCACGAGGATCGCCGCCAATATAAAACGGCCGAGCCGATCTTCCGCTGGCACGAGGCCAATCAGGATGTGCTGGTCAACCGCACCTTGACCCCTGATGTCGGCATCGTCTGGTCACAGCAAAACCAGGACTATTTTGGCCGCGATTTCGGGCGTTATGCCACCGGCACTAAAACGATGGTGCCCTATCGAGGGGCCGTCAAGGCGATGGACCGGCACGCCATTCCCTACCTGCCGCTCCATGCCGACGACATTGCCAAGGCGTTCGGGCGCGTGTCGGTCATTATCCTCCCAAATATGGGCGGACTGAGTGATGGCCAGATCGCCGGCATCGAGGCTTTCGTGGCGGCCGGCGGCTCGGTGATTGCCACTGGAGACACGTCAATCGCCAACGAGCATGGCGATGCTCGCAGCGACTTTGCGCTTGGCAAGCTGTTCGGGGTTCACCGCGGCGAAGGTGACAAGGGTGGCGAGGGGCCGGTGGATTCCAATATCGAGACCTATCAGCGCCACTCCTACCTGCGCCTGTTGCCTGAAAACCGTGTTGGCGTTTATGGCTCGCGCGACGCGACGGCTCCGAGCCAGGCCGGCCAACGCCATCCCGTCCTCCATGGCCTGGACGATACCGATTCCCTGCCGTTTGGCGGATTTCTGCCGATGGTGACCGTGGATGACGGGGTGGAGGTGTTGGCGACCTACATTCCTGAATACCCAATCTATCCGCCCGAAACGTCCTGGATGCGCGAGCCGCGCTCTACCCATGCAGCCATCACGGTCAAGGCGTCGGCGTCCGGCGGCAAGCTGGTCTGGTTTGTGGCCGATATCGATCGGTGCTTTGCCCGCGATGGCCAGTTCGAGCATGCCCTGTTGCTGGCCAATGCTGTCCGCTGGGCGCTGGGTGATCGGGCAAAGGTTCGAGTGTCCGGTACGAAAGGCGTGATTACGGCAGAGCTTTACGAGCAGAACGGCCGTCACATCATGCATCTCAATAACCGGCTGCTGCTGTCCAACATTCCTGGCCGGCAATACGACCTTGTTCCCATCGGGCCGGTCGAGGTGCGCCTCAAGACGGATAGCAAGGCCAGCAGTGTCGAGCTGAGAGTGGCGGGGCGATCGGTGCCGACACGAAGGGATGGAGATGCCCTGGTCTTTACGGTGGACTCGATCCTGGATCACGAGGTCGCCGTCATCGGCTGATCCGCAAACATAAGGGGCGCGCCGTGAAGCGCGCCCCTTTTTCTTAGGCTGTGCGCGTCGCTTTGCGGAGCGACCAATAGGCGAAACCCGCCTCGACAGGGAAGCCGATATCGACCCGTGGATTGCGGGCGATCACATAGCCCAAAGTCATGATGCCGATCATTGGCAGATCGGTCAGCAGCTTCTTTTCCATCTCCTTGAACAGTGCAGTGCGCTGGTCGAAGTCCGGTTCCTGCTGGGCCTGAGTGAGCAGGTCGTCGATGCCCGGAATGGCCACGCCGTAATGGCTGAAATTGCCCTGTCCGGTGCCGTCTGATTTGACGACCGCAGCGGCCGAACACTGCTGCAGGAAGACATTCATCACCGCCGGGCCATAGCTCGACGAGTTGAGCGGCATGGCGTTCTTGTCCTGGCGGTTATCGCCATGGAATGCGTTGTGGTCGATGATGGAGAGGTCGAGCGTGATGTTGGCTGTGCGCAACTGCTCCTGGATCATCAGCATGATTGCCGAATAATCTTCGCGCTGGCTGGTGTAGCAGGGGATGGTCAGGCCATCGGCATGGCCGGCCTCGGCGAGTAGCGCCTTGGCCTTCTCCGGATCGTAATTGTATTGCAGTTCTTCAGGCAGTTCCTCCTTGGTGACAGAGCCTTCGAACTGGGACGCGAGAATGCCGACCATAGGGGCCGCCTGTTCACCATAGGCCGACGCCAATGCGGTATTGTCGATGGCATAACGGATGGCCTGACGAACCCTGAGGTCGTCGAGCGGAGCCCGGGTCAGGTTGAAATGCAGGAAGTTGAAACTGCCCGGCTTGGTCATGTCGAACAGGGTTTCGGCCGAGCGCTGCTGCATGGACTGGATCCATCCGGGCGCTCGGACACCCTCGATCATGTCGACCTGACCCGAGGCAAAGGCTAGCGTGCGGGCAGTCGTGTCGGCGATGAAGGTGATGTTGAGCTTAGGCGTGGCGGCGGGCTCCCCCCAATATTCGGGGAAGGCCGAAAGAGCGATGCCGCCCTGTTCGGTCATGCTGTCCACCTGGAACGGACCGGTGGCGACGGGATCGGTGTTATAGCCCTCGCCCTTTTCCTCAAAAGCCTTGCGGCTCATGATGCTGGCAGACATCACCGATACCGTCGCGCCGTTCAGCAGCGGGTCGGGCTGCTTGAGGGTGATGACGACCGTATAGGGATCGCTCGCCTCCACCGACTCGATGTTGGCAAACTGCACCTTGCCGGCCGTGACGATTTCGGGATCGAGCTGGCGGCCATAGGTAAAGACCACGTCATCAGCGGTCATCTCGCCATAGCCCTTGTGGAATTGCACGCCCTGGCGAAGTTTGTATGTCCACACTTTGGCGTCTGCCGAGCTCTCCCAACTCTCGGCAAGACCCGGTTCGAACTCCTCCGGACGGGTTGCGAACTTGCCGTCCGGGTTGCGCACCAGCGTTTCGAACACCTGGTAGATGGCCCAGTTGTCGCCACCGGTGAGGCCGGATTGCTGTGGATTAACACCGGCCGGCGCGCGCGCTGCCAGGGCAATGGTGATGGTGCCTTCCTGCGCCTGAGCGGCGGTGAAGGGAAGGCCCATGCTGGCGGCAGCCCCCACTGCGCCTGCATTGATCAGGAAATTTCGTCTCGTCAGAGCCATCGGTTTTCCTCCCTTGGTGGCTTCACACGGTGATGGGAATAGATCTCCGCTTCAGTTCGTCCTGGTTGAATTCGGCGCCAAGTCCGGGTGCCGTCGGCAGGTGAAACAGACCATCCTGCGGTTGGGACGGATTCTTGAACACGCTACCCGCGCGTTCCCAGCCATCGGCAAGCTCTACCGGCTTGTTCAGATGCATGATGGTGGAGAGCACGTGCAGGTTTGCCAGATGGCCGATCGAGGGCTGGGTCTGGTGCGGCACCAGGTCCACGCCATGCGCATAGGCCACGGCCGCGCATTGCATCAGGCCGGTAATGCCGCCCATCTTGACGATGTCGGGCTGCACCATGCGCACGCCGGCATTGATGAGGTCCTTGAGGCCCTGCAGCGTATAGGTCTGCTCGCCGGCCGATACCGTAATGTCGAGGCGCTGGGCCACTTCGCCCATGGCCGAGACGTGATAGTGCTGCACCGGTTCCTCGAACCAGGTATAGCCCAGGTCCTCGAGTGCCCGGCCGACCCGCATGGCGCCGCCGACCGAATAGCCATTATTGGCATCGAAGCCGAGCACGAAGTCATCGCCGAGCGCCTTGCGGACGGCCTTTGCCTTGGCGATGTCGCCGGGAATGTCGACATCGAGCTTGGTGCGGTCGCCATCCCAGCGGATCTTGACCGCCGCTGGCTTTTCCTTTTCCACGCGCCGCGTGACGACTTCCACGGTCTGATCGACAGTGCGCCAGGCATTGCCGCCAACCGAGGCATAGCAGGTCAGGCTCTGGCGCCAGGCGCCACCGAGCAGCTTATAGACCGGCTGGCCAAGAAGCTTGCCCTTGAGGTCCCAAAGCGCGATGTCGATCGCGGCCAAGGCCGCTGTCGTTGCTCCTTCGGGGCCGAGCTTGACGCATTTGTGAAAGAGCGTGTCGATCAGGACCGCATGGTCCAGCGCGTCCTTGCCGACGAGGAATGGCGCCATATCGGCTGCGATAATGGTCAGGGACGCCAGTCCGCCCTGCATAGGCGAGGCTTCGCCCAATCCGAACTGGCCATCCTCGGTTTCGATGCGGACAAGGGCGGCGCGCCCTTTGCCCTCGCCCCAATCCAGCTGGAATGCCTCGACTTTGGTGATCTTCACCGCTCTTTCCTCCTCGGTGGTTTGCCGTCTTACCAACTGACGGCGATATATTTGGTCTCGCAGAATTCCATGATGCCGTGGTGAGCGCCTTCGCGCCCGAGGCCCGATTGCTTGACGCCGCCAAATGGTGCTGCGGGGTCCGAAACAAGGCCGCGATTGAGGCCGACCATGCCGCTTTCAAGCCTCTCGGAAACCCGCAGGCCGCGGGCGAGGTCGCCGGTATAGACGTAAGCGATCAGGCCATATTCGGTGTCGTTGGCAGACGCGACGACGTCGTCTTCACGATCGAATGTGCTGATGGCGACGACCGGTCCGAAGATTTCCTCGCGTGTGATGCGGGCATCGGCTTTGACGCCCGCAAGGACGGTGGGCGCGAAATAGAAGCCGGCGCGGTCGTCAGCCTTGCCGCCGGCAAGTACCGCCGCGCCGTCTGCAACGGCTTCGTCTACCAGCCCGCCGATGCGTTCTACCGCGTCCTTGTTGATGAGTGGGCCGCATTGGGTTGCCGGATCATAGCCCGCGCCAACCTTGAGCGCGGCCATGCGGTCGGTCAGACCCTTTGAAAAGGCGTCGGCGATGCCGCTCTGCACATAGAAGCGGTTGGCTGCGGTACAGGCTTCGCCGCCATTGCGCATCTTGGCGATCATCGCGCCGTCCAATGCGGCCTCGAGATCGGCATCGTCGAAGACGATGAATGGCGCATTCCCCCCCAGTTCCATGGAGCAGGAAATCACGTTGTCCGCCGCCTCATGCAGCAATTTGCGGCCCACTTCCGTCGAACCCGTGAAGGAGAGTTTGCGGACGCGCGGATCGTGCAGCATGGCGCTGACGGTTGCGCCGGAGCGCGAGGTGGTGATGACATTCACCACACCATCGGGCACGCCGGCCTCGCGGTAGAGGTCGGCGAGGACATAGGCAGTCAGTGGCGTTTCGGTGGCAGGCTTGAGCACGCAGGTGCAACCCGCTGCGAGGGCAGGGGCGATCTTGCGCGTTGCCATGGCCGCCGGGAAGTTCCATGGCGTGATAAGGACCGCAACGCCGATCGGCTGGTGTTGCACCACAATCTTGTTGGCGCCGCTCGGCGCCGAATAGATATCGCCGTTGAGCCGTACCGCTTCTTCGGAGAACCAGCGGAAGAACTCGGCGGCATAGGTTACTTCGCCCTTGGCGTCGGATAGCGACTTGCCGTTTTCAAGGCTGATCAGCTCGGCCAGCATGTCGCGCCGCGCGATCATGAGGTCGAAGCATCGGCGCAGGATTTCGCCGCGTTCGCGCGGGGCGGTTGCTGCCCATCCCGGCGCAGCGGTGTGAGCTGCCGAAACGGCATCAAGCGCGTCCTCGATGCTGGCATCTGCGATGGTTGCGATCGCTTTACCGGTGGAGGGGTCAAACACCTCCATCCGCTTGCCGGTCATACCAGGGCGCCATTTACCGCCAATCCAGAGATCGCTGGGCAGTTGACGCGGATCGAAACTCAGCTTGACGGGGCTATGCACGTTCATCTTGGTTCCTCTTCATGTATCGGCGCCGAGGCGCGCCATTTCGCCGGAATAAGCTGCGCGGACCAGCAGCGACATCGAGGCAGCGTCGAGCGGGCGGGGGTTGTTCTTGACCAAACGGGTAGCGCCGAGCGCGGCGTTCGCCGTCCAGTCCAGCTTATCTTCGCTCATGCCCAGGGCGCGCAGGGTGGGGGGTATGCCGATGGCAGCGAACAGGTCCGTAACCGCGTCTATGGCGGCCTGCGCCTGCTTGGCCTGGTCCAGTCCTTCGACGGGTAGCCCCAGTGCCTGGGCGACCTGAGCTATTTCCGCTTCGGCGTGGCTGCGGTTGAACGCCATCACATAGGGCATCATCACCGCGACGCCGGCGCCATGGGGGGTGTGGGTAAGCGCGCCGACCGGGTATTGCACCGCATGGGCAGCAGCCGTTCCGGCCGTACCGAATGCAAGACCAGCCAGGGTCGCGCCCAGCATCAACCGCTCACGGGCGGCATGGTCCTGCCCATTGTCATAAGCCTGTTTGAGGCTTGATCCGATCAGCCGGATCGCTTCGAGCGCGTAGTGATCGGACATCGCATTCTTGCCGATAAAGACATGCTCATGGACCATGGTCGGCGTCACGTCACGCCGCAGCGTGGTGAAGGCCTCGATGGCATGGGTGAGGGCGTCTGCGCCGGATACGGCGGTGAGTGCCGGTGGGCAGCTATAGGTCAGTTCCGGATCACAGATGGCGGTGTGGGCGATCAGATGCGGGCTGGCTATGCCGACCTTGACTGCGCGATCGGGGTCCGACACCACCGCGACCGGAGTGACCTCCGAGCCCGTGCCGGAGGTTGTGGGCACGGCAACGAGCGGCACGACCGGGCCCGGAACCTTGAACTCACCATAATAATCCGAGGCCTTGCCGCCATGGGCAAGGAGCAGAGCGACAACTTTGGCCGCGTCCATGCAGGAGCCGCCACCGATCCCGACAATGACATCAGCGCCAGATTTCTGGCCATGGGCCAGGGCTTCGGCGATATTTTCGGCCGGTAGTTCGGCGACGGTGCCGGAATAGACCGACACGGCACATCCCGCTGCCTCTATTCCGTGTTGCATCTCGGCAAATACGGGCTCGTCGGCCAACCGGGCATCCGTCACGATCAGCGCTCGCTTACCCAAAGCGCCAACATAGCCCGGCAATGATCCACGCTGACCGGCGCCAAAGACGAGATTGCGGGGCATGCGGGCTGCGCCGAAGAGGGGCGATATCATGCTGCGGGTTCCTTTGCGTCAGCCAATGCCTGCAATGTCGCCCATACCGGATCGGCGATCGGCACACCCTCGCGCATCCGTTTGGCGCGAAGGGCCCGGCCACGTTCACCGGGCACGAGCACCGACGCAAAGCCCTGCGCAGGCTCGGCATTTCGAATGATGTCCAGGTAGCCGGCAAGGCCGTCGGTCCGGGCGCGATCGATGACGATGAACATGTCGCCCTTATTGCAGGGATGGTCTGCATCGAGCGTTCCGTGGACATCGCGACCAAGCGCAGCGCCCGTCAGCGCAGAAATCATGAGTTCGAATGCCAGGCCGAGAGCATAGCCTTTTGCCTGGCCGAACGGCGCAATGGCGCCGGACTTTGCGGCCTCTGCATCTACTGTCGCAGCGCCATTGACGTCGAGCGCCCAGCCGTCTTCGAGCGGTACACCGCGATGCGCACGATCATGGATTTCACCCATCGAGACGATGCTGGTGGCGGTGTCCATCACGAATGGCTCAGGCTCACCCGTCGGTACGCCGATTGCGATCGGATTGGTGCCCAGCAGGGCTCGCCGTCCTCCCCAGGGGTGGACCAGGGCTTCGCTGGTCGACAGCACGATGCCGACCTGACCTGCTTTGGCCACGCGTTCGGCATACCAGCCCAACATGCCGATATGCTGGGAATTGCCAATGGCAGCGATGGCTATGCCGGTCTCCTGGGCCCGTTGCATGATCTGGTCAAGCGCGGCCAGCGCAACGACCGGGCCGAGGCCTGCCTTACCGTCGACCGCCAGGAAACTTGAGCCGAGCCATTCCCGTTCGCCAGACGTTTTCGGGTCGGCCAAGCCGCGCTCGATGCGCTGGACGATACGTTCAAGCCGCAACAATCCATGCGAGGCAATCCCGCGCAGTTCGGCATCAAGCCACAGATCGGTCTGGGTCGTGGCGTTTGATTGGGAGACGCCGGCGCGTGCCAGTGCACGCATCGCGACATTCCGGGCTTCCTCCACCATTACCAGCGTCACAATATAAAATCCGATCGGATATCTGATTGTTCGCGGCGGACTATGGTGGTATCCATCCGGTGCGTCAATAGGGGTAGCCATTCATGGTCATAAGCGACAAGCCATCCAAGCCCGGTTTGCTGAAGCGGCCAAATCGCCTTGGGGAAGAGGTTTACAACGCCATCTATGCGCAGCTGATGTCCCGCGAAATCCAGCCAGGCGGCCGCATTTCGGTGGATGGGTTGGTCCGCGATCTCGGCGTTTCGCAAACGCCTATTCGAGAAGCCCTGTCGCGCCTCGAGGCCGAAGGCCTCGTCGTCAAGACGCATCTTATTGGCTATAGCGCCGCCGATCAGATGGATGCCGAACGGCTCGATCAGCTTTATGAGCTGCGCCTGTTGCTTGAACCCTTTGCCGCAGGGCGTGCGGCAGAGCGGATGAACGAAGACATGCTGGCCCAGCTCAACAAACTTGCTGCCGAGATGCAGGCTTGCGAGAATGACGCGCCGGGCGAGGCCTATGGCCGCTTCGCTCAACTCGACACCCAGTTTCATGATCTGATCGCCGAAGCGGGCGGCAATGAACTGGTGCGCGAGACGCTGGCGAATCTGCATATCCATGTTCACCTGTTCCGTCTGTTCTATCATGCCAGGGTGACGGCGGAGGCCATCGAGGAGCACCGCCAATTGATCGCTGCGCTGGCACAGGGCAATCCTGCTGCGGCTGAGGCGACCATGCGCTCGCATATCGAGCGTTCCCGTGACCGGTTTATCAAGGCCTTCTGGCGCTGAATTTCCACGATGCGGAAAGCCTTGGCGGGCTTGCTCGACGCGTGCGCGAGCGCGGCCTAGTCATGCCGCGAACTACCGCGGAGGGAAGTCGTGGGCAATTACACCGAACGCAGCGGCCTGCGCGTCGCAGATGAACTTGTCGCGCTGATCGAACAGGAGATGATCCCGGGCACGGGGGTCGATGCAGCCAGCTTCTGGCGCCATTATGCCGAAATCATTTCTGACCTCGCGCCTTTGAACCGCGCTCTTTTGGCCCGGCGCGATGATCTGCAAGCGCAGATCGATAGCTGGCATCAGGCGCGTAGGGGCGTTCCCATCGACCCCAAGGCCTATCGCGCTTTTCTTGCCGAGATCGGCTATCTGGTGCCAAGCGCCGGTCCGGTCGAGATCGAGGTGCGCAATGTCGATCCCGAAATCGCCAGCCTCGCCGGGCCGCAATTGGTCGTGCCGGTCAGCAATGCTCGTTTCGCGCTCAATGCCGCAAATGCCCGCTGGGGCAGCCTTTATGACGCGTTCTATGGTACCGACGCCTTGCCCGGCACCGCCAAGCCGGGTGGCTATGACGCCGAACGTGGCGCTGCGGTCGTGGCCCATGTCGCCGGTATTCTCGATCAGATTTTGCCTCTCGAAACCGGCCGGCATGGCGATATCGGGCAGCTCGAGGTGATCGACCAACGCCTGGTTGTGACGCTCAGGGATGGCACAGCAACGCAATTGACCGATCCGACGGGCTTTGTCGGCCATCGGCAAGATGATGGCCGATGGACATATCTGTTCCGTCACCACGGATTGCATATCGAGTTCCATGTCGATCACGACCATCCGGTGGGCAAGGCGAGCGCCGCCGGCATCAGTGATGTCGTGGTCGAAGCGGCACTGACCACGATCCAGGATTGCGAGGATTCGGTAGCGGCGGTCGATGCGACCGACAAGGTTCACGTCTATCGCAACTGGCTGGGCCTGATGCGGGGTGACCTGAGCGAAACCTTTGAGAAATCCGGCCGAAGCCTCACGAGAAGGCTGGCGGCCGACCGCTCCTATCTGGGTGTCGACAGCAATAGCATTACCTTGCCGGGGCGCAGCGTCATGCTGGTCCGCAATGTCGGGCACCTGATGACCACCGATGCCGTGCTCGACCCGTCTGGAAACGAGACGCCCGAGGGGATTATGGATGCCCTGGTCACCAGCCTGGCGGCCATGCACGATCTGCGTCGCACCTCCGGGCCGCGCAATAGCCGCGCCGGCAGTATCTATATCGTCAAACCCAAAATGCATGGTCCGGACGAAGTCGGCTTTGCCAATACGCTGTTCGATCGCGTCGAAGAAGCGCTTGGGCTCGCCCGGCACACGATCAAGATCGGAGTGATGGACGAGGAACGCCGCACCAGCGTCAATCTTGCCGAATGCATTCGCGCCGTCCGTCACCGCCTGGTCTTCATCAATACCGGCTTTCTCGACCGAACGGGCGATGAGATTCACACCTCCATGCAGGCCGGACCCGTCATACCCAAAAATGACATCAAGGACGCCATCTGGCTGGGCACCTATGAAAATAACAATGTGGATGTAGGCCTTGCCGCCCGCCTGCCGGGGCAGGGGCAGATCGGCAAGGGCATGTGGGCCAAGCCCGACGCAATGCAGGAAATGCTCAAGGCCAAGGTGGCCCAGCCTCGGGCCGGCGCCAGCACGGCCTGGGTTCCGTCGCCAACGGCGGCAACCCTGCATGCGATCCATTATCACCAGGTCGATGTGCCCGACATACAGCGCAAGCTGGCTGACCGGCAGGTGGTGGCACTCGACGATATTCTGACCCCGCCGCTGCTCGACGGCCGCAATTTGTCGCCCGAACAGGTCAAACGCGAGCTCGACAACAATGCCCAGGGTATTCTGGGCTATGTCGTGCGCTGGATCGATCAGGGTGTGGGGTGTTCCAAAGTGCCCGATATCGACAATGTGGCGCTGATGGAAGATCGTGCGACGCTACGCATCTCGTCGCAGCATATCGCCAATTGGCTGCTGCATGGGCTGATTACGCCCGATACGGTCGTCGAGGCCTTCCGCCGCATGGCGAGTGTCGTGGACAGTCAGAACCGCAACGACAAGGCCTATCGCCCGATGACACCCGATTGGGGTGCCAGCATCGCCTTTGCCGCAGCGCTCGAACTGGCGCTGGAGGGGGGCGGCCAGCCCAATGGGTATACCGAGCCAATCCTGCACCGCCGCCGTCGCCAGTTCAAAGCCGCTGCCTCGTGAGGATATTTCCGTGCTGACCATCAATCGTCTTTCTCTTTCGGACGCAGGGCCATTGCTCGAAGGTGCCCGCGCCCGGGCCGAAGCGATCGGCGTGCCGATGTGCATCGCCGTCACGGACGAAAGTGGCAATCTGATCGCTTTCGAGCGCATGGATGGTGGTAAAATCACCAGTATAACCATTGCCATCGACAAGGCTTTCACCGCAGCTGCTGCACGAAAGCCAACGCATGAATATGGCGAAGCGGCTCAGCCTGGCAGCGCTGCCTATGGCATCAATAGTGCCATTGCCGGGCGTTTGTTGGTGGTGGCGGGTGGCTTGCCCATCGTCGTCGATGGGGTCGTTGTGGGCGGCATCGGTATCAGTTCGGGAACGCCGGGGCAGGACAGGGAAGTGGCAGAGGCTGCCATCGCCGCGTTCGGTTCCGGGCAATAGGGATGAGCACGGGCAGTCGCAGCCTCGACCTTTCCGACGAATTGCACAATGTCGAGGCGGTGCTCTTCAAGCTTGCTTCGGGGCTGTTCTTTGCGCTGATGTTCGCATCGGGCAAGTTTGCCGGCGAGCTGGCCTCGGCGCTTCAGATTCTGTTCTGCGCTATATCGGCGGCTTTCTCACCGTGCTCGTGATTGTCGGCGTGGTCCGGCGCAGCGATTTCCTCCTTTCGCGGAGCAATCACTGGCAGCTGCAACTGGTTCGCACCTTTTTCAGTGCCTTTGCCGGCGTCGCCATAATTCACGCCAATGCGCATATGCCCATCGCCGATGCCAATGCGATCAGTCTGCTCAATGCCGTATTCCTGGTCGTGCTGGGCATGCTGATCTTTCACGACCGCCCAACCTACTGGCATGTTCTGGGCATGATCATATGTCTTGCCGGGGCCGCAACCATTGCGCTGTCGCGCGGCGTGTTTGCCACTTTTGATGAAGCCTATATCTGGCCGGCCGTCGTCGCCCTGCTTGCCGCTATACTTTTTGCGGGTGAAAGTATCTTCATTAAGATGTTGTCGCGGGTCGATGATCCGCTGACGACGTTACTCCATGTCAATTTCTTCGGGATTTGTCTTCTGCTGATACCGGCGCTGGCGAGTTGGCAGTCATGGGGTGCAGAAAACTTCATCTTCATGGCCCTGGGGCCGCTGGCGGTACTGGCGCAGTACTGCAACCTGCGTGCCTTTACGCTGGCAAAGGTGTCGCTATTGGCGCCGATAAGCTACAGTTCCTTGGTCTTTGCTGCACTGATCGGCTGGATCTTTTTCGGCGAGGTACCAACCCCCGGAGTGTTCGCCGGCGCGTCGCTGATTGCTGTTGGCGGCATGGTACTGGCACTGTCGAAGCGGTAGATGTTGTTCAGATGAAATCCGCTAGCGGTCCAGGTGGGACCGCACGACAACGGGTTTCCGTCGCGCTTGTGTCAATCGTCGTCAGGCAGACTGGCGGGGTTCCAGACGATTTCCCACAAATGCCCATCCGGGTCACGAAAATACCCGGCATAGCCACCGTAGAACGTATCCTGGGCGGGCTTGACGATTTCGGCACCGGCGTGCGTGGCTCGGGCCATGGCCGCATCGACCTCTTCGCGGCGGGTGACGTTATGCCCGATGGTGAAGGAAGTCGGGCTGTTCGGCGTCCGCGGCAGGCCGGTATCGTGCGCAATATCGTCTTGTTTCCAAATCGCCAGCCTCAGTCCGCCCGACAGCGTGAAGAAGGCGACCGCGCCAAGTTCGAATTGCCGGCCCACAATGCCTTCGGTCGGCAATCCAAGTCCGTCGCGATAAAAGGCCAGCGACCGCTCGAGGTCGGCTACGCCAATGGTCAATACGGAAATTCTCGGCTTCATGACTGCCTCCATCGATGGATGGCCCGCCCATGGGGGCTCACTGTCAAGCAGGTTCACCCGAACAATGAAGGGGGGCGGCCAGGGTTCCGCGCCGATTGCGGGGGATCACGGCTTTTGCCGTTGTGGCTCCGGTTGGCCGAGGCTTTTGTCGAGGGCCATTTGTTGCTGAAACCAGCGGCGGACCAGGTGCATGGTGCGGCTGGAGCGGTCATTGCGCCAGGCGAGGAACCAGCTGCCGTCGCGGGTAACCATGCCCAGGGGCGCAACCAGGCGGCCGTGGTCGAGGGCGTCGGTAATGGCGGGGCCGGGGCCGATGGCGACGCCCAGGCCTGCTTCGGCGGCTTGCACGCTGAAGGAGAGCGCGTCGTACCAGATGGTTTCGCGCGGGGGCAGGTGGATCCCGGCCTCGCGGGCCCAATTGGTCCACATATCGGGCGGCCAGCGGATATCGAGGCGCGGCAGGCTCCAGAGCAGTTCGGGCGTGACCTGCCGGCCGCGGAGAAGCAGCGGGCTGACGACGGGGCCGAAGGTTTCGGGCGCAACGGCGGTTACCGTCATGCCGGCAATATCGAGCAGGGGGCCGACGCCGACATAGACGTCGATGGAGCGGTCGGCGGGGTTGATCTCGCGCGTCCAGGTGGTGAGCCGCACCGAAATGCCGCCCAGCGCGCGTTCGAGGCTTTGCAGGCGCGGCACCAGCCAGCGCAGCATGAAGGTGTCGGGCGCGGTGATCATGATGGTGGACTGGCTGGAAGCGGCGCGCAGATGCTCGGCGCCACGGGTCATGGAGGCAAAGGCCTCGGTGACCGTGGCGGCGAAGGCGGCGGCCTGAGGCGTGAGCCGCATGGAGCGATTGCCGCGCTCGAACAATTCGATGCCGAACTCGTCTTCCAGATTTTTGATATGCCGGCTGACCGCCCCACTGGTGACATGGAGTTCCTCGGCGGCCTTGCGCACGCTGCCGAGCCGCGCCGCGACTTCGAAAGCGCGCACGGCATTGAGCAAATGGAGCATCTTATCCTTGAGAAAAACTCAATCGAACGGCGGAATTCTATGCTGTTACAGAACCGTCGTCCATCTTACGCTCTGCCCTATCATCTGTGGGCTTGGCGCGCGGTCGAGCCGGTTTTCCGGCCAAGGGATCGCGCAGTTATGACGCAGCTTTTTGAACCAAATACCTGCGAGTACAGCCCAAGTGACCAAGCACAGGATCATCATCGATTGCGACCCCGGCCATGATGACATGGCCGCCATTCTGCTGGCGGCCTGGCACGAGGCGATCACGATCGAGGCCATCACCACGGTCTGCGGCAATGCCTCGGTCGACAATACGACCAATAATGCCCTGCGGATCGTGGATGCGTTCGGGCTCGACGTGCCGGTTTATCGCGGCGCCGAATTGCCGCTGCTCAACCGCTACGAATTTCCTGCCGAGTTTCATGGTCCCTCGGGGCTCGACAGCTCCCGGGCCGACCTGGCGCAGACCAGCCGCAAGGCCGAGGCCATGCATGCCGTACAGGCCATTATCGAGCTGGTCGATGCCAATCCGGGCGAGATTTCCGTGGTCGTTGTCGGCCCCATGACCAATCTGGCGCTGGCTTTCGGACTGCGGCCGGACCTGGCCGGCAAGATCAAGCAGATCGTCTTCATGGGTGGGTCCGCCACCGAGGGCAATATTACCCCGGCGGCCGAATTCAATATCTGGGCCGATGCGCATGCCGCCCGCATGGTATTCCGCTCGGGCGTCAAGCTGGTCATGTTCGGGCTCAACCTCACCCACCAGACCTTGCTGCGCCGGCAGGATATCGCCGCGGTGCGGGCGGCCCATCCGGGCGAGAATGCCGTGGCCGATATCATGGATTTCTATTGCGGCACCTATTACCGCTTTGCCGGGGCCGACAAGCCCGGCGCGCCGCTGCACGATCCCTGCGCCATTGCCTATCTGATCGATCCGAGCCTGTTCGAAGTGCGGCAATTGCCCGGCGAGGTGATCGTGGGCGATGATGAAAGCTATGGCCAGACGTTGATCGATATCCGGCCGCAGGATCTGGCCCATGATACGCGCAACAAGAATGTCGGCGTCGCCATGACGGCCGATGCCGAGCGCTTTGCCACACTGGTTACCCAGGCCCTGGTCTGGGCCGCCGGCCGCCTTTCTGCCCAGTCGTAATCCCCAGCATCACGGGTGCATCATGAAGATTATCAAGACTGCCATCGCCGCCGGCCTTGTGGCCAGCATGCTTGCCGGCACCGCCCTGGCGCAGGACAAGACGCTCACCATGATCGTCATCGAGGGCGGCGATACCACGGCCATGCAGGCGGTGGTGGATGGCTACAAGGCCGCTCATCCCGGCATCACCATCAATCTGCAACCCTATCCCTTCGCGCAATTCTTCCAGGTGGCCGAGTTGCGGCTGCGCTCCAAGGACGCGGGGATCGACCTGGTCTATGTCGATGCGCCGCTGGTGGCGAGCTATGCCTCGCGCGGGTTCCTGTCGCCGTTCGAAGCGAGCGTTGATACATCCTCGCTGGTGGGCAGCGCGCTCGATGCCGGCAAGTATGAAGGCACCCAGTTCGCGCTGCCGATCAACAATTCGGCGCAGGTGCTGTTCTTCAACAAGACGCTGTTTGCCAATGCGGGGATTACCCCGCCCGATGGGCTGACTGCCGGGGAAACCGCGAGCCAGGCGCAGGTGGACGAGCTGGCCTCGACCAAGCGCTGGACCTGGGAACAGGTGGCGGACGCCGCCCAGAAGCTCACCGTCAAGGATGGCGGGCGCACCACCACCTATGGCTTCACCGTCGAGCAGTTCGGCGAGCTTTACCAGCTACAGCCCTTTGGCGAGTCGCTGGGTACCGATGTGATTGGGCCGGATGGCTATACTGCCAAGGGATTTCTGGACAGCGAGGCCTGGACCAAGGCGGCGACCTATTGGGCCAATCTCTACAATGAGTGGGGCGTGAGCCCCAAAAGCCTGGGCTATGGCGAAGCGGCGCAATTGTTCGGTAATGGCCAGCTCGCCATGATGGCCGGTGGCACCTGGAACCTGCCGGGGCTAGAAGCCAGTGGCGTCGATTTCGGCGTAGCGCCCTATCCCTATTTCGAAGGCGGCAAGGTGGTGACCCCCACCGGCAGCTGGTATGTGGGGGTCAATGCGGCCTCGGCCAATCAGGCCGAAGCTGTCGATTTCGCGCAATATCTGACGACTTCGGCCGAGGGCACCAAGACCTGGTTCGACTCGCTGCAGCAATTGCCGACCTATAAGCCGCTGCTTGACGAGATCAGCACCGCCGCCGCATTCGACAGCTTCCCGCAGGATGTGTTCCGCCTGGGTGTCTATGACTCGCTAAATACCGCCAAGGCGCGTCCGGTGACGGCGGCCTATGGCCAGTTGCAGGATGCGTTCCGCACGGCCTTTGTCGATATTGCCAATGGCGTGGCGGTCAAGGATGCGCTGGCCAGCGCCGTGCAGAAGTTCGAGGCTGCGGCGTCGCGCGTCGCGCCGTGACGTTATCCGGCGCCTCCGGTTCTGCCCCGGAGGCGCCCTCACCGGAAGACGGCATGACCCGATCTCGATCACCATTCCTGCTGATTGCGGCGCTGTTGACGCCGGCCCTGA
This sequence comes from Devosia yakushimensis, assembly GCF_030159855.1. Classification (NCBI taxonomy): domain Bacteria; kingdom Pseudomonadati; phylum Pseudomonadota; class Alphaproteobacteria; order Hyphomicrobiales; family Devosiaceae; genus Devosia; species Devosia yakushimensis. Next base: position 159,914 of record NZ_BSNG01000003.1, on the reverse strand, counting down.
TCGGGCTTGTCGTTTTCCGGCTCTATCCCATCGCGCTGGCGGCCAATGACAGCTTTTTCAATGTGCTGCGTGGCCAGCCGGTCTTTGTCGGCTTCGACAATTACATCGCGCTGCTGACCGATTCCGTGTTCTGGAATTCGCTCAAGGTTACGTTCTGGTTCAACCTGCTGATCAACCCGATCCAGATCGCGCTCGCGCTGGGCCTGGCGCTGCTCTATGTGCAGAATTTCAAGGGCGTGACGCTCTACCGGGTGCTGTTCCTCATCCCCATCGGGGTGTCGCTGCCGACAGCGGTGCTGATCTGGCGCATCATGCTGAGCCAGGATGGGCTGGTGAATGGCATAATCGGGGTTGCCGGCGTGCCGGCGCAGCCCTGGCTGACCTCGGAGGCCCTGGCGCTCTATTCCATCATCGCCATCGCCACCTGGAAGGGCATTTCCTATTGGATGATCTTCATCATCGGCGGGTTGCAGAATATCTCGCCCGAAATCTATGACGCGGCACGGATCGACGGCATCAAGCCGTGGCAAAGGCTGGTTTTCATCACCATTCCGCTGCTCAGGCCGACGCTGCTCTTCGTGCTGGTGGCCGATGTGTCGATCAATTTCCTGCTGTTTGCCCCGATCTTCATGTTGACACAGGGCGGGCCGGCAGATTCGACCAATGTGCTGATGTATGAGGCTTATAAATCGGGCTTCATCTTCGGGGATATGGGGCGGGCCATGGCAATCATCGTTGTCGTGGTGGCGATCCTGCTGGTCATTGTCGGGTTGCAGTTCAAGCTGCTGTCCGGCCGCAAGGAGGCCAAGTGATGGCCAGCACGTCACTGCAGATCAAACGCGGTGCGGGGCTGGGCGCCAGACATCTGATCTATGCGCTCATCGCCTTTATTTTCGTGCTGCCGCTATGGTGGGCCATCGTCTCGTCGTTGCGGCCCAATGCCGAAGTGTTTGCCGATATCTTCCCGGTCACGCCCAAGGCGCTGATCCCTTCGCCGCTGACCTTTGAGGCCTATACCGGGGTTTTCGAGCGCGGTTTCGGCATGATCATCGCCAACACCATGTTCGTGGCGCTGGTGACCATGGTGGCCGGCTTGATCGTCAATGGCGCGGCGGGCTTTGCCTTCGCCATGTTCGACTTCAAGGGCAAGAAGCTCATTCTGTCGCTGATCATCATCAGCTTCATGCTGCCCTTCGAGGCCATCGCCTTGCCGCTCTATACGGTCACCCAGCAATTGGGGTGGCTGGACAATGTGCTGGCGCTGATCGTGCCCAGCGTCGCCAATGGGCTTGCGGTGTTTCTGTTCTATCAATTCTTCAGCCAGGTGCCGAAGGATTATATGGAAGCGGCGCGGCTCGATGGGGTGAGCTGGATCAACATCCTGCTGCGCATCTATGTGCCACTATCCATGCCTACCTGCATCAGCGCGGCGCTGCTGCTGTTCATCTTCCAGTGGGAAGCCTTCCTCTGGCCGCTGCTGGCCATGCCCAGCCAGCAGTTCAAGGTGATCCAGGTGGGTATGGCTGCGTTCCAGCAGCAATACCAAACCATCTGGAACCAGCTCTTTGCGGTGTCGGTGATCACCGCGCTTATCCCCATAGCGCTGCTGCTGCCGCTGCAGCGCTATTATGTCCAGGGGCTCGCGGGCGCGGGCATCAAAGGCTAGTTCGGAGAAACGTCATGGCTGGTCTTTCGCTACGCGGCGTCAAAAAATCTTTCGGGGATACCGCCATCATCCATGGCGTCGATCTCGATATTGCCGATGGCGAGTTTGTCGTCTTCGTGGGGCCTTCGGGCTGCGGGAAATCGACGCTATTGCGCATGATCGCGGGGCTTGAAACGGCCTCGTCCGGCAGTATCGCCATCGGTTCGCGCGATGTGACCGAGCTCGATCCCTCCCAGCGGGGCGTCGCCATGGTGTTTCAGTCCTATGCGCTCTATCCGCATATGAGCGTGGCCGACAATATCGGTTTCGGCCTGCGCATGAACGGCATGCCCAAGGCCGAGGTGGCGCGCAAGGTCGATGAGGCGGCGGCGATATTGCATCTGGGGGATCTGCTGGAGCGCAAGCCCAAGCAGCTTTCGGGCGGGCAGCGTCAACGCGTGGCCATCGGCCGGGCGATCGTGCGCAATCCGGACGTATTCCTGTTCGACGAGCCGCTCAGCAATCTCGATGCCGAATTGCGCGTACAGATGCGGCTCGAAATCGCGCGGCTGCACCAGCAGCTCGACGCCACGATGATCTATGTGACGCATGATCAGGTCGAGGCCATGACGCTTGCCGACCGTATCGTGGTGTTGCGGGCTGGAAAGGTGGAGCAGGTCGGCACGCCCCTGGCGCTGTATGACGATCCGGACAATCTCTTCGTGGCCGGCTTTATCGGATCGCCCCGGATGAATTTTCTGTGGGTCGAGATGGCAGGTGATGGGCGGTTGATCCTGCCCGATTTCGGTGGCGTCGAAGTTCCGCTGCAGCTTGCGGCCCGGCCGCCTGTTGGCGATGCGCTATTGCTGGGCATCCGGCCGGAGCATTTCACCCCGGCCGGCGATGTGCGCCTGTCGGTCGATATCGATCTCATCGAACATCTGGGCGGTGGTTCGTTTGCTTATGCCGGTTCGGGCACGGAGCATCCCCTGACCATAGAGCTGCGCGATCAGCGCGATCTGGTTTCGGGACAGAGACTTGAAACGGGGTTCAATGCGGCCAGGGCCCTGCTCTTCGACAAGAGCACGGGCCAGCGCCTGCGCTAGGATCAATCGATTCAGTTGATGCTGGCCTGCAATTGCTGGATCAGCGCTTCGACGGTGGGAGTAAGCGGGCGGCCAAGCGCCGTGATCAGGCTCCAGCGGAAGGGAATGTGGAACGACAGCGGCACCGCCTTGAGCCCGGTCAGCGGCAGGCCATGGCTGGTAACGGGTTCGACCAGAGCTATGCCGAGGCCCTGGCGCGCCAGAGCAAGCGAGGCATAGGTGGCATTGCTGTCGATGATGCCGGAGGGGACGACGCCGTTCTCGGCCAGCACCTGATCGATCTGCATGCGCAGGCGATAGGGGTTGGCTGCCATGATCAGCTGCGCGCCCTGCAGGTCAGCGGGCTTCACGCTGTCTTTGGCAGCGAGAGGGTGGTCGATGGAGACGACGGCGTGGCAGGCCGCCTCGGCCTGCCAGTGGACCTCGACGCCGGGATTGTCCATCGGGGCACTGGTCAGGCCGATATCGGCAGTGCGGGCTATCACGGCCTGGACCACATTTTCCGATGAAATGCTCTGCACATGGATATGGTCGGGGAAGAGAGCCTTGGGCAAGGCGGCAAGGGCCGCAGGCAAGAGGCCCGTGGCGAGGGCGGGCACCGAGGCGATGGTGATCGGTTCGGCCGCGCCGCTGGCAATGGTCTCGGCCTTTTCGGTGATGGTGCGCAGCCCCGAGAGGATAAGCTCCACCTGTTCGTAAAAGGCGATGCCCTGGCTGGTGGGGGTGATGCGCGGGCCATGGCGATGCAGCAGCGGAAAGCCGACATCGCTCTCCAATTCCTGGATCAGGCGGGTAATGACCGGTTGGGAACGTCCAAGCGCCTTGGCGGCGCCGGTCATGCTGCCGATCGAAACCACCGCAGAAAAGGCGGCAAGCTGCTTGGTATCGAAATACTTGACGCTCATGGGTCCCTGCGCGCGATCGCTCGTCATCGGGTTTGCCAGAGTTCGACGCGCTCCGCAAAGGGGTCGGGCGTGATCGTGATGTCGCTTTCGGCGATGCGCAGGACGTTGGGCGCTTCCGGCCGGAAACGGGGCCAATCATGCGGCGAGGCATCTCCGGCGATGAAGGCGCGCCAGATGTCGTGCACGCTTTCGGCAAAGACCGGGTCGGTGATCCGCTGCCGCTGGGGCTGCTGGGAAAGGTCCATGCCGTCGCGATACCAGACCGCGCCCACCTCCGCGCCGTGCGGCGCGCCGCCCTCGTCGGGCGCCAGGGGACCATAGAGATATTTCCAGACCGGTTGATGGGCCGAGCAGAGACGGGCAAAGCGGCTGGCGGGATTCTGGAAGACCAGATCGCCGGCCACGGCGCGCCAGATGCCATGGGGGGAATGCTGCGGCAGGGCGGTACGGTAGCGTTCGACTATGCCCGCACCCGTCCAGCCCATGGGCAGGACGCGTTCATGCAACAGGCTTGCGGCGTCCGCATAGTCGAGGTCGGCGGGCAGGATGCTCGAATGGGTGAGATATTCGGCCGTGGTGCAGCCAATCATCATCGGGACCTGGGCTACGCGACCGGCAGCGGCAGCCGTCTCGGGGTGCTCGGGCAGGGAAACCCCATCCACGATGGGGACGAAGGGCACGCCCAGCATGGCGGCGCTGCCGTCCCGGCTGTAATCGTGGTGCTCATAGCTTTCGTTGCAGAGATCGCGCTGGGCAATCAGCAGGTCCTGGAGGGGAGCGTTCAAGAGACCGGCATGGTCGGTGCCGAGCGCGCTGCACATGCGGGTCGTGAGTTTTTCTGCATCATCCATGGACGCAATGGCTGTGCTGGCGCCGCTCTGGGGCATGGCGCGGGAGAAAAGGCCGCGTGCGCCGCGCATGGCCATGACGGCGGCAATGGCAAAACCGCCGGCCGAGCGGCCGGCAAAGGTGACGCGATCGGGGTCGCCGCCAAAGCTGGCTATGTTGTCCCGCACCCAGGCAAGGGCGGCCAGCAGGTCGAGCAGACCGCGATTGTCGGGCTGCCCGGGAACATGGAGAAATCCCAAAGCGCCGAGGCGATAATTGACACTGACCTCGACCACGCCGCTGGCGGCGAAGGCTCCGCTTTGGAGGATCGGTTCATTGGCCGAGCCCACGGCATAGCCTCCGCCATGGACCCAGACCAGAACCGGGGCGCGGCCATCGAGCGAGGGCGTGCGGATATTGAGCGTGAGGAAATCGATGCCATGGGCAAGCGAGGATGTGGCGCCGCGGCCCACCGGACCATAGGTAGCGATCTGCGGGCAGACCGGGCCAAGTTGCGTGGCATCGCGAATGCCCTGCCAGGGCTCGACCGGCTGGGGCGCGAGAAATCGCCTTGCGGGCGTGACGGGAGCCGCATAGGGCACTGAGAGGAAGGACAGGTAGCCCGTTTCGGCCCGCCCCTCGATCTTGCCGCCGGGGACGGTGAGAATGGTCATGACAAGCTCCTATACGGCCTTGCGCAGCCCGATCAGCCGCTCCAGCACGATGACGACGAGGAGCGAAATCAGGATCAGGATTACCGAGAGCGCGGCGATCTGCGGATCGGTGGAATATTCCAGATAATGGTAGATTTCGGTCGGCAGGGTCGAGGCTTTGACCGAAACCAGGAAGAGCGAAATGGTTGTCTCATCGAACGAGATGAGGAAGGCGATAACCCCGCCGGCAATGAGGCCGGGGCGGATCAGCGGTAGGGTGATGCGCCAGAAGACCTTGAGCGGGGAAGCGCCATGGACCATGGCGGCTTCTTCGACACGCCGGTCGACGGACATGAGGCTCATGCTGACCGTGCGCACCGTATAGGGAATGGTGACGCCCAGATGGGCGAGGATGATGCCGGGATAGGAATCGAGCAGGCCGAAATTGGCCAGCACCAGCACAAGGCCCACGCCGAGCACGATATTGGGCACGATGAAGGGCGCGATGACGAGGAAATTGACAGCGCCCTCGCCGCGGAAGCGGTGGCGGGTCAAGGCGAGGGACAGCAGGGTGCCGATGGCCACTGCGCCGAAACCAACGACAATGCCAATCAGCAGGCTTCGCCAGAAGGCGCCGATGAAAGTGGCATTCTGGAAGACCAGCGCATAGGAGCCCAGCGACAGGCTTTCCGGCGGGAAGGCCAGATATTGGCGGGTGTCGAAGGAGACGATGAAGACGATGAGAATGGGCGCGAGCAGGAAGAGGTAGATCAGCCCGATCAACAAGCGCCAGGACCAGCGGGCGAACAGCGCGGTCTGGTTCATGTCAGGCCTCCAGCGCGCGCAAGGCGCGGCGATAGAGGACGATGACGGAGCTGAAAATGATCAGCAGCAGCAGCGCCAGGGCGGCGGCGAGTGGCCAGTTGAGCGTGACGGTGGCTTCGGAAAAGACTTCGGTGCCCAAAACGAAGACACGGCCGCCGCCCATCAGGCGCGGGGTGACGAAGCCGGAAATGGCGAGCACGAAGACCAGCAGCGCCGCCGTCAGCACGCCCGGCAGGCTCAGCGGCAAAATGATGCGCCAGAAGACCTTCAGCCGGTTGGCGCCTAGCATGGCAGCCGCCTCTTCGAGCTGCACATTGAGCCGGCCCAGGCCGGAGAGAATGGCGAGGATGGCATAGGGCATCAGGATTTCGATCATGGCGATGGTGGCGCCGAGAAAGTTATTGGCGAGGCGAATGGGCGTGTCGGTGAGCGACAGGGCCTGCAAAGTCCCGTTGATCACGCCGCGATCGCCCAGAATGACCATCCAGCCATAGGTGCGGACGACACCCGAAGTCAGCAGGGGCGCAATGGCCAGGGCCGTGAGCAGGCCGCGCCAGCGGCTTTTGGTGCGGGCGAGGAACAGGGCAACCGGGTAGGAGAGCAGCACGGCAAAGAAGGTGACCGACAGGCCATAGGTCAGGGTATTAGTGGCGACCCGCCAGTAGAAGGGATCGAATATCACCGTGGAATAATTGGCGAGCGTCCATTCCCCGTTCGGGCCGCCAAAGGCGGAGGTGGAGAACGAGGCCCGCAGCAGCCAGAGCATGGGCATGACGAAGCTGACACCGAGCGCCAGGAGCCCCGGCAGCAAGAGCCACAGCAGAAGTCCGCGATGCGAGCGTTTGTCCGGGGCCAGCGTGCTCACGAAGCCGCCTCGCCGATCAGCGTTACGTCGTCGGGCGCGATGGAGAGGGCGATGGTTTCGCCGGTGACGGGGAGCTTGCCGGCGTGAGTGGGCAGGTCGGCAATGATTGTGCGTTCGCCCACCTTCACTGTCAGGGTCAGGATCTGGCCGCGATAGACCAGATGTTCGACCGTGCCGGTAAAGTGGTTTGTGCCCTGATGCCCAAGAAGGATTCGATGCGGGCGGACAAGAAGACGGACCGGGGTACCCGCTGCAGCCGACTGGCTGAAGGTGAGCCGGCCGAGGCCGGGAATGTCGGCTTCGCCATTGCCGGAGGCAGTGCCGGCGAAGAAATTGCCGGCGCCGATGAAGCCGGCGACGAATTCGGTAGCGGGGCGGTCGAAGACTTCACGCGGGGTGCCAATCTGTTCGATGCGGCCGGCCGACATCACGGCCATGCGATCGGCCATGGAGAGGGCTTCGTCCTGGTCGTGGGTGACGAAGATCGAGGTGACGCCGGTGCGCGCCTGGATGTCGCGGATTTCGTCGCGCATTTCCTCGCGCAGCTTGGCATCGAGATTGGAGAGCGGTTCGTCGAGCAGCAACAGGTCCGGCTCGATAACGAGGGACCGGGCAATGGCGCAGCGCTGCTGCTGGCCGCCGGAGAGCTGGGTGATGCGGCGTTCGCCATAACCGGAAAGCTTGACCAGATCGAGCGCCCGCTCCACGCGCTCCGCGCGTTCCGATTTTGGTATGCCGCGCATTTCGAGGCCAAAGGCGACATTTTCGGCCACGTTCATATGCGGAAACAGCGCATAGGACTGGAACACCATGCCCATATTGCGCCGATAGACGGGCAACTGGGCGATGTCGCGCCCTTCGAGCAGGATGCGGCCCGATGTGGGCGCGATCAGCCCGGCCACCATGCGCAATATGGTGGTCTTGCCGCAGCCAGAGGGCCCGAGAAGGGCGAGCATTTCGCCCTTCTGAAGATTGAAGTCGACATGGTCGACGGACGAGGCCGTGCTGCCCGGATAGGTCTTCGTCAGGCTTTCGACGATGAGGTGGGAATCGGGCATCGGCTCAATAGTCCTAGTTGAATGCGATGACTTCGCGGTTGATGCGCTGGATCCAGTCCGAATAGACCGTGGCGATATAGGGCCAGTCGAGCGTGGATTGCGCGGCCTGGGCCTCCTTGCTGCCATAGATGCGGGCGGCGACTTCGTCGGTGAGCGTCACCTTCGAATTGACCGGACCATAGAAGCTCTTTTCAGCGAAGGTCGCCTGAGCTTCGGCGCTCAGGGCGTAGTTGATGAAGAGCTGGGCGGCTTCGGCATTCTTGGAGCCTTCGACCAGATTGATCGTATTGGTCTGGCCGATGCTGCCTTCCTTGGGTGCGGCGATGCCGATAATGCCGCCCTGGGTATCGTGCAGATATTGGGCGCGGCCATTCCAGCAGATCGAGAGATCGACTTCCCCGCTCTGCACCACGGCATAGCAATCGGGTGCGGGGTCCCAGGTCAGCACATTGGGCGCAAATTCGTTGATCGCGGCGATGGCCGGATCGATGCTTTCCTTATAGTCGGTGCCGGCGATCTTATCGAGGATGGGAATGAGGATCACGCCACGGGTATCGGCCAGGCGGGCGGCGATGCGGCCCTGATATTTGGGGTCCTTGAGATCGGTCCAGCTCGTCGGTGGCTCCGAGACGGTCTCGGTATTGTAGAGGATGGTGAGATTATCCTGCGAGAAGGCGATGGTGCGATCTTCCCCGATCCGGGCCCAGTCGGGCGTGTCGGCGAGATTGGTGACCACGGCCGGATCGAGCGGGGCAAAAAGCCCTTCGTCATTCCCCTTGATGGCGACGGCGACGTCGATCAGCGCCACATCGACCGTCGGATCGGCCTTTTGCAGGGTGAGCAGGGCCAGGGTTTCGGCCGAGTTCTTGGACTGTTCATAGGTCACCTCAATGCCCGGATGCTGGGCCTTGAACGGCTCGATGATGAACTTCTGGTAGTTGTCGGCGAAGACGCCGGAAAAGCCCACAATGTGGACGCTGCCGGTGGTGGCGTCCTGCGCCAGGGTGGTGCCACCGATGGTGAAGGCGGTTGCGGCGGCGAGAATGGCAGTCAGATGGCGGATACTTGGTCGGGTCATGATGGGTCTCCCAGGGTGATGTTCGATCAGGGGCGGGGCGTCCAGGCGGCGTCGAGAACGCGCAGCCAATTGCCGCCGAGCAGTTTTGCAATGGTCGTTTCGCTCCAGCCGCGCGCCAGCATGCGGGCGGTGAGATTGGGCATGTCGGTCATCCGGCGGATGCCCTCGGGCTTGTTGATCTTGACCGAGCCGAATTCGGTCAGCGTGCGGGCCGTGCCCTTGTCGCGATTGGCCCAGAGCAGCCAGTCGCTGGGGCGCGGGCGGTCGAGCGAAAAATCGGTGCCGATGCCGACATGGTCCTCGCCAATCAAATTGATCACATGCTCCATGGCGTCGAGCACGTCTTCGACCGTGGCGTCATTGCCGGCGGCAAGACCGGGGGCGAAGAGGCTGATGCCGACAAGGCCACCCTTTTCGGCGCAAGCCTCGAATAGGTGATCGGGCTTGTTGCGTTTGACATTGTGCAAAGCGCGCGGCAGCACGTGGGAGATGCAGACCGGCCCCTTGGCATAGGCTATGGCATCGGCGCTGGTCTTGTCACCGACATGGCTGAGATCACACAGCACGCCGACACGGCCCATTTCATCGAGCACTTCGCGGCCGAAACCGGTGAGGCCGCTATCGTTTTCTTCCAGATACCCGGCTCCGGAATAGTTCTGGGTATTATAGGTCAGTTGCATGATGCCGACCCCCAGATCTTTGAAGATCTCGACATAGTCGAGCTTGTCTTCGAGCGGGGACGTGTTCTGCCAGCCGATGATAATGCCGGTCTTGTTCTCGGCCTTGGCGGCGTGGATATCGGCCACGCTGCGCACCGGGCGCAGGATATCGGCATGTTCGCGTAGGAAGTGTTTCCATTGCGAGACATAGTCGATGCCTTCGCGGAAATTCTCCCACAGCACGGTCGAGACATTGACGGCGGTGAGCCCGCCGGCACGCATTTCCTCAAAGATCGGCCGGCCCCAAAGCGAGGTCTGCAATCCGTCCACAATGATGGAGCGATCATGCAGGCTCTGGGCTTGCGGCGGTATGAGGGGAGCTTGGCTCATCAGGCGGTTTCCTCAATAGGGCGGGCGTCAGCCAGGGCGCGGGCAACGAAATCCAGCCGGTCCTGGCCCCAGAACAATTCATCGCCGACGACATAGGTGGGGGTACCGAAAATGCCCCGGCGCTCGGCCTCGGCCAGGTTGCCTTGCCATTCGGCGATAATGGCATCGGGCTGGTGATCGCGCACCAATGCTGCGCCCTCCCGGCCGATGGTGGATAGGGCCATTTCGCGCAGCGTCTCCAGATCGGCAATGTCGCGGTCCTCGGCCCAGAGACCGCGCTGAATGGCGAAGGAAAAAGCGAAGGCGTCGAGCCCGGCTTGCTGCGCCGCAATGACAGCTTGGGCGGCAGGTTCAATCGTGCGGCAGGGATAGAATTTGGGCGTCAGGTTGAGCGGAATGCCGAGATAGCGGCGCCAGCGGTCGAGTTCGACGGCATGATAGTGCTGGCGGCTGTCGGGCCGGCTGCGCAGGGGAATGCCGCCATTGGCCTCGATGATGCGAATGGGCCGCAGCACGAGGCGCGCCCCCGCCTCCTCGGCAATGGTCTTGGCGCGCTGGGCGCCGAAATAGGCCCAGGGGGAGGAAATGCCGTAAAAGACCTGAAGGAGCGGTTGCGTGTTCATGCGGCGGGCGCCTTTTCGTCGGCATCGGTCCATTCGTCACCCAGCAATTCGGGCACCGAGAAGCGGGTGAATGCGTCGAGATGCAGGGAGCGATCCTCGACAAAAAGCGAGCGCGCGATGGCGCGGGCAAGGCGGGTGGCGCCTTCGCCGATGGAGGGGATGCCGCTGGTAATCTTGCCGTGCGAGGGGACGGCCGGGTAGCTGAAGCAGTAGATGTTCGAGACGGCCGGTGGAGCGCCTTCGGCCGGCAGAAATTCAAAGCCGGGTCCCAGATAGGGCATGTCGCCGAGACCGGGATGCTCGAGCCCGGCCGGCGGATGATAGGCGTCGCGCCAGAGCCTGACCTTGCCGGCAAGATCAGCGAATTCGGGCCGCTGGGACAGGTCGGCGGAGAAGCCGGTGGCGAAGATGGCGAAATCAGCGGGATAGCGCCCCTTGGGCGTCTCGATCTCGATGGCCCCATCGCGTTCGGCAAGGGCGATTACCGGACTCGCCAGGTGGAAATGCGCATTGGCATGGGCCGAAACGCGCAGCACGCTATGGCGGGGCGGTGGTATCTGGGCGCGTTCGCCCTCGACCATGTAGCGCCATTTGTCGGCATCGGGCAGGCCGACATAGCCAAAGGTCAGGCCACGGCTGCCTATGCCGGTAAACTTGTCGATGCGCGGGATATCGGGCCGGCGAATGAAGATATCGACCCGCGCGGCACCCGCCTCCAGGGCTGCGGCGGCATTGTCCATGGCCGAGGCGCCAGCGCCGATTACGGCGACCCGCTTGCCCGCCAGCGTGGCAACGTCGAAGATGTCGGAGCTATGGGCGATAAAATGCGGCGGCACCGTACGGGCGAAAGCGGGCAGGTTGGGCACCCCAAGCCCGTCAATGCCGGTAGCCAGGATCACGCGGCGGGCCAAGACCGGGCGCGACCTACCGCTGTGCTCGACGGTAAGCGCCAGAAGCCCGTCATCGCGCAAAGCCAGTCCGGTGACCGCGCTGTCATTGTCGACGGGAAGGTCCAGCACTTTGCGGTACCAGAGGAGATAATCCATCCAGATTTCGCGTGGGATGCGCGTCATCTGCGCAAAGGCATCCGCGCCGAACTGGGCTTCATACCAGGCGCGGAAGGTCAGCGAGGGCAGGCCGAGCGCGGGCCCCGCGGCGTCCTTGCTGGTGCGCAGGGTCTGCATGCGGGCCGAGGTGATCCAGGGGCCTTCCCGACCGGCGGGAGCGCGGTCGAAGGCGCGTATGGCCTCGATACCGATATTGCGCAGGGCGGCCAGGGTCACCAAGCCCAGCATGCCGGCGCCGACCACGGCGACGTCGAGGACAGGGTCGCCGGAAATGCTGGTTGTGGGCACCCAGGGCTTGGCCGGCAGATTCAGCCAGGCCCGATCGCGAGCCAGGTTTTCTTCCAACTGGGCCAAAGTCATCAGCGGCATTTCATTCTGAAACCTGATTACAGAAAGCCTATTATGCATAAATAGCATCATAGGTCTTTATGTATGTCGATATAGAAATTTCAGAATAGAGGCATGACTGAGCAAATCGGGCCAATTTCTGGGCCTTTTGCGGTATGGACACCCCGGAAGGTGTTGCGGGTAGTTAGCGCGGTCCTCTCCTTTGCAGGATGTGCAATAACAAAAGCGCCGCGTGAGCGGCGCTTTCTAAGCTCGATACTGCTGAAGAGCCGGCGCTCCACCCAGCGGCGGGTGCCGCCGGAGGGTGGGGTTCAAGACGCCTTAGTCGACCGGCGCCAAGGGCAGGCCGTTGGACTGCCAGGCGGAGACGCCGCCGCGATACCAGAAGGCATTCCAGCCCAGGGCGCCGGCGCGCAGGGCGCCGTTGTAGGCGGAACGATCCTGCAGGCCTTTGCCGAAAAAGACGATCGGCATCTTGGTGTCGCTGGCCGTTTGTTCCTTGAGCCAGGCATCGACCGCACTCTGGAAACCATCGGTGAGGCTGCCGTCCTTGCCGGCATCGACGACCGAAAGTGCCCCGGGAATAGTTTCGGCCAGCCCGCTGGTGTCGACCAGCAGGACCTGCGTGCCATCATTGAGCGCGGCGGCGAGATCTTCCGTGGTCAAGACCTGGGCCTTGGTGTGGCTTGCTGGCGTTGGCCCATTATAGGGGGCGGGAAAGAGTACATTGGTCGCTGGAATGCCGAGATCGGCAAGTTCATCGGTCGAGGTATTGCCGGACGGGGCAGTCCTCGTATTGGTAACATCTGCCGTTTTTGTATTGGCCGGCGGGGTGCTGGCCGCGCCCTGGTCGCCGCCCATTTCGATGTCCGAGATCATCACGGCGAGGTGCTCGATAAGATCGTAGCACATGGTAATGCTCCCCTCGCGGGGGTCATACCAGGCGTTGAGCTCGCCGCAGTCCTTATAGGTCACCTGGATCGGACGGGGCAGGGCATAAGTCTTGCTGAGATTGTCCGCAAAACCGCGAAGACCATCGCCGAAGGCGGTGGTCAGAAAGCTTCCGATCTCGCTCTTGGTTGGCTCAAAGGTCACTTCGACATTTGAGCCGGGTGCATCGGCGGGCAATTGCCCCTCCGGGAACCAGGCATCCACCCTGGTATGGGGGGCCAGGATCGTGCGCCATGCCCGGTTTTGCTTGTTGAACTCCCCCTCGCAACGGCCCAGGGTTCGGTCGTCGAAGCCGATCTGCTCGGCCAGATTGGTGAAAATCCCAGGATTGCCGCCATACATCACGCAGAACACGTTGCGGAACCGCTTGAGGTCGGGCGTATGCTCGTCCTGCCAGGGAGTTTCGCCGGCGCCCTGCTGCTGGGCGACCATGCCGCTATAATACCATTGCAGGGCCGAATAGGTCGCAACCTCCCGGCCGATGGCGTTGATGCCTTCGTCTTCGGTGGGGTACATGGTCGGCTCGACCACCTTGAGGGCCGAGAAGATATCGACCGCATCCTCTTCGGGGCCGGTCGAAGGAATCTGCAATTCCCCGATCAGGGCGTGGCCGAATTCATGCATGAAGATGCTGTTGGTCAGGCCCAGATAGACCCCGATCAGCCGGGCTTCGTCATTGCCGAACATCGGTACGCCACCGCCCGGCGCCGGCGTATTGCCGGAAGGCGAGGAGCCGGCCGATGCCGTATTGGCGCTGGTGGAGATGGTGAAGCCGCCGACATAGAATTCACCGCGCTCATAGGCGAGGATACCGATATCGGCGCCGAGAGACGGGTGATCCTGCACTTGGCCGATGGCCTGGCCATTGAGGCGGAATTCGCCAAAACCGGGGCGTTCGATAAATTCCAGAACGTCCTTGCCATCCCCCTGCGCCGCGCCATTGAGGCGGCCCACTTCGCTGCCCTTGCCGTCCGCGCCGAAGCACAGCACCAGCGCGTCGCGGGAGGCGGTGATTTCGCCGATGCACGAGCTGCTGCCGTCACTGCTTTCGATCAGGATGCCGGCGGCGGACTTGCCGAAATCGGCGGCGTTCTCGCCCTGCGGCGGCAAAATGCCGACATTGAGCGTGGTGACGCGTTCGCCCGAATTGAGCGGTCCGACGGGCACCTTATAGGCCAGCTCGCTCGAGGCCTTGGCGGAATTGACCAGGACCAGCCAATTGTCCTCGAAGAACAGCTCCCAGCCATCCTTGCCGTCGGCATTGGCAATGGTGTCGCCAAGCGGGCCCATGATCGCGGTCATGCGATTGTCGCCGCCGGAGGAGCCTCCGCCACTTTGTCCGCCCGTGCTGCCGCCGCTGGGGGCGGGGGTGCCGGAGGTCGAGCCCCCGCTGCCGGAACCGCCTTTGGGCGGCAGGCCCGCGCCACCGCCGGAGCCGCCCTTGGGGGGCAGACCCGAGCCGCTGCTGGCGGCCGCGCCGGGCGGCGGGCTGATCTGGAAGTCGGCGAGGCCAAAGGTGCCGCGCTCGTAGGCCATGATGCCGATTTCCCCGCCCAGGGCGGAGGCATAGGTGACGTCCCCGATCTGGGTGTCGTTGACGAAGAAGCGGGCTGCGCCGGGCACTTCGACCATGGTGATGGTGTCGCTGCCATCCATGCGGGCGGCATTGGCCACCGAAGCGATGGATTTGAATTCGCCCTCGATGACACAGAACAGGTTGCCCTTGGCCTCTGCGGTGATCTCCATCAGGCAGACGTCGTCATTGCTGGCGCTACGGGCCAGCAGGCCAATGGCAGCCTCGGCAATCTGCGACTTGAGCGTGACGCTGACCGTGATTTCCCGGCCGTCCTCGGGCGGTTTGCCGGCATTGAGCGTGAGTGTTTGCTCGGAGCCTTCCACCGAGTCATTGCGCAGGACGAACCAGCCGCCCTCCTCGCCCGCCTGCCAGCCCTGGACCAATTGACGATCGACCGCACCGGAGAGCGGACCGAGTATATCCTGGGCCCAGGATGGACTGGCCGAACCGAGCAGGGCCAGTCCCAGCGACAATACCAATGATTTGCAATTCATTTTATGTTTCCAGAGCCGGCGTTTTCCGGTTGCCATAAAGACTTGTAGGTTTCTTGACGACCATGCCCCATGAGATGCTGTCAAGCGGCAGATCGCATTGGAATCCGCCTTTGTCGCGCCGGCACCCGCCTTGACAACCCCTCCGGCATTGCGCTGCCGGGGAAAAAACGCTGACGCCTCGATGCATCCTGGGCTCCTTCTGTCACACCGTCGAGCATTTGACGCGCCCGCTCGGCAGGTCCTTGGGTGCCGCATTGCTTTTTTTTAATCTGCCGCCAATGGTCAGGTTGCCGCGGCAGCCGTATCGTGAGTGCATGAGCCTGTTCAGCCCCTTTCACCGAATATTCGAGTCTTGGCTCGATCCGTTCCGGCACACCGACAATTTGCAACCGCCCGCCGCGGGACCGCGCTTTTTCTGGCACTATATCCGCCAGGCAAAGCTGCCCTTCCTGTCGCTGCTGATCCTGGGTGGCGCCGTGGCGCTAGTCGAGGCGGCGCTGTTCTACTATGTGGGCCGGCTGGTCGACATGCTCGATGCGGCCAATCAGGGGGCAGGCTGGGACGGATTGATCGCGGCCAACGGCACAGAGCTTGTCGTCATGCTCGTCGTGGTGCTGGGCGTAAGGTTCGTCGTGACCTGGCTGTCGGCGACCGTCGAAGAACAGACGGTCAATCTGGGCTTTTACAATCTGGTGCGCTGGCAGGCCTATGCCCATGTGATCCGCCAGAGCCTCAGCTTCTTCCAGAACGATTTTTCTGGCGCCATCGCCAGCAAGGTCTGGCAGAGCGGTGGGGCGGTGGGCGATTTCATGGTGGCGCTGCTGCAGGTCGTCTGGTTCATCGCCGTCTATGCGGTGACGACCCTGGTGCTGGTGGGCCAGCTCGACTGGCGGCTGGGCGGGGCGGTGGCCTTGTGGATCGTCGCGTTTTCGGGGCTGGCCTGGTATTACGTGCCACGCATGCGCCAGCGTTCGGCGGCGGCGGCCGAGGCGGCTTCGGCCCTGACGGGGCGGATCGTCGACAGTTTTTCCAATATCCAGACGCTCAAGCTGTTTGGTTCGGCCGATGAAGACGACCGCTTCGTGCGGCGTGGTTTCGATAAGTTTCTCGGCTCCATGACCACTTTGGCGCGTACTCTGGTGGGCGTCCGGTCGGCCATGGGCATGCTGTCGGGCATTGCCATTGCCGGCATTGGCGCCCTCTCGGTGCATTTGTGGACGCAAGGCCTGATCTCGGTCGGGGGCGTGGCCTTCACGCTCGGCTTGGTGCTGCGGCTTTATAACCTGCTGGGCCGGATGATGAACCAGCTCAATGGCTTGATGCGCAATTACGGCACGGCGCAGAATTCGGCCGAGTTGATCGCCCGGCCGCTGGGCCTGGTCGACATGGCGGGAGCCGGGCCCCTTGCCGTCACCGAAGGGCACATCCATTTCGATGCTGTGGATTTCCACTATGGCAAGCAAAGCGGGATTATCGATGGCCTCAGCCTCGATATTGCGCCGGGCGAGCGGGTGGGGCTGATCGGCCGGTCCGGGGCGGGAAAATCAACGCTGGTGAGCCTGCTGCTGCGGTTTTACGACCTGCAGGGTGGGCGCATTACCATAGACGGGCAGGATATTTCCCAGGTCACGCAGGCCTCGTTGCGGGCTAATATCGGGGTGGTGACGCAGGATACGGCCCTGCTGCACCGTTCGGTGCGGGCCAATATCGTCTTCGGCCGGCCCGATGCCAGCGAGGAGGAAATGGTCAGCGCCGCGCAGATGGCGGAGGCCGACGAGTTCATCGACGACCTGGTCGATTTCAAGGGGCGTACTGGCTATGACGCGCAGGTCGGGGAGCGGGGCGTCAAGCTTTCCGGCGGGCAACGCCAGCGTGTGGCCATTGCCCGGGTGCTGCTCAAGAATGCGCCGATCCTGATGCTGGACGAAGCGACCTCGGCGCTGGACAGCGAGGTCGAAGCGGCGATCCAGAGCCAGCTCGAGCAGCTGATGGCCGGCAAGACCGTGATCGCCATTGCCCATCGGCTATCGACCATTGCCGCCATGGACCGGCTGGTCGTGCTGGAAAAGGGACAGATCGTGGAACAGGGCACCCATTCGGAGCTATTGGCGCTGGGTGGCCATTATGCCCATCTCTGGCAGCGGCAGTCCGGCGGGTTTCTCGACCCCGACACGGTCGCGGCGCAATAGTTGGGCTTGGAGAGCCGCGGTCTGCCGAACTTCCCAAAATAAAAACGGCCCTCCCGCAGAGGAGGGCCGTGGCAGTTTGGTGCGGGATGGCGATCAGAAGCTTTCCCAATCGTCGGCCTTGATCGCGGCATTGCCGGCACTGCGGTAGGCGGGCGCGCGGCGGGTAGGAGCGACATGGCGGACCGGCTCGGCCGGTGCCTGATGGACCGAGAAGATGTCGACAATGCCGTCGAGCTGAGTGGCCTGGCCTTCGGTCTGTTCGATCGAGGCGTTGATCTCCTCGACCAGCGCGGCATTGTGCTGGGTCATCTCGTCCATCTGGCGGACGGCGACACCCACTTCCTGGATGGCGCTGGCCTGTTCCGAGCTGTCGCGGGCAATGCCTTCGAGCAGTTCGGAATTGGCACGGACGCCGTCCAGCATTTCATCGAGCTTGGCTGCGGCGTCGGCCACCAGCTTGGTGCCGCCGCGTACTTCGAGAGCGCTCTGCTCGATCAGCGCCTTGACCTCGGTGGACGCCTGAGCCGAGGACTGGGCCAGGCGGCGCACTTCCACGGCGACCACGGCAAAGCCCTTGCCGGCTTCACCGGCGCGGGCCGCTTCGACCGAGGCGTTGAGCGCCAGAAGATTGGTCTGGAAGGCGATGTCGTCGATCATGCCGATAATGTTGGAGATCTTGGACGAGGAGGTGGCGATGCGCTCCATGGCCTGGGTGGCCTCGGCCATGACCACGCCGCCTTCCTCGGCCGAGCGGGTCGAGGCGATGGCATTGTCGCTGGCCGATTTGGCGCGGGTCGAGTTCTGGGTGACCGTTGCGGCCAGTTGCTCCATGGCAGCGCTGGTCTCTTCGATGGTCGCGGCCTGCTTGGTGGTGCGCTCGGAGAGGTCATTGGCACCCGAGAGGATTTCCCCGGTGGCGAGCTTGAGCTGGCCGGAGGTTTCACGCAGGCGGCCGACGATCTCGGAGAACTTGATGGCCACCGCGTTGGTGTCGTCCTTCAGCCGCCCGAAGGCGCCCTCATAGAGGCCTTCGATGCGCTTGGTGAGGTCGGCATTGGCCAGGGCCGAGAGCACCTGGCTGGTTTCGGAAAGGCCGGTATCGACGGTTTTGACCAGGCTATTGACGCTGTCGGCCAGGGCGTTGAGTTCGGGATCGGGGAATTCGGTGGTGACGCGCTGGGAGAAATCACCCTCGGCGGCGGCATCGACCACCGAACCGAACGCGCTTTGCAGTTCGCTCATCATTTCCTTGCGCGAAGCCTCATCGCGGATGATGCGGGCTGCCTCGGCTTCGGTCATATGGGCGATCTTTTCGCCATTGTCGCGGAAGACCTCGACGGCACGCGCCATGGCGCCGATCTCGTCGGGGCGGTTGGTCCCCTGGATGGTGATGTCGAACTTGCCATCGGCCAGCTCGGCCATCTGGCCATTGAGCGCGGTGATCGGCTTGGTCAGGCTGCGCACGATCAGCCAGCCCACCAGGACCAGGCCGGCAATGACGGCCAGAGCGATAAGAGCGCTGGTCAGCGCGTTTTCCTGATAGATCGCGTCGATATCGGTCTGCAGGACGCCCGTGCCGATGGCCCAGGACCAGGGTGCGAAATTCTGCACATAGGTCAGCTTCTGGACCTCGTTGACCGGCTCATTGGGCTTCTGGCTGTTCAGGTTGAAGCCGAAAGTGGTGAAGATGGAGCCCTGGGTCCGCGCGCCATCGGTATATTCCTCGATGAAGCGCTTGCCGGCGGTGTCGGTGCGGTCGCGCATGTTGGTGTCGACCACGGCCGGATTGGCGTTGACGATCATGACGTAGTCGTGGGTCACCGCGAAAACGTAGTCGTCGCCCGAATAGTTGATGGCGTGCAGCATGGCCTTGGCTTCGGTCTGGGCTGCTTCCAGCGTCATTTCGCCGGCCTGCACGCGGGCATCGTAATTGCCGAGCATGGTCACGGCCGTTTCGATGACGCTTTTGATCTCGGCCTTTTTGAGGTCGATCAGGTTATTGTGGGTATTGGTGAGCTGGTAGGCGGTCAGACCGGCAAAGCCGAGAACGAACAGCAGCAACAGGGCGGACATGCGGCGCGCAATGCTGCCGGTCACGATCTTGAGCATGAGAATATGGAACTCTGATGAGGGGATGAAAGAAGCCGGTGGCTTCGACGAGCCGGCGGGAGCCGGCTTAAGGTGCAGCGCGCGCGAATGCGGTCATCAAAGCGGTAGCCTCCTGGCAATGCCTCAGCCGGTACTGGCTGGGTGGTCATGTCGATCCAGGCAAAACATGGCTTGTCTTAAGTTAATTTACTGACAAGCCGGCAGGCTCTAGCCGCCTGTGGGTGCAAAGAAAATTCTGCGCGGCCGGGAAAAGGCCCGGGTCAAATTGTCGCATATTTGGCAATGACGGGGTTGTTCGCGCCGGCAGATCACGGCATAGTCCGCGCGCTATCGTAGCCCGTTGCAGGAGAGCAAGATGAAAACCTTCGTGTCCAATCAGAAAGGAAAAGTTCAACAGGACATGAAGCTTTATGCAAATCCGATTTCCACGGGCGAGGACGCATGCAAAGGCGCGTCATAGCTATTTCCTAAAACAGGTTTCCGCCGGCCGATCGACACAACCGCAAAGCAGCGGGCGTGGCGGGTCTGGCCGTGTGCGAAAATTTCTCTCCTATTATAGGCCGCATCTGCCGCTGCTGGTGGCGGATCTCGCCTGCGCCCTGTTGGTCGCGGCCACGGCATTGCTGCTGCCGCTCTGCGCCAATTACGTCACCAAACGGCTGATCGAGTTGCCCGAAGTGCCCGAGGCACTGGGACAGATCTATGCCATGGGCGGCTTGATGGTGGGCGTTCTGGCCATCCAGGTGCTGGCGACGTTTTTCGTCGATTACCAGGGCCATATGATGGGCGCCAAGATCGAGGCCTTTGTACGCAAGGAATTGTTCGAGCACTGCCAGAAGCTGTCTTTCGGCTTTTACGACCGGCAGCGCGTCGGGCAATTGATGAGCCGGATCACCAATGACTCGCTGTGGCTGGGCGAACTCTTCCATCACGGGCCGGAGGATCTCTCCATTGCCCTGCTCAAATTCACCGGGGCGATGGTTATCCTCTTCTTCATCGATCCGGTGCTGGCGGGGCTGATCGCGGCGCTGACGCCCCTGGCTGTGCTTTATGCCCTCTATTTCAATCGTCGCATGAATATCGCCCTGCGGCAGAGCAAGGAGCATATCGCCTCCGTCAACGAGCGGGTGGAGGACGCCCTATCGGGCATAAGGGTGGTGCAGTCTTTCGCCAATGAAGCCATAGAGGCCGAGCGTTTCGAGGCGGAAAACCAGCGGTTTCTCGAAAGCCGCCGGGATGGCTATTGCAGCGAGGCCTATTTTTCGGTGGGCACCGAAACCTTCGCGCAATTGGTGACCGTGCTGGTCATCGTGATCGGGGCGGTCCGTGTGCTCACGGCGGGGCTCGGCGTTGCCGACATGCTGACCTTCCTGCTCTGCGTGGCGGTGCTGGTCGATCCGGTGCAGCGGCTGGCCAATTTCGTCCGGCTCTGGCAGGAGGGCTATACCGGCTTCGTGCGGGCCATGGAATTGCTCGATGTAGCGCCCGATATCGAGGATCGGCCCGGGGCGGTGGAGCTTAGTGGCGTGGCCGGTGCGGTCAGTTTCCGCGATGTCAGCTTCCGCTACGAGGATAGCGGACCGCATGTGCTCAGCAAGCTATCGCTCGATATCGAGCCGGGTGAGTTCGTTGCCCTGGTGGGACCGTCCGGCGTGGGCAAGAGCACGCTGTGCGCGCTCATCCCCCGGTTTTACGAGGTGAGCGGCGGAGCCATCCTGATCGATGGCAAGGATGTGCGCGATGTCACCATGGCCTCGCTGCGGCGCAATGTGGGGGTGGTGCAGCAGGATATCTATCTGTTCAGCGGCACGGTGACCGACAATCTGCGCTATGGGCGGCCCGATGCTTCATTCGAGGAAATCGAGGCGGCGGCCCGGGCGGCCAATGCCCATGAGTTCATCATGGCATTGCCCCAGGGCTATGATACCGATATCGGCCAGCGCGGCGTCAAGCTCTCGGGTGGGCAGAAGCAGCGGCTCACCATCGCCCGGGCCTTTCTCAAGGACCCGGCTATCCTGATCTTCGACGAGGCCACCAGTGCGCTCGACAATGAGAGCGAGCGGGCGGTGCAGCAATCCCTATTGGCCCTTACCCGGGGACGGACCACGATCGTCATCGCCCATCGTCTGTCCACGGTGCGCAATGCCGACCGCATCCTGGTGCTGACCGAGGAGGGAATCGGCGAGGAGGGAAGCCATGACGTCCTGATGGCGGCCGATGGGCTCTATGCCAATCTGCATAAGGTGCAGGCCAGCATCTAGGCGGCATTCCGGCCCGCGCTTTGCCGTGCGGGCCGGTTATGGCGGTTTCTGCAAAAGTTGCTTATGCTTGATAATGTCTGGCTTATAATATTAGCGATGGCGAAGGGCTTGGGGTCGGCGGGATGACGAGGCAAGCAGATGATGGAAGTGTTTCCGGCGGAATGGGCCGGGGGCGGCGGGGGCAGTCGCGGCGGGTGACCATGACCGATGTGGCGCGCGAGGCGGGATGTTCGCAGGCCACGGTATCTTTCGTGCTCAACCATGCCCCGGGGATAAAATTGTCGGCGGAAACACGCGACCGCGTGTTCGAGGCGGCGCGGCGGCTGGGCTATGCCAATGCGCTCAATGGCCGGCACATGCCGGTGCGGGCGGCCGGGGGCGAGCGGCGGATCGGGTTCATCGCCGACCAGTTGGCGACGAGCCCGGAAGCGGTGGTGGCGATCGAGGGGGTGAGCACGGCCTCGCGCGCCAAGGGCGATCTGGTGCTGGTGGCGCAGAGCTTCAACGATGCCGAGACCGAGGCAGGCCTGGTCGAGGCCTTTGTCGAACAGGGCGTTTCGGCGCTGGTCTATATGACGATTTTCACCCGCGAAGTGGAGCTCAGCCCCGGTCTGCTGGCGCTCGACATTCCGGTTTTCCTGCTCAATTGCTACACGGAGGGGCAATCCCATCCCGCCGTGGTGCCCAGCGAAATCGCTGGCGGGCAGCGCAGCACGCGGCACCTGATCGAGCATGGGCACAGGCGCATCGCCACCATTACCGGGGAAATCTGGATGGAGGCGGCGCAGGACCGGCTCAAGGGCTATCGGCGGGCGCTGGCGACGGCCGATATTCCGTTCGACTCGGCGTTGGTTGTCGAAGGGGATTGGTCGGCCAGTGCGGGCTATGAAGCGACGCGCAAGCTATTGGCGCTGCCCGAACCGCCGACGGCGATCTTCTGCCAAAACGACCGCACGGCGATCGGCTGCTACGAGGCGCTGAAGGAAGCCGGGCTTGATATTCCCCGCGACATGTCGGTGATCGGCTATGACGACGAGGAAATCTCGCGGCACCTGCATCCGCGGCTGACCACGTCCATCCTGCCGCATCGGGCGATGGGGCAGTGGATTGTCGAGCAATTGGACGAGCTGGCGGGGCAGATTGCGGTGCGGTACCCGCTGACCAAGCTGGAATGCCCGCTGGTCGAGCGGGATTCGGTGGCGGCGCCGAAGGGGCGATAGATCGCCCGCCATGCGAAAATCGTTCACGGCGTCATTCCCGCGCAGGCGGGAATCCACTCTGGCGATCGCGCTCGGACGAAGGAAGAATGGATTCCCGCCTGCGCGGGAATGACGTTGTGGGTGGGTCGTGGTTCGACACGCCATGCGGTCTTCTGGGAATTAACCCCTTGGCGGGGCGATTGATTCCCGTTCGATGAATTCGCATTCGATCTTGATCTTCTGCAGGCGTTCGTCCTGGTCGGCGGCTTCGTAGCCGTCGAGCAATTGGCCGACGGCCCAGCGGGCCATTTCGTCATGCGGCAGGACCATGGTGGAGAGGCGCGGATCGAGATAGGCGGAGAGGTCTTCGTCATCGAAGCCGACAATGGATATGTCTTCGGGCACGCGCATGCCCAGCATGCGGGCGGCCTCGTAGCAGCCAATGGCCATGCGGTCGTTGAAGCAGAAAATGGCGGTGGGCGGATTGGGCTGGGACAGCAGTTCCAGCGCGCGTTCGCGACCGGCGCGGATGGTCCAGCCGCCAAGGGTGACGAGCTGGTCCTGGACCGGGACATCCCATTTATCCATGGCCTGGCGGAAGCCCTTTTCCCGGTCGACCGAGGCCTCGAGAAAGGTTTCCCCGGCGAAGTGGGCAATGCGGCGATGGCCGGCCCGGAGCAAAGCTTCGGTGGCGGTGAAACCGCCGACAATGTCGCCCGGCACGACGGACGGGTAGCGCAGTTTGCGCTCGTAGCAATTGAGCAGGACGATGGGCAATTCGGCATAGCTGTCGGGCACGCTGACCTGGCGGGTGATCAACGAGGCATAGATGATGCCGATGGTTTTCTGGGCGACCAGGAGGTCGATGGCGGCCTGTTCAAGCAGGGGATCGGAGCGGGTGCAGAAGGTGGCGACGGTGACGCCCTGGAGCGCGGCTTCGTCGCGGGCGCCTTCGATGAAAGGGGCGGCAAAGGGGGTAGTCGAGACCTCGTCAATGATGAGGCCGATGACGCGCTGGCGGCCCTCCGGCACCGGATGGGTCTTGCCGCGGCGATAGCCCAGCGTTTCGGCGGCATCGAGCACGCGGCGGCGGGTGGCGCGGGAGACGCGGGCATTGGGAACGCCATTGAGAACCAGGGAAACTGTGGCCTGCGAGACGCCGGCCAATTCGCCCACATCGACCATTGTCGCGCGTTTTTCCACGTTCACCCACCCCCTGATCTGGTTAGCCTTTTAGCCGAATACGCTAGCAGACTGTTAGCGTTGAAAAGCGCAAATCGTCCCCCTTGCCAGTCTCTCGGAAGGATCATAAGGTGATAATAATATAACTAATACTTCGAGGGATGAGGATGGATCGCGCTCAAGCCAGGGCCGAGCAAACGCAATCGGCGGCACGCCGCAGCCTGTCGCTGGACGGGGTCTGGCAGTTCCGGCATGAGGACGGGCCGTGGCGCGAGGCGCATGTGCCCTCGCCGTGGCAGGCCGAGTTCTCCGACCTGGTCGATACCAGCGGATATGCGGTCTATAAGCGGAGCTTTACGCTGCCCGAGGGGTGGGGTGCGGGCGAACTGGCGCTCAAATTCGGGGCGGTGAGCTATTTCTGCGAAGTGCTGCTCAATGGCGCTGAGGTCGGGAGCCATGAAGGGGCCTTCCTGCCGTTCGAAATCGTGCTGCCGGCCAATCTGCTGAAGGCGCAGAACGAGGTGGAAGTGCGGGTCACCATGCCCTCGGCCGACCATCGCGCCTATCCCGACTACCCCTTTGGCGAAGTGCCGCATGGCAAGATCAGCTGGTATGGCCGCATTGGCGGGCTGTGGCAGTCGGTTTCGCTGGAAGCGCGCGATGCGCGGCATATCGAGAGCGTTGCCATTGCGGCCGGCATCGATGGCGCGATCTCAGTCGATCTGGGTTTTACGGCCGCCGCCGCGGGGCTTGCCGCGCGGGTCTTCGTCGAGGATGCCGATGGCAAGCTGGTTGCCGAGACCGAGGTGAGCGCTGGCGCTGATGTCACGGCCGGGCTTTCGGTGGCCAGTCCCAAGCTCTGGTCGCCCGACAGCCCCAATCTTTATACGCTGACGGTCGAGCTGGCCGATGCCGATGCGGTGACCCATTCTTTCGGCTTCCGCAGCATCGAGGCGCGGGACGGCAAGCTGCTGCTCAATGGCGAGCCGCTTTATATGCGCGGCGCGCTGGACCAGGACTATTATCCCGATGGCATCTATACGCCGCCCTCGCTGGAATTCCTCGAAGACCAGGCGAAGAAGGCCAAGCATCTGGGGCTCAACCTGCTGCGCTGCCATATCAAGGTGCCGGACCCGCGCTATTATGACGTGGCGGATCGGTTTGGGCTGCTGATCTGGACCGAAATTCCCAATGTGGCCAATTTCACCGCCAAGGCGGCCGCGCGCATGCGCCAGACCATGGAAGGCATTCTCAAACGCGACCGCAACCATCCCTCGATCATCGCCTGGACGATCATTAACGAGGACTGGGGCACGCGCATGCTCGAAAATGGGGAGCATCGCCAATGGGTCAAGGACACCTATGATTGGCTGAAGGCCAAGGACACGACGCGGCTGGTGGTCGACAATTCGGCCTGCTTCCCCAATTTCCACGTCAAGACCGATATCAACGACTATCACTATTACCGCTCGGTGCCCGAGCGGCGGCAGGAATGGGACGATATCACCGCCCAGTTCGCCGCCGGCGCCGATTGGACATTCTCCTCCCTGGGCGACGCCGAACGAAGGGGCGATGAACCTCTCATCGTCTCCGAGTTCGGCGTCTGGGGGCTTCCCGACCCAGCAAAACTCCGCCGCAAGGATGGCAGCGAGCCGGATTGGTTCGAAACCGGTTCGCTCTGGGGCGATGGCGTGGCGCTGCCGCATGGCATCGAGGAGCGCTTTGGCGCGCTTGATCTCGACCGCACCTTCGGCTCGTTCGATGGGTTCATCGAGGCGGTGCAGTGGTATCAGTTCATGAACCTGCGCTACGAGATCGAGACCATGCGCGAGCATGCTTCGATCATGGGCTATGTGATCACCGAATTTACCGACGTGCATTGGGAGGCCAATGGCCTGCTCGACATCGAGCGCAATCCGCGCGTGTTCCATGATGTCTTTGCCGAAATCAACACCGATATCGTCATCGTGCCGCGCCCGGCGCGCTATTCGGCCTATGCCGGGGAAGCCCTGAGCTTTGCGATCAAGATTGCGACCGGCGGGTTGAGCATCCCCGAAGGCGCGGTGCTGCGCTGGAGCGGGGCGGTGAGCGGTGAGGCTTCAGTCGCGACGGCGGGGACGGTTTCGACCGTTTCCATCGATGCCGAGCTGACCATGCCGGCGGCTTCGGCAAACCAGATGGCGCGGATCGATTTCGTGCTGGAAGCGGGCGGGCAGGTGCTGGCACGCAATTCCTGCGATATCGCGCTGTATGCGGCGCGCAATATTTCGGGCCTGCCCAGCATTGCGGCGGCCGATCCCAAACTGGCAGATTATGCCAGCGGCCTCGGCTATCGTGTGGTGCCGGCTGCCGAGGCCGATCTTGTTCTCGTCCATGCGGTGGATGGCGGGGACGTCGAAGCCATCAAGGCGGGGGCGCGTTACGTGATCCTGGCCGATGGCTCGGTCAAGACCAACAATAACCTACGCACCGATATGCCCGATGGTGAATTGCCCCATCGCAGCATCGTGGCCGATGGGCGCAAGTTCCGCCCCAGCCTCGATCAGCACCTGCCGGGTATTAGCCTCGTCGAACGGGACGGCACGATCTGGCGCGGCGACTGGATCGCGGGCTTTTCCTGGGTGCGGCGCGATGGGCCTTTTGCCGATATTCCGGGCGGCCCGATCTTCGATCTCAGCTTCTCGGACGTGGTGCCGCATCACCTGCTGACCGGGTTCCGGCCCTGGGAATATGGCTCCAATGTCCATGCCGGCATGGTGGTGGGCTGGGTGCATAAGCCCGCGGCCATTATCGGGGAAAAGCGCGTGGGCCGGGGCGGGGTGGTGGCGACCACTTTCCGGTTGACGCGGGAAGCGCCGGGCGCCGATCCGGTGGCGGCGGCTTTGTTCGATGCCGTGGTGCAGACGGCAAAGGAATTGAAGGTGGATCAAGAGGTTTTTGGGTGAGCGCTTTCCCTTCTCCCCTTGTGGGAGAAGGTGCCCCGCAAGGGTCACCGAATTCGCGTCTGCGAATTCGGTTGGGATGAGGGGGGTGCGATCGCGCCGCAAGCTCCTCTGCGGAGGAGAGAGACCCTCACCCTGGATTTTTGCTGAACGCAAAAATCCTGTCCCTCTCCCACAAGGGGCGAGGGAAGGGCCGGTGGGCGAGGAGACGATAAAGCCGGGAGACCGGCAGAGGTTGGAAGACGGTGAATATGCCGCGCCAGCCACGAGGAGGAGGAACAGAAATGGCCGATATCGTTCTGAACGAGGTCAGTAAGTCCTATGGCGCCGTCAGTGTGCTCGAGAGCGTCTCGATGCATATCAAATCGGGCGAGTTCATCGTGTTTCTGGGGCCTTCGGGCTGCGGGAAATCGACGCTGCTGCGCATGATTGCCGGGCTTGAAGCGGTCAATGCCGGAGAGATCCATATTGGTGACCGCCGGGTCGATCAATTGCCGCCCAATCAGCGGGGCGTGGCCATGGTGTTCCAGAATTACGCGCTCTATCCGCATATGACGGTGCGCGAGAATATGAGCTTCGGGCTGCAGAATATCGGCACCGACAAGGCCGAAATCGCCCGGCGGGTGGACGATGCGGCGCGGATGCTGGAAATCGTGCAATTGCTCGATCGGCGGCCGGCGCAACTTTCGGGCGGGCAGCGGCAGCGCGTGGCCATTGGCCGGGCCATTGTGCGGGAGCCTGAGGCGTTCCTGCTCGATGAACCGCTCTCCAATCTCGATGCGGGTCTGCGGGTGCGGACGCGGGTGGAGCTGGCGCAGCTGCATAACCGGATCAAGGCGACGATGATTTTCGTCACCCATGATCAGACCGAAGCCATGACATTGGCGAGCCGGATCGTGGTGATGAACAATCGCCGGATCGAGCAGATCGGCACGCCGATGGAGGTCTATTCGCGGCCGGCCAGCCGGTTCGTGGCAGGTTTCGTGGGGTCGCCATCGATGAATTTCCTGCCCGTCACCGCCATTGCCGAGCGGGACGGCAAGGCCATGGTGACGGCTGGCGGCTCGGTGATCGAAACCGATATTGCCATGGCCGGCCTGCCGGGGGCCGAGGGGCTGACGCTGGGCGTGCGGCCCGATGCCCTGCGCGTGGTGAGCGACGGGACGGGGAGCCTTGCCGGCAAAATCGACATTGTCGAGCGGCTGGGCGATCGGACGCTGGTGCATGTGCGGTTGGCCGATGGCGCGCTGGTGGTGGCCGAGGATGTCGGCAAGAGCACGCTGGAGCCGGGCCTGGCCGTATCGCTGCGACCCGATGGGGCGGCGACGCATATTTTTGGCGCTGACGGGAGAGCCTATCACGCCGACTGAAACAGCATAACGGCAGCCGGGCGAGGTGCTCAATGCGCCGGGCTGCCGACCAAGAGCAGACATTGGGCATCCATTCGGGAGGAGTGAATAATGCTGAAATCATTGAAACGGCTGGCGCTGGTTTCGAGCGCTTTTTTGGCCCTGGCGGCCGGGGCGCATGCGCAGCAGAATGTCGTCTGGTGGGACTTTCTGGCCGGCGGCGACGGCGTGCGCATGAAGGCGCTGATCGACGGCTTCAATGCCGAGCATCAGGGGGAAATCCAGATCCAGGGCACGACGCTGGAATGGGGCACGCCCTTCTACACCAAGCTGCAGACCTCGGCCGCGATCGGGGAGGGGCCCGATATCGCCACCTATCACCTCAGCCGCATTCCGCTGGCGGTCGATAGCGGCACGCTGAGCGAAATCACTGACGAGGACCTGGCGGGCGCCGGCATTTCCGATGCCGATTTCACCGCGGCGGCTTCGGACGCCGGCAAGGTCGATGGCACCCGTTACGCCGTGCCGTTCGACCAGCACGGCCTCATTCTCTACTATAACAAGGACATGCTCGGGGAAGCCGGCCTGCTCGACGCGAACGGGCTGCCGACCGGGCTCGATGGGCTGGAGAATTTCGATGCGGTGCTCGCCAAATTCACCGGCGATGGCAAGTATGGTATTTCGACGCCGACGGGCGACCGCTATCGCACCATTTATAGCCTGTTCGGCCAGCAGGGCGGCACCATGTTCGATGAAGCCGCTGGCGGCTTCTTCCCCACCGATGAGGACCTGGCCAAGCTGACCACGGCGATCGAGGTGGTCAAGGGCTGGGTGGACAAGGGCTATACGCCGGTGCAGGTGGAAAGCCCGGCGGCTCTGGCGCTCTTCACCTCGGGCCAGGCGCCCTTCTTCATCATGGGCAATTGGGAAGTCCCCACCTTTGTTGACCTCCATGCCAAGGGAGAACTCTTCGAATGGGGTGCGGTGGAATTGCCGACACTGTTCGAGAACAAGGCCGCCTGGTCGGACTCGCATGCCTTCGTCATTCCCGCCAATGCCGGCAAGGAAGCCGATCCGGCCAAGCGCGAAGCGGTGATGAAGGTCATCGCCTGGATGGACCAGCACTCGCTCGACTGGGCTGGCGCAGGCCATATCCCGGCTTTCAACGCCGTGCGTGAAAGCGCCGAATTCCAGGCGCTGAAGCCCCAATCGGACTATGCCGGCTTTGCCGATACCGCCGTGTTCGATCCGCGCACCATCCTGGCCGGGCCGGCCGCGCCCCTGGGCGACGCCTGGAGCAACTTCATCAATCCCGCCACGACCGGCGAGATCGAACCCGCCGATGCCGCCGCGCAGATGCGGGATGATCTGAACGGGCAGCTGTAGGAGCGACCCGACGTTGGGCCTTCGCCTCCCTCCCCCTTGAGGGGAGGGATTGAGGGTGGGGGTCGTTGTGTATTCCACCGCGCGACCCCCACCCTGGCCCTCCCCTCAAGGGGGAGGGGGCGCAGGAACCATTCGGTCGGGCTTGTGGCCGCGAATTTCAGGAGGTGACGCCATGCTCAGGGACAAACGCAGCGAATATCTGACCGCGCTTATTCTGGTCGGGCCGTTCGTGGTGATCTATGGCGTGCTGTTCGTGTGGCCCACCATCCAGATGGCGCTGCTCAGTTTCACCAAGGCGCCGCTGATCGGGCCGGGTGAATGGGTGGGCTGGGACAATTACGTCAAGATCCTCAGCCACAAGCTGTTTCATTCCGCCTTCTGGAACACCGCCTATTTCGTGCTGCTGACAGTGATCCCCAATACGCTGGTGAGCCTGGCCATTGCCTTGGCGGTGAACCGCCTCAAGGGGTGGCAACAGGGCTTTGTGCTCGCCTGCTTTTTCCTGCCCTATATCCTGCCCGTCTCGGTGGTGTTCCTCACCTGGAACTGGATCATCGATGTGCAATATGGGCTGGTGCAATATGTGGTGCGGCTGTTCAATGGCGGCCAGCCGCTGTCGCTGACGCGCACCATTCCGCTCTTCATGCCGAGTGTCGCCTTTGTCACCATCTGGTGGACGCTGGGCTTCAATGTGCTGCTGTTCATCGCCGGCCTGCGCAGTATTTCGCCTGAAATCTACGAGGCGGCGTCGCTCGACAGCGCAGGGCGCTGGCGGCAATTCACCCGTATCACCTGGCCGCTGATCTGGCCGGTAACCGCGCTGGTGCTGACCATCCAGCTCATCGCCCAGCTCAAGATTTTCGACCAGGTCTACCTGTTCTCGATCGGCGGGCGGCAGGACGCAACGATCGTGCTGGTGCAATATGTCTATAAGCTGGCCTTCCAGCAGAACAAGGGCGGTGAGGCGGCGACCGCGGCCATGCTGCTGTTCGGGATGATCATCATCCTGAGTGTCCTGCAATATCAATTGCTGCGCGCGCGAGGTCAGAAATGAGTGCCGAGGCCCTTCCCCGGGTGGCCGAGGCCACCGAACGCGGCAACCGGGACCGCGCCATCGATATTGGCGGGCTGATCCTGACGCTCATCACCTTCGCGGCGGCGCTGGCGGCGTTTTTCCCGATCTATTGGGCAATCATTACGTCGGTAAAGCCGGACAGCGAGGTGATCTCGGGCAGCAATAGTCTCTGGCCCGGCCGGTTCAGCTTCGACAGCTATATCCATATCTGGAACAACACCAATATCGCCATCTGGTATGTGAACTCGATGGTCACCTCGCTCATCATCACGGCGCTGGTGATCGTCAGTTCGGCGGGCTGCGCCTATGCGCTGAGCCAGCTCGATTTCCCGGGGCGGCGGGTGATCTATGTGCTGATCCTGGCCTGTTTCATGGTGCCGATGCAGGCGCTGATCGTGAACCATTTCGTGCTGATGGCGCAGTTCAAACTGCTCAATACCTGGGCCGGCATCATCCTGCCCCAGCTGATCGTGCCGGTGGTGATCATCGTCTACAAGCAGTTCTTCGACTCGGTGCCCAAGGAGTTCCGCGAAGCGGCGCAGATGGATAGCGCGGGGCATTTCAAGATCCTGTTCCGCATCTACCTGCCGATGAACTGGGGGGTGACGGCGGCCCTGGCCATCATCACCTTTATCGGGGCGTGGAACAGTTTCCTCTGGCCATTCCTCGCCGCAACGGGCGAGGCGACGATGACGGTGCCGGTGGGCATTACCCAGGTCAAGGACGCCTATGGCATCGTCTATGGCAAGTTGATGGCCTCGGCCGTGGTGGCGGGGCTGCCGGTGGCTATCGTCTATCTGGTGTTCCAGCGGCGGGTGACGCAGGCGATCATGCTGTCGGCCGGGGTGAAGGGGTAGCGGACCGGTCGCTCTTCAGCTGAGGCCGGCCACTGCGCCCGTGCGACAATAACAACGTCATTCCCGCGCAGGCGGGAATCCACTCTTTGCCTGGCACGTCGGAAGAAAGAATGGATTCCCGCCTGCGCGGGAATGACGCCGTGGTTGATTACGCGATCCGTGGTTCTCAAGGAGCACTCCTAACTCTTCTTCCCACAGCCGCTTCCCTCGGGCTTGACCCGAGGGTCTTTCTCGGTTCGGCACAAGCGGTGAGCGGCCCTCGGGTCGAGCCCGAGGGAGCGACTGTGATGGGGCGGAATTTGGGGCCATATCGCTGACCGAAGTGCCTATGACGCAGCGTAATCCTGCAGGCCCTTGACCAGGGCGTCGAAGGTGAGGCGGATGCGTTCGACGTGGCGGAGGTCTTCGTGGGTGACGACCCAGGTTTCGAGCTCGAAGCCGAATGTGTCGGGGAGGACCCGGACCAGGCCGGGGTCGCGTCTGGCGATGCCGGTGTGGCAAATGCCGATGCCGATGCCGGCGCGAATGGCCGCCAATTGGCCGATATCGCTGTTGCAGCGAAAGGCAAAATCTTCCCGTTGCAGGGTGACACCCTTTTCGCGATAGGCGGCGATGCCGACCGGGTCGGTTTCAAAGCCGATGGTGGCAAAGCGCTGGAGATCCTCGAGGCTGGCCGGCGTGCCATGCCGGTCGAGATAATCGCGCCGGGCATGGAGCCCAAGCCGGATGGCGCCGATCCGCTTGGCGACCAGCGCTTCCTGGAGCGGGCGGGTCATGCGCACGGCGATATCGGCCTGTCGGGCCAGCAGGTCCTCGCTGCGATTGTTGAGGCCGAGTTCGATGACGAGGCCGGGATGATCCTGGTGCAATTGGGCCAGGATTGATGGCAGCACTTCGACGGCAACGACCTCGCTGGCGGTGATGCGCACCGTGCCGGAGGCCGAGCCGGCCTCGGCGGAGGCGGTGCGGGCAAAGGCCGCGGCGGCATTGGCCATGGCCTCGACATGGCTGGCCAGCTCGAGCGCAATAGCGGTGGGGATGAGGCCATTGGGGGCGCGGGTAAAGAGGGCGACACCATGGTCGCGCTCAAGGTCTTCGATGCGGCGGCGAATGGTGGGCTGGGCGACATTGAGCGCCCGGGCCGCACCCGAAAGGCTGCCCTCGCGCAATACGGCGAGGAAGGCGCGCTGCCGTTCCCAATCGGTTGGAGTGCTCATACATTTTATACTATCGAGGTGGAAGAGATTGTCAATTTATTGCAGGGCCAGCGGGAGCGATATTAGGCGGGCCGATGCGGGGCCGGGGTGGTTCCGGGCACGGCTTCATCACGGAGACAAAAATGATCCTGCTCACTGGCGCTACCGGCAATGTCGGCTTCGAAATCGCTAGAATTCTCGACCAGCAGGGCGTGACCGCCAAGGCGCTGGTCCGCTCGCCCGCAGCGGCCGAAAAGCTGGCCGGGTTCAGCCATATTATTCCCGTCGAGGGCGATCTCGACGATGCCGCTTCCGTGGCGGCGGCGCTTGAGGGGGTGGAGACGGCGTTTCTTTTGACCCGCTCGTCGGAACGGGCCGAGGCGCAGCAATTGGGGTTCGTTACGGCGGCCAAGGCGGCCGGTATCCGCCACATCGTCAAATTCTCCCAGGTGCATGCCGATGCCGCTTCGCCTGTGCGGTTCCTGCGCTACCACGCGGCGGTGGAAGCGGCGATCAAGGCGAGCGGGCTGAGCTATACCTTTTTGCGGGCAAACCTGTTCATGCAGGAATTGCTGGCCTTCGGCGAGACGATCCGCCAGCAGGGCAATATTTTCGCGCCGGTCGGGGACGGGGCGGTGAGCCTGGTGGATGTGCGCGACCTGGCGGCGGTTGCTGTCGCGGCGCTGACCCAGCCGGGCCATGACGGCAAAAGCTACGACCTGACGGGGCCGGAAGCACTGACCCATGACGAAATCGCCCGGCAGATCGGCACTGTGCTGGGGCGGGAGGTGGGCTATGTCGATATCGCCCCCGAACAGATGCGGCAGGTGCTGCGGGATTACCATTTTCCCGATTGGCAGGCCGATGGGGTGATTGAGGACTATGCCCATTACGCCCGGGGCGAGGCGGCCGGGATCAGCGGGGATATCGAAAAGGTGACGGGGCGTAAGGCGCGGAGCCTTGGGGTGTTTCTGGGGGATTATGCGGATCGGTTGCGGGGGTAGTAAGGGGGATGGTCGATGGATTGGGGCACTCGCCACCCCACCCTCGTTCCCTCCCCTCTTGATCAGTGCCACTGCGTCATTCCCGCGCAGGCGGGAATCCACCTTCCGCTCTCACAAGCCCCAAAAAGAATGGATTCCCGCCTGCGCGGGAATGACGTTGTGGGTAGGGGAGTTTCGTGGGTGGGGGAGTTTGGCGTGATCTCTAGACAATCATTGTCGCTTCCCTCGGGCTTGACCCGAGGGTCTTTCGCCACTTGTGCTGGGGGGAGAGTGGCCCTCGGGTCGAGCCCGAGGGAGACGATTGTGGGTGGGGCGGGAAGGTGCCAGCGGGGCGGGATGGGATGACCCGGCGTTAGCCGCGGCTGGCTCAGGCGCTGTCGAATTGTTTGAGGGCGCAGTCGAGCACTTCGGTGCGGGGGGCGCCGGTATAGGTGCCGTTGAGGCGTTCAATCAGCATGGCGACGGCGCGGTGGGCGAGGGCGGCGGGGGCGACGCCGATGCGGGTGAGGGTGGGGCGGGCATAGCGCATTTCGGGCTGGTCGCCAAAGACGGCGACGGCGATGTCGTTGGGCACTGAAAGCCCGTGATCGTGGAGGCGGGCGAGGCCTGCCGTGGCCATCAGGTAATTGGCGAAAAAGATGGCGCTGGGCATGGCGTGGCGGTGGTTTTCGACCAGCCAGTCGACGGCCGCTTCGCCGGAAGGGGCGAGATAGGTGCCCTCGTAGCGCAGCTCAGGCGCGGCGGGGGTGCCAGCTTCGGCGAGCCCAGCTTCGAGACCCGCAGCGCGGGCCATGGCTTCGGCAAAATGGCTGGGGCCGGTGACATGGGCGATGCGCTTGTGGCCCCGGCCGGCCAGATATTGGCCCATGGCGCGGCCGCCGCCGAAATCGTCGATCCTGACGCTGTCGACGGCGTGGTTGGGCAGATCGCCGATGAAGACGGTGGGGATATCGAGCTTGAGCAATTCGTCATGCATGCGATGCAGCGCGAAATCGCCCACGATCAGGCCATCGACCCGCTTGTTGCGGATCTGGCGGAGATATTCCTTGTTGTGCTCTTGGGGATGGCCACCGGGCACGTCGGAATTGAAGATCATGGTATCGAGCCCGATGGCCTCGAGATCGGATTGGGCCGTCTTGACCAGCTCGGGATAGAAGGGGTTGCGGATATCGGGGATCAGCAGGGCCACGATATTAGTGCGGCCGGTGCGCAGGCTCTGGGCCTGCGGATTGGGCACATAGCCCAGTTCCTCCACCGCTTCCAGCACGCGGGCACGCAAATGGGCCGAGACCCGATCGGCATGATTGAGCACATGGGAGACGGTGGTCCGCGACACGCCGGCGCGCTCGGCAACTTTGGAAATCGTTGTCATGAAGGGATCGCTATCATTGGAAAAATCGATTTGCAAATTGATTTGTGAATGCATTTGCAAAGCGGAAATTGCTTGTTATGGTGATCGCGTCGGGTGAGGCCGTTGTGGTCGCCCGAGGAATGCGGGCGCGCTTGAACCGGCACAAGCCGGCGGCCTGAACGCCATTCGGGAGAGAGACGATGAGCACGTTCCACGACACTGCCTAGCCTTCCGGCCGGCGCCTTCGATTTCACAGAAACGAGGCTTTGAGCCCGCCTGGGCAATGGCCTCGATTTGTCCATGCAATGGACCTTTGCCGCGCCTTCGGGCCGCGAAGGGCCTGCTATTGCCCGCTTGCTACGGAACCCCATATGAACGCCCCCTTTTCCGGCCTCGACCTCAATCTCGGCAATCTCTACCGGCTGTCAAATGCCAAGACCCGTTCCATATCACCGGAGAATTTCACCGGGGAAAAGGGGAAAGGCGGCATGGCCACCGAAGGCACCGGCGCCAATTGCGCCCGCGGGCTGGGGCAGGGCTGGAAGGTTTCGCCCTCGATCCGGATCGAGCCAGGTGAAACGCGGGTGCTGGCCGATATCGAGGGGCCGGGCGCCATCCAGCAGATCTGGCTGACCACGGCCAATCTGCGCTGGCGCGACCTGATCCTGCGCATCTATTGGGACGACCAGGAGCATCCTTCGGTGGTGGCGCCGGTGGGCGACTTTTTCTGCTCGGGCTGGAACCGGTTTTCGCAGGTGACCTCGCTGGCCGTCTGCGTCAATCCCGGCCGGGCGTTCAACTGCTATTGGCAGATGCCGTTCCGCAAGCGGGCGCGTGTCGAGATCGAAAACCGCGATCCCGACGATTTCGGCATCATTTATTACCAGGTCAATTATGCGCTGACCGAGGTGCCCGAGGACGCGGCCTATTTCCACGCCCAGTTCCGCCGCACCAATCCGCTGCCGTTCAAGACCGATTACACCATCATCGATGGCATCAAGGGCCGGGGCCAATATGTGGGCACCTATATGGCCTGGGGCGTCAACAATGCCGGCTGGTGGGGCGAGGGCGAGATCAAGTTCTTCATGGATGGGGACAAGGATTTCCCCACCATTTGCGGCACCGGCACGGAGGACTATTTCTGCGGCGCTTATAATTTCGATGGCGGGGTGGTGGATGATACCATGGACAGCCGCTATCGCGAATTCACCACGCCCTATGCCGGCCTGCCGCAGGTGATCCGGCCCGACGGGGTCTATAACAGCCAGATGCGCTTCGGCATGTATCGCTGGCATATCCATGACCCGATCCGGTTCGATGACGATCTGCGGGTCACCATCCAGGCGCTGGGCTGGCGCACCGAAAAGAAGGACCGGCGCTACCTGCCACTGCAGGACGATATCGCCTCGGTCGCCTTCTGGTACCAGACGCTGCCGACTGCGCCTTTCCCCGAACTCGCCGACCGCGATTATCTCGAAGTCATCTGATGACCCTTATCCGCTACATTGCCGGGCGGCTCGTGGTCTATGCCCTGGTGATCATGTTTGCGCTGACGGTGCTGTTCTTCGTGCCGCGGCTGGGGCCGACCGACCCGATCGAGGCCATGCTGGCCAAGGTGTCCTCGCAGGGCGCCTATATGGACGCGGCGCAGGTAGATGCCCTGCGCCAGTCGCTGGCCGATACGTTCGGGCTGGGCGGCTCGCTCTGGGAGCAATATGGCGCCTTCATCAAGCGCATCGTGCTGACGGCCGATTTCGGGCCGTCGCTCTCGATGTATCCGACCCCGGTGATGGAGCTGATCCGCAATGCCCTGCCCTGGACTTTCGGGCTGCTGCTGACCTCGACGCTGATCGCCTGGGTGCTGGGCAATTTCGTGGGGCTCCTGTCAGGCTGGAAGCCCAATAGCCCGACTTCGCGGGTGATGGAGGGGATAGCGATCTGCCTTTACCCCATCCCCTATTACATCCTGGCGCTCGTGCTCTCGATCCTGTTTTCCTATGTCTGGAAGATCTTTCCGCTGACCACGACCATTCGCGGCGCGCCCTGGAGCTGGGAGCTGGTGACGAGCGTGGTCTGGAATTCGTTCCTGCCGGCCATGTCCATCGTCATCGTGGTGTTCGGCTGGTGGGTGATCAGCGTCAAGGCGCAGACCACGGCGCTCAGGGAAGAGGAATTCGTGCGCTATGCCCGGCTCAAGGGGCTGGGCGATGGGCGCATCCTCACCCGCTATGTGCTGCCCAATGCCATCCTGCCGCAGATCACGTTTCTGGCGCTGCAGATCGGGCTGATGT
Source organism: Devosia yakushimensis (assembly GCF_030159855.1). Classification (NCBI taxonomy): domain Bacteria; kingdom Pseudomonadati; phylum Pseudomonadota; class Alphaproteobacteria; order Hyphomicrobiales; family Devosiaceae; genus Devosia; species Devosia yakushimensis. The sequence goes on along the minus strand of NZ_BSNG01000003.1, from coordinate 122,452 downwards.
TCAACGGCTCGCTGATCACGGAAATCCTGTTCGATTATCCGGGGCTGGGCCTGCTGATCTACTCGGCCGTGCTGCAGGGCGATTTCAACCTGTTGATGGGCACGATCAGCCTTTCGGTCATCGCGGTGGCGACTGCCACCATGGTCATCGACCTGATCTATCCGCTGCTCGATCCACGCATCAGGCACAGGTAGGCCCATGCGCAATTTCTTCCTTCATGCCCCGTTCCGGCTCTATCTCGGCGTCGCGCTGGTGGCACTCTGCGTTATCCTGGGGGCTATCCTGCCCTGGTTCGCGCCAGGCGATCCTCTGGTCTGGTACACGGCGCCGCGTAACCAAAATCCGGGTGCGGCTCATTGGCTGGGCACGACGAGCCTGGGCCAGGATGTGTTCTGGCTTTTGACCTATGCGCTGCGCAATTCGCTGATCCTGGGCCTCATCGTGGCGGGGCTATCGACCATCATAGGCGTCTTTCTCGGCCTTGCCGCGGGCTATGCCGGTGGCTGGCTCGACCGGGTGCTGTCGTTCTTCATGGATGCGCTGCTCTGCATCCCGACACTCCCCATCCTGATCCTGATGGCGGCCCTGTTCAGCGGGCAATTGGCGCTGCCCATCGTCGGGCTGCTGCTGGTGGTCTTCAACTGGCCCTATCCGGCCCGGCAGGTGCGGGCGGTGGCGCTGACCATGCGCGAGCGCGAATTCATCAATGTCGCGTGGTTTTCCGGGGAGTCGAGCGTACGGATCCTCGTGCGTCACATCTTCCCCTATATCGCGGGCTGGTCGGCGGCCAATTTCATCAACACGGTGCTGGTCGGCATTTCGACCGAAAGCGCGCTGGCGGTGATCGGGCTATCGAGCGCGCAACAGGCGACGCTGGGCACGATGATCTATTGGGCCATCAATTATCAGGCGCTGCTGGGCGGCAAATATGTGTGGATCGGCTCACCGGTCATCGCCATCGTCCTGCTGTTCATCGGGCTGTTCCTCGTTTCCTCGGGGCTTTCCATGCGGTCCTCGGCCCGGAGGATGAGCGTATGATCGAAGTCGACAATGTTACGGTGGGCTATGGCTCGGCCGGTTTCATCAAGGCGGTCGATGGGGTGAGCCTCACCATCAACGACAATGAAATCCTGGGTATTGCCGGGGAATCGGGGTCGGGCAAATCCACGCTGATGCGGGCCATTTACGGGGATTTTTCGACCGGGCTGCGCATCCAGAGCGGCACGGTCACCGGGCGGTTCACTGATCCCCGTTCCGGCAAGGTGATCGAGGCGCCATCGAGCCGGTTCGCGCCGCTCTGGTGGGACCAGATCAGCTATATCCCGCAGGGCTCGATGAGCGTGCTCAACCCATTGATGAAAATCGAGGCGCAGGTTGTGGACGGCTTGCCCAAGCGCGAGCGCCAGGGCAGTCGCGGCGAATTGCGGGCGCGCATCGCCGCATTCCTGGCCGGGTTCGGCCTAGAGGAAAACGTGCTCGACGCCTATCCGCATCAGCTATCGGGCGGCATGCGGCAACGCGTGCTGGTGGCCATCGCGGCTTTCGTCAATCCAAGGCTGATCCTGGCCGATGAGCCGACCACGGCGCTCGACGTGGTGGTGCAAAAGAAGATCCTGCTGATGATGGTTGAAATCCAGCGGCGCCAGCGCAATTGCCTGGTGCTGGTGAGCCATGACCTGGGCGTGCATTACCAGATCACCGACCGGCTGGTGATCATGTATCAGGGGCGGATTGTCGAGCAGGGCCCGACCGCCGACATCTTCGCCAATCCGCAGCACGATTATACCAAGAACCTCATCGCCTCGCTGCCGCGGCTGCATGGCAAGCGGGCGGTCGAGACGCTGGGAGCGGTGTCATGAGCGGCGTGCCCATACTCGAAGTCAGCAATCTCTCGCGCAGCTATCGCAAGGGCGGCCTGTTCGGCGGCAAGCCGTTCAAGGCGGTGGACGATGTGTCCTTCACCCTGCCGGAGACGCCGCAGGTCTTTTCAATCGTGGGGGAATCGGGGTCGGGCAAGACGACGATTGCCCGCATGATCCTGCGGCTGGTCGAGCCCAGCGAAGGCAGTATCAGGCTGCTCGGGCGACCGCTCAGCGGCAAGGGCGCAGACCGGATCGACAATTTCGAATTCCGGCGGCTGGTACAGCCCATTTTCCAGAATCCGTTCGAGGCGTTCAGTGCCTATCTGCCGGTCGAAGCCTATCTGCGCCGCACGGCGCTTAATCTGCGGGTGGCGCGCAATGAAGCCGAGGCCATCGCGGCGGCCGATGTGGCGCTGCGCTCGGTGGGGCTCAGTTATGAGCGCATTCGCGGCAAATATATCCGGCAGTTCTCGGGCGGCGAATTGCAGCGCATCAGCGTGGCACGGGCGCTGATCCCCAAGCCGAAGCTGATCGTGGCGGACGAGCCGGTCTCGATGGTGGATGCGAGTTTGCGCATGTCCATCGTCAATCTGTTCCGCCAGATCGTTGGGGAACAGGGCGTCTCGTTCATCTACATCACGCATGACCTGTCGACCGCCTATTACCTGTCCGACCAGGTCTCGATCATGAATACCGGGCGGGTGGTGGAGAGTGGTGTGCCCACCGACATCCTCGACAATCCCCAACAGGCTTATACGCGCGAATTGATGGCGGCGATTCCCTCGGTCGGGGACCGCTGGAGCGAACTCGACGCCATCGACGAGCAATATTCCCATCCAGACATTCGGCACCAGAGTGCACTCAAGCACCCGCCAACCAACGCTTGAAAAAGCAAGAGGAGGAGACCATGACCACAAGCCTATTTCCCCGCCGGACAATAATGGCGCTCGGCCTCGCCGTCGCCATGGGCGGTACCATGCTCAGCGGCACGGCGCTGCCCGCATGGGCCCAGCAGATGACCGATGTCGGCACGCCACGCGCCGAAACCCTGGTCGTCGACATGCTCAATGCCCGGGTCGGCAATCCGACCAATATGAACATGTATCAGCAGGGCGTGACCATCAATCACGGCTATCACCAATTGGCCGGCGCCTTGCTCTATGACATCGACACGGCCAAGGGCGCGCAGATTCCCGATCTGGCATCGGCCATGCCCGAGGCGCTCAACGCGGATTTCACCAAGTTCAAGGTGGCTTTGCGCGAGGGGCTGACCTGGAGCGACGGGCAGCCCTTTTCGGCCGATGACGTGGTGTTCACCGACCAGATGCTGCGCAATACCCCGGCTTTGGCCTATAGCGCGGCCTATACCGCCCAGATCGCTTCGGTGACCAAGGTGGACGCCAATACAGTCGAGATCACCACCACCAAGCCGACGCCTCGCCTCGCCATCGTTTTGGGCTCGGTGATCTATGGCAATCCGTTCCACATCGTGCCCAAGCATATCTGGGAAAAGGAAGATCCGGCGACCTTCACCAATTTCCCGCCGGTGACCATCAGCGCCTACAAATACAAGGACCATGACCCCAATGGCACCTGGTTCCTGTGGGAGAAGCGCGAGGATTGGCAGAATACCGATATCGGGCAGATCGTGGGCGAGCCGGCGGCCAAATATGTGCTGTTCCGCAGCTATGGCACCGAGGAGCGGCGCGTATTGGCCATGGCGGCCAATGATATCGATATCCTGACCGATATTTCCCCGGAAAGCCTCGATATCCTGCGCGGGCAGAACCCCAAGGTGCGCGCCTGGTTCAACGATTTCCCCTATGCCAATCTCGATGACCCTTGCGAGCGCGGCATTCATTTCAATACGTCCAAGGCGCCCTATGACGATGCCAAGACGCGCTGGGCGCTGGCACTGGCCATCAATGCCGAACAGGCCAGTATCGCGACCTTCTCGGGCATGATGCGGGCGTCTCCGCTGGCCATTCCGCCGACCACGGTGCTGATGGATACCTATCACCAGCCCATGGCGCAGTGGCTGGGCGAATTTGCGCTGGAGGATGGCTATAAGCCGTTTGATCCGGACTATGCGGTGCGCTTAGGCGAACGGCTGCGCTCGGAAGGGGTGGCGGGGATTCCGGAAGACCCCGAAGCCTTGCGCGAATTGCTGGGCGTGGGCTGGTGGAAGCATGATCCGGAACAGGCGACCAAGCTTTTGACCGAGGCCGGCTTTACCAATAATGGCGGGCAATGGCTCAAGCCCGATGGTACGCCCTTTACCATCAATATCCTGGCCCCGGCCGATTTCGAGGTGCAGTCGCAGCGCCTGGCCTTTGCGGTGGCCAATGAGTGGACGCAGTTCGGCATTCCAGCCCAGGTGCAGCAGATGCAGGCTGGGGCGTTCTTCACCGCCGAGAACACCGGCGATTATGAAGTGGGGTCCTATTGGGGCTCGTCCTGCGCCATCACGCCCGATCTCTTCGTGCGCATGGAAAGCTGGCACAAGGATTATGTGCGCGACAATGGCACGCCGGCCTCGTCCAACCAGGGCCGCTATGTCGATGACGAGCTGAGCGCGCTGATCGACCAGCTCCGAGCGGTACCGGCCGACGATCCCAAGATCGTGCCGCTGGGCACCGATATTCTCAAGGAACTGGTGGAAGGCCTGCCGGTTATCGAGATGTTCGGCACGTCCAAATTCGTGCCGGTGAACGAGACCTATTGGACCAATTACCCCTCGGCCGACAATTATTATGAGGGCCCGTGGTGGTGGTGGAGCAATTTCAAGTTCATCGCGGCGAAGTTGAAGCCGGCGGCGGAGTAACTTCGGTACCAGCATCAACCCACGGTGTCATTCCGGCGAAGGCCGGAATCCATGCTGTGCCCTATCCCTGCACTGGATGCTTGGATAGCCTTCAGCATGGATCCCGGCCTTCGCCGGGATGACACCGTGTTTTTAACGCGTGCGAAGTTCACCCCCTAAGGGGAGGGCTCTCCTACCGCGCCGCCCAGTTCATGCCGCGGCGCAGGATGGTGTTCATCTGCGGGACGGCGAATTCGCTCGATACGTGGCCGAGCGAGGAATAAAACACCCGGCCCTGGCCGTGCTTGCGCTTCCAGACCACGGGCATGGTGACGCCGTCGATCCAGGAGGCGTGCTCGCCGGTGAAGGTGGTGGTTGCCAGCACCTCGTTGGAGGGGTCGACATGCATGTAATATTGCTCGGAATGGTAGGGGAAGCTTTCGATCCCTTGCATGACCGGGTCATCCGGGCGGGTGATATCGACGCGGTAGTCGATGATATTGCCCGGATGGGCGACCCATTGGCCGCCGACCATGAATTGGTAATCGACCGCATCGCGGAAGGCGTCGCCCATGCCGCCGTGATAGCCAGCGAGACCCACGCCGCCTTCGACGGCGGCGGTGAGGTTTGACAGTTCTTCCTTTTCGATCTTGCTCATGGTGAAGATCGGCACGATCAGGCTGAGATCGCGGATGGAGGGATCGGCGAAGGCTTCGGTCGTGTTCTCGACATAGACCTTGAAACCGTCTTCCTCGAGCATGGTGCGAATGATGGTGGCGCATTGTTCGGGCTCATGCCCGCTCCAGCCGCCCCAAACGATCAGTGCTTCACGCATAATAGTCCTCCTTAAATTCGATCAGGCCAGCTTGCCGTTGACCAGCGACGAGGCGAGTTGCGCGGGCCGCTCGGCTGGCGTGGTGATGTCGATGACGCGGCCGGTATCTGAAGAAGTCTGGAAGGCCTCCATCACTTCGAGCACGTGCAAAGCCAGGTCGCCATTGCAGCGGTGGGGGCGTCCTTCGAGGATGGCATGGGCCATGTCGGCGAGACCGATCGAGCGGTAATTGCCTTCGGCATAGGGCATGTCGGTGGCGATATCGGCCCACTCGCCGCCCTTTTCGAGCAACTGGATCTGGCCGCCGAAATGGTTGGGATCGGGCACGAGGAGCGAGGCCTCCGTGCCGTAGATTTCGAGCGGGACATGCTTGTGGCCGGCCACGTCAAAGCTCATCGTCACCTGCACCACGGCGCCATTGTGGAAGACCAAAGTGCCCGAGACATGGGTGGCGACATGGACGGGGATGATTTCCCCATTGCGGTCCTTGGAGGTGATGGTGCGGGTGTCGCGGAGCTTGGTGCCGAAGCCGGACACCTTGACGACGGGGCCGAGCAGGTTGACCAGATCGGTGATGTAATAGGGGCCCATATCGAGCATGGGGCCGCCGCCGGCTTCGTAATAGAAGGCGGGATTGGGGTGCCAGCGCTCATGGCCGGGGCACATGAAATAGGCGGTGCCGCCGACGAGCTGGCCCAAGGCGCCCTCATCGACCAGGCGGCGCGACGTCTGGTGGCTGCCGCCCAGGAAGGTATCGGGAGCCGAGCCGACGCGCAGGCCCTTTTCGCGGGCACGGTCGACCAGCTTCTTGCCTTCGGCAAAGACAATGCCGAGCGGCTTTTCCGAATAGACATGCTTGCCCGCTTCGATGGCGCGCAGGCCGACTTCGACATGGGCCTTGGGGATGGTCAGGTTGAGGATGATGTCGATGGAGGGATCGGTGAAGATCGCGTCGAGATCGACAGCGTTGAGGCCGAATTCATCGGCTTTCGCCTTGGCGGCGGCCGGGTTCATATCCGCCACGGCGCGGATGTCGAGCACCGGAAAATCCTTGCTCGCCTTGAGATAGGCGGCGGAAATATTACCCAGTCCGATAATGCCAATACCGACCTTATCCATCATTCACTCCTCGTTCCGGCATCTGAAAAATCACTAAAACTGCCCCGCGCCGGGCCTGTCGTGCCCCAGGGCGAGCCATAAAGTTCGCCCAGGGCCACGGCGGCAGCGCCGCGCGCCCAAAGCTCGTCGCCCACTTCGTCGATGACGATCTGGGCGACATTGGCGAGGCTTTCCGGCGTGGCGCGGGCAAAGCCGGCGCGCAGCGGATCAAGCAGATGATCGCCCAAAGCCAAAGTCGAGCCGACCAGGATGACCCGGGGCGGGGCAAAGAGGGCGACGAGATTGGCGATGGCAATGCCGAGCGCCGCGCCGGCGCGGCCGGCGGCGTCTTTCAGGCGATTGTCGCCGGCCTCGATCAGCCCGCGCACGCGGCCCATGCCCTGGCCCAGCCGGATGGCGTCGCGAATTTGCGGATCATTGTGTTCGCCATTGAGGATGGCGCGTTCGCTGGCGACTTCGGAGAGTTTGAGGGCGTGGTCGGGGTCGGAACCCATGATCATGTCGCCCAGGGTGAGGCTCAGTTCGCGGGCGCCGCGGAAGAGCTGGCCGCCATGCATGACGCCAAGACCCAGGCTTTCCTCGATGGCGACCAAGACGAAATCGTCGCAGTCGCGGCAGCGGCCGAACCAGTGCTCGGCCATGGTAATGGCATTGGCGTCGCTTTCGACAATGGTGTCGATGCCCAGCCGTTTCACGATGGCTTCCTTGAGCGGCACATTGGTGTCGCGGAAAATGCTGCTCGAACGAACGCGGCCGGTGCCGTGTTCGACAATGCCGGGCAGGGACAGGGCCACGGTCTTGATCTGATCGAGCGCAATGCCGGCATCGAGCACGCAGCGGCGCACGCCATCTTCGACGAGATCGGCGATGACCTCGACGGGCAGGCGATCGACCCGCACCGGCAGGGTGAGATTGGCCAGCACATCGCCCTGGAAATTGGTGACGGCAAAGACCAGTCGATTGGTAGCGATCTTGGCGCCGACGACGCGGGCGGCCTCGGGGTTAAGGGTCAGCATGACGCGGGGGCGGCCCCGGCTGCCGCCGCTGCGCAGGTCGCCTTCATGGCGGGTGGAAATCAGCCCGTCATCGAGGAGCGAGGCGGTAATGGCCGAGACGGTGGTGGCGGAAAGCTGGATGCGTTCGCCGATCTCGACGCGCGAAATCGCACCGAACCGGCGGATGGTATCGAGCACGTGGAAGCGATTGATCGCCCGCATCAATTCGGGGTCAGCGGTCTTCACGGGACGGGCAGGCTCCTCGCGCGTCTTTTTCTACGTGACGCGAATTAAGTTTCGTCTTTCTAGGCATGGCTTGGAGGCCAAAGCAAGCGTAAAGCGCTGAAATTTGGCGGTTTTGGCGCGCGTTTTGCACACCCTCTTGACAGATCGGAAATGCCGGGCGCTATTTAATACGCATCAGGGATAAATAAGTCCCGATCTGGGAGGATCACCATGAATCACGGCTTTGCCCGCCCTTGGCGGGATACGCTTCTGCTTGCCGTCAGCGCAGTGACGCTGTTCTCGGGCGTCACGGCCGCCTATGCGCAAAGCACCATCAAATGGCTGCATCTGGAAGCCAATGCGGACCGGCTCAAGACCTGGCAGGACATTGCCGCGGCCTATGAGGCCGAGCATCCCGACGTCAAAATCGAATTCCAATTCCTCGAAAACGAGGCCTTCAAGGCCAAGCTGCCGACGCTGCTGCAATCCAATGACGCGCCCTCCATGTTCTATACCTGGGGCGGGGGCGTGCTGAAGGCGCAGACCGAGACCGGCGCCTTGCGCGATGTGACCGCGGCCATGGATGCCGATGGCGGCGCCTGGCGGGCGACCTTCTCGCAGGCGGCTGTCGACGGGCTGAGCATTGACGGCAAGGTGTGGGCCGCGCCCTATCAATGGGGCCAGGTCTCGTTCTTCTACAACAAGGCGCTGTTCGAGCAGGCGGGCGTCGACGCCACCACGATCAAGACCTGGGATGATTTCCTGGGTGCCGTCGAGACCATCAAGGCGGCGGGGATCGTGCCGATTGCCGGTGGCGGCGGCGAGAAGTGGCCGATCCACTTCTATTGGTCCTATCTGGCCATGCGCGAACTGGGCAAGGACGGCTTCGAGGCCGCCAAGAATGGCGATGGCTTTACCGGCGAGGGCTTTGTCCGCGCCAGCCAGAAGCTGATCGATCTGGGGGCGCTCTCGCCCTTCCAGGAAGGCTATCTCGGGGCGACCTGGCCCGATGCGCAGGCCGTGTTTGCCGATGGCCGTGCAGCCATGATCCTGGGCTTCCAGAATACGGCAACGGTGCAGAACCAGACCAATGCCGCCACCGATGGCAAGGGGCTGACCACCGACCAGATCGGGCGGTTCCTGTTCCCGCTGATCGATGGAGCGCCTGGTGTTGCCACCGATGAATTCGGCGGGCTCAATGGCTGGGTGGTGACGGCCAATGCGCCGCCCGAAACCGAGGACTTCCTCAAATATCTGCTCGACCAGGACAATGCTCTGCTGCAGGTCAAGCAAAACGGGATTTTGTCGACCACTTTGGGCGCCGAGAGCGCGGTGGAAGACCCCTATATGCAGCAGATCGTGACCGAGATGGCCCAGGCCACCTGGCACCAGAATTTCCTCGATCAGGATCTGGGCCCCAATGTCGGCCGCGTGGTCAACGACATGTCGGTGGAGCTGGTTTCTGGCGAAATCTCGCCGGAAGACGCGCTGCAGCAGATCGAAGACGCCTTCTCGCTCGAGATGTGATGCATCCCCGCCGCCTGGCCTTGGCCGGGCGGCGGCTTTTGCCGGACAAGGAGCCTAGACCCGGATGAGCCAAGCCACTTCCCTATCTGCAAGCGGGCCGCTGGCGTCCGGCGTGCCCAGCGTGGCGCGGCGGCGGCGCGGCCAGATGCGCGGCAAATGGCCGGTGCTGGTGCTGTTCCTGCCCCCCGCCTTGCTGCTGTTCACGGTGTTCGTGATTTTGCCCATGGGCGAGGCGGCCTGGTATTCGTTCTACAATTGGAATGGCTATGGCCTGCCCAGCCAGTGGATCGGCTTCAAGAATTACGAGCTGATTTTCCGCAATGGCGCTTTCCGCAATGCCCTGGTCAATAATGGGCTGATCATCTTCATTTCGATCTGCGTGCAGGTGCCGCTGGCGCTGTGGCTGGCAACCATGGTGTCGCGCAGCATAAAGGGGGCGTTGGCGTTCCGGCTGCTGTTCTTTTTACCCTATGTGCTGGCCGATGTGGCCGCGGGCATGATCTGGCGCTTCGTCTATGACGGGGAGTTCGGGCTCGTCGCCGGTATCTGGCACTTTTTCGGCGCCGCGCCGCCCTTCTGGCTGGCTGACAAACAGGTGGCGTTTTACGCCGTGCTTGGGGTGATCGTGTGGAAATATTTCGGCTTCCATATGATGCTGTTCATTGCCGGCCTGCAGGCCATCGACAAAAGCGTGCTGGAGGCGGCCGATATCGATGGCGCCACCGGCTGGCAGAAATTCTACCGGGTCACCCTGCCGTTGCTGGGCTCGACGGTGCGGCTGTCGGTATTCTTTGCCGTGGTGGGCTCACTGCAATTGTTCGACATGATCATGCCGCTGACCGGCGGCGGACCATCGAATGCGACTCAGACGCTGGTGACCTTCCTTTATTCCTTCGGCGTCATGCGCATGCAGGTGGGGTTCGGCTCGGCGGTCGGCGTCGTGCTGTTCATCATCTGCGTCACCCTGGCGTTCAGCTACAAGCGGATATTCATGCGAAATGACTGAAGCAGCACCCATCGATGCGGCGACCGCCGCCAGCAGCGGCAGGCGGCTGAGCATTGGCACCCAGACCTATCTCTATGCGTCCATGCTGATCGTGGCGGCCATCGTGGTTATTCCGCTGGTTACCACGGCCCTTGGGGGCTTCAAGACGCTGGGCGATCTGCGCGGCAATCCGTTCGGCCTGCCCGCCGAATGGCAGTGGAGCAATTACGGGGATATCATCACCAGCCAGCGCTATTGGATGCAGATGGGCAATTCGCTGCTGATCGCGGCTTTGACCGTGTTCCTGACGCTGCTCTTTGCCTCCATGGCCGCCTTTACCTTCGCCCATGTCAAATTCTTCGGCTCGGACTTTTTGCTCAATTATTTCCTGATCGGGCTGATGTTTCCGGCGGCGACGGCCATCTTGCCGCTGTTCATCCGCATCCGCGATCTGGGGCTGCTCGATACCTATTGGGGCGTGGTGCTGCCGCAGGTGGCGTTCGGGCTGGGCATGAGCATTCTGCTGTTCCGCAATTACTTCAAGAACCTGCCCTCTGAGCTGTTCGACGCGGCCTTTGTCGATGGGGCGGGGTATCTCAGGTTCTTCTGGCATATCTCGCTGCCGCTCAGCCGGCCGATCATTGCGACGGTGGGCATCATCTCCTTCGTGGGCAGCTGGAACAGCTATATCCTGCCGCTGATCATGCTCAATTCGGAGAGCAAATATCCTTGGCCGCTGGGCATCATGGTCTATCGCGGGGAATTCAGCACCGATTGGCAGCTGATCCTGGCCTTCATCACGCTCACCATTCTGCCCACCGTGATCGTGTTCTTCGCGGCACAGAAACACATCATTGCCGGCCTCACCGCCGGCGCAGTCAAATAGTCCGCGACGGCAGCGGCGCGGCAAGAGGAGGCATTTATGGCGGGACTGGAACTAAGGAACCTCAATAAGAGCTATGGCTCGGTTTCGGTGATCGAGGATATCAATCTCAGCGTCGAGGATGGTGAATTCGTCGCCCTGGTCGGCCCTTCGGGCTGCGGGAAATCGACCATTCTGCGCATGGTGGCGGGGCTGGAGGAGATTACCGGGGGCGATATCCTGATCGGGGAGAGGATCGTCAACGAGCTGACGCCGCGCGAGCGCAATATCGCCATGGTGTTCCAGAGCTATGCGCTCTATCCGCATATGAGCGTCTATCGCAATCTGAGCTTTAACCTCGAACTCTCGGGCAAGCCCAAGGCAGAAATCGAGCGCCGAGTGATGCAGGCGGCGCGCATGCTGGAGCTGGAGCCTTTGCTGGAGCGTAAGCCCAGCCAGTTGTCGGGCGGGCAGCGCCAGCGCGTGGCCATGGGGCGGGCGGTGGTGCGCGATCCCTCCGTGTTTTTGTTCGACGAGCCGCTCAGCAATCTTGATGCCAAGCTGCGGGTGCAGATGCGGGGGGAGATCAAGGCGCTGCACAAGAAGGTGGGGGTGACCTCGATCTATGTGACGCACGATCAGGTCGAGGCGATGACGCTGGCCGATCGGGTGGTGGTGCTCAATAGAGGCGTTATCCAGCAATCGGGTTCGCCGATGGAGCTCTATCGGCGGCCGGCCAATATTTTCGTTGCCGGATTTATCGGCTCGCCGGCGATGAATTTCGTCGAGGCGGTCATGCAGGGCGGGGTGGCGCGCACGGCGGATGGCACCCATTTCGTGTTCAAGCCGGCGCAGAGCCTGGCCGAGGGGCAGGCGGTGGTGGTGGGCGTGCGGCCCGAGCATCTGCTGCTGGCCGGGGAGGGTACGGCGATTACCGGCCAGGTGAGCTTTGTCGAGCCAACCGGTGGGCAGACCTTTGTGACGCTCGATGTGAGCGGCAAGCCGGTGACTGTGGTGGTGAGCGGGGAGGAGGATGCGGCATTCGATGGCGCGCTGACCGTGCGCGCGGCGCCGCACCATGTTTATGTGTTCGATGCGGCCGGTGGGGAGCGGGTCAGCGAGAATTGACCATCCACCGGGTCATTCCGGCGTAGCCCGGAATCCATGCTGAAGGCCATCCCGACGCTGGGTGGCGTGGTGAGCCACGGACATGGATTCCGGCCTGCGCCGGAATGACCCGGTGGGTGGGATGGATTGAGCGTGGATAGCATGAGGGCGGATGGGTCGGGGAGGGGCGATGGGAGCCCGGATTTCGCAGAAGCGCTCCTACCCAAACACACTCATCGTCTGCGCCTTATCCCGCGCGATAATCGACAACATTACCGCGACGGCCTCTGTTTTATCCCCGCGTTCCATGGCGCCGACCAAGGCGTTGTGCTGGTCGACGTAATTGGCGTGGCGCTGGCGGATATCATCCTGCGGGGCGAATTTGGCTGATAGAACCATGGTCAGTTCGACGACGCCCGTCACCGAGCGGAGCAGGGCATTGCCGGAGCTTTCGGCGATGGCGCGGTGGATTTCGAGGGCGGCCAGCAGGTGGGGTTCGATGCCGTCTTCGGCGATATCCATCTGGTGGGCCCAGTATTTCATGATGCGGATGTCTTCGGCGGTGCGGCGGTGGCTGGCGAGGTCGGCGGCGCGGGTTTCCAGCGCTTCGCGGATGTCGAAGAGGCTTTCGTAGAAGCGCCGGTCGGGCTTGGCTTCGAAATGCCAGAACAGCACCTGGGGATCGAAAAAGCTCCAGCGGCTGGCGGGGGAGACCTTGGTGCCCACCTTGGGCCGCGCCTCGACCAGGCCCTTGGCTTCAAGGGTCTTTAGCGCCTCGCGCAAGACCGTGCGGGAGACGCCATAGGTTTCCATCATCACCGCATCGCTGGCCAGAATCGAGCCGACGGGAAACTTGCCCGTGACGATGCCATGGCCGATCTCGTTGATGACGAAGGTGTGGTAATTCCGTGCAGCGGATCGCCCGGAAAGCGAGCGAATAAGGCTGCCTGGCTCGATCATGCTACACTTTCTCGGGCGATTTCTCTCCGGGGGCGGAGGCCGCAAATATGATCCGCTGCAGGACGATGAACAAGAACAGCAGCACGCCGATAACGATCTTGGTCCACCAACTCGACAGCGTGCCATCGAAGATGATGTAGGTCTGAACCAGGCCCAGCAGCATAACGCCGACAAAGGTGCCCAGTACAAAGCCATAGCCGCCGGTGAGCAAGGTTCCCCCGATCACCACTGCCGAGATGGCGTCGAGCTCGACCCCCACTGCCGCCAGCGGATAGCCGGCAGAGGTGTAGAGCGAAAAGACGATTCCTGCCAAGGCTGCCAGCACGCTCGAGAGCATATAGATCTGGACAGTGGTGCGCGCCACCGGCACGCCCATGAGCGAAGCCGAGGTGGCGTTGCCGCCCAGGGCATAGACGTAGGAGCCGAAGCGGGTGCGGTGGGCCAAGAGGGCACCGATGAGGAAGATGGCGATCATCAACAGGCCGATAAAGCTCAGCCTGCCGCCACCGGGCAGGCGGATGATGAGGCCGGTCAGGAAGCTGTAGAATTCGTGGTTGATGGGCACTGAATCCTGGGTGATCACCGAGGCGCCGCCCCGGGCCAGGAACATGCCGGCCAGGGTGACGATAAAGCTGGGCACCTGGAGATAGTGGATGGTGAGGCCCATGGCGGCGCCGAAAAGCGCGGCGATGCCCAGGGCAATGATGAAGGCCAAGAGCGGGTGGAGCCCCAGCCAGGAAATCAGCACGGCGACCAATACGCCGGTAAAGCCGATGACCGCGCCGACCGAAAGGTCGATGCCGCCCGAGATGATGACGAAGGTCATGCCGACCGCGGCAATGCCCAGAAAGGCATTGTCGGTGAGGAAATTGCCCAGCACGCGGGTCGAGAGCAGGCCGGGAAATTGCAGCACGGCGGCGGCATAGGCGATGATGAAGATGATGGCGGTGGCGGCCAGGGGGCGCAGGCTGCGTTTCATTTGGGGCCGGCCTTGGTGGGAACGAGGCGCTGCCGGGTGAAGAGGCGCGCGGCAAAGGGCGACTGGATCAGCAGGATCAGGATGATCATGCCGGCCTTGACGATGAGGTTGAATTCGGGCGGGAAGCCCGACATGAGGATGCCGGTATTCATGGCCTGGATAATGATGGCGCCGACCACGGCCATGGGCACCGAGAAGCGGCCGCCCAGGAGCGAAGTGCCGCCGATGACGACGGCGAGGATGGCGTCGAGTTCGAGCCAGAGGCCGGAATTATTGGCGTCGGCGCCGCGAATGTCGGCAGCGACGACAATGCCGGCAATGGCGGCGCAGAAGCCGGAGAGCGCATAGACCAGCATCAGCAGCATGCGGCTGCGAATGCCGGCGAGGGATGCCGCGGCGCGGTTGACGCCGATGGCCTGGATGAAGAGGCCGATGGCCGTTTTCCGCACCAGCAATGTCACCAGCACCAGTAGCGTCAGCGCGATCACGGCCGCCATGGGGAAGCCGAGGAAAGAGCCGGTGCCGATAAAGATCAGCGCGGGATCGTTGAACGTGACGATGGAGCCTTCGGTGATGAGCTGGGCAATGCCGCGCCCGGCCACCATCAATACGAGGGTGGCGACAATGGGCTGGATATCGAGCACGGCGACGAGAAAGCCGTTCCAGAGGCCGCAGGCTATGCCGACGGCGAGGGCCGCGAGCACGGCGACCGGCGTAGGATAGCCTGCTACCACCATGGTGGCGGCGACGGCGCCGCAGACCGCCATGATGGCGCNCCGCGAGCACGGCGACCGGCGTAGGATAGCCTGCTACCACCATGGTGGCGGCGACGGCGCCGTTTTTTAATGATACGGCGACCACCGAGAGATCGACGCCCTTGGTCGCGATGACCCCGGTCATGCCGATGGCGAGGATCGCCACGGGCGCGCCGCGATTGAGCACGTCGATCAGGCTGCCGAACAGCCGCCCATCCTGCCAGGTGATGCGAAAGAAATTGGGAAAGAGCAGCCAATTGATGAGGAGAACTCCCACCAGGGCCAGCAATTGCGGATTGGCGAGGCGTTCGAGATGCAGCCGCTTCATGGATGGGCCTCGTCGGCGGAATTGGCGATGGCCTGCACGATGACTCCGGGATTGATGTTCTTGCCGCGCAATTCGGCCACCATTTCGCGATCGCGCATGACGACGATGCGCGAGCTATAGGCGACCACTTCATCCAGCTCGGAGGAGATGACGACCATGGCCATGCCGTCGTCACGCAGCCGATTGATGGTGCGCACGATTTCGGCGTGAGCCCCCACATCGATACCGCGGGTGGGCTCGTCCAGGATGAGGAAGGCGGGGTCGGTGGCCAGCCAGCGCGAGAGAATGACCTTTTGCTGGTTGCCGCCCGAGAGGAGCTTTACCGGCATATCGAGCGAAGCGGCGCGGATATCCATGGCCTCGCCGAATTTGCCGGCGATTTCGAGCTGTTCGTCGCGGTTGAGCGCGCGGAACCAGCCGAGCTTGCCCTGGAGCGCAATGATGATGTTTTCGCGCACCGAGAGATCGCCCAGAATGCCTTCGGCCTTGCGATCCTCCGGGCAGAAGCCAAAGCCGTGACGGATGGCGTCGCTGGCGGTGCGGATGGCGGTGGTTTTGCCCGATATTGCCAGGCTCCCCTGATCAGCCGGATCGGCGCCGAACATGAGGCGGGCCATTTCGGTGCGGCCGGAACCGAGCAGGCCGGCAACCCCGATCACCTCGCCCTTGTGGATGGTGAGGTTGAAGGGATGCACGCTTTTCCTGCGGCCATAGCCGGCGAAATCGAGCAGCACATCGGTGGTGGGCCGCTCGGGCTCGAGGTCGGTGGCGCCGGAAAAGGCGATGTCCTTGCCCAGCATGAGGCGGACCACATCGGTACGGGTGACGCTATCGAGCTGGCGGGTTTCGACCAGCTTGCCATTGCGCAGCACGGTCACCCGGTCGGAAATGGCGAAGACCTGGTCGAGGAAATGGGTGATGAAGATGATGGCAAGGCCGCTCTTTTTGAGATCGGCAATGACCTCGAACAGGCGCTCGACCTCGTTGCGGTCGAGACTGGCGGTGGGTTCGTCGAGGATCAGCACCTTGCCGGAGAGTTCGACGGCGCGGGCAATGGCGACGATCTGCTGCACGGCCACGGAATGGCTGCCGAGGTCACTGGCCGGATCGATGGCCAGATCGTAGCGCTCAAGCAGTGCGCGGGCGGATTTTTCCATTTTGCGGTGGTCGACCAGGCCGAGCCAAGTGGGCTGGTGGCCCAGGAACAGGTTTTCGGCCACCGAGCGATTGGGCAGGAGATTGACCTCCTGATAGACCGTGCCGATGCCATGGGTCTGGGCGTGGAGGGGATTGTCGAGCGTCACCGGGGCGCCATGGACGAAAACGCCGCCGGCATCGGGCTGGTAGGCGCCGGTCAGGACCTTGATCAAGGTGGATTTGCCGGCCCCGTTTTCCCCCAGCAGGGCATGGACTTCGCCGGGCCGGAGGCCGAAATCGATGGCGTCAAGGGCGGTGTGATTGCCAAAGATCTTGGTCACGCCGCGCGCTTCGAGCACGTATGGGCTGTCGGTCATACAGTTCTCCCCCGCCAGATCGCCACGCCGAATTCTCAGTCGACACCCTCCCCCCTTGTTGGGTCTGCTTTTTCGCCACAAGCGAAAAAAGCAGGGTCAGGGAGGGGGTGATTGGCCCCGATATCGGGGCTTCCGCACCCCCTCCCAGCCTCTCCCATCAAGGGGGAGGTGCCGTCCGGTGACTAGCCGAGCTACTTAAGATTAGTAGCCCAGACCCTTGCGGGTGTCATATTCGCCCTGCGGATTGTCGGCGGGGGTATAGAGCTTGGACTCGGTGATGATGAACTTTTCGGGCACCGTGCCGTCCTTGAGATAGGCGACGAGCGCGTCGAAGGCGGGGCCGGCCATGTTGGGGGTCAGCTCGACCGTGGCATTGGCTTCCCCGGCGACCATGGCGGCAAAGATGTCCGGCACGGCGTCGATGGAAATCACCTTGATATCGGTGCCCGGCTTGAGGCCGGCATCCTTGATGGCCTGGATGGCGCCAACGGCCATGTCGTCATTATGGGCATAGACAGCGCAGATATCGGCGCCGCCATTTTCGGCCTTGATGAAGCCTTCCATCACTTCCTTGCCCTTGGCGCGGGTAAAGTCGCCGGTCTGGCTGCGGGCGATGGTGATGTTGTCGTGGCCGGCAATGGCTTCCTCAAAACCCTGCTTGCGATTGATGGCGGGGGTGGAGCCGACGGTGCCCTGCAGTTCGACGACCTTGCAGGGTTCGGTGCCCACCGCCTCGACCAGCCATTCGCCGGCAACACGGCCTTCCTTGACCTGATCGGAGGCAACGGAGGTGAGGTAGAGATCTTCAGGCGCATCGACGCCGCGATCAAGCAGGATGACCGGGATTTCGGCTTCCTTGGCTTCGGTCAGCACGTCTTCCCAGCCGGTGGCGACGACCGGGGCGACCAGGATGGCATCAACGCCCTGGGCGATGAAGCCGCGAATGGCCTTGATCTGGTTTTCCTGCTTCTGCTGGGCATCGGCAAATTTGAGATCGATGCCGCGTTCTTCGGCCTGCTGCTTGGTGACCGAGGTTTCGGCAGCGCGCCAGCCCGATTCCGAGCCGATCTGGCTGAAGCCGACGACCAGGCCGTCAAGGCTATCCTGCGCGAGGCTGACAGACGTCAAAGCGGTAGCGAGGCCCGCCGCGACGGCGAGCGTTTTGATGATGTTCACGATGTCCTCCCAATGTGGCCGCCGCGGCGTATTCACCTGCGGCGATGAAGGGACGATATATAAAGTACTATTATATGTAAAGTGACTCGGAGGGGAGTTTGCGAGCGCGTGCTAAAGGGATGAAAGGGCCGAATTTTTTGGGGCAACCAGTGTTGATATCCACCACCGGGTCATTCCGGCGTAGGCCGGAATCCATGCTGAAGGCCTCCCGGCGCTGGATGTATGTGGAGGGCCACGGACATGGATTCCGGCCTGCGCCGGAATGACATTGTGCTGAGGAGGGGCGGTGATCCGGAGCGCCCGCCGCGTCTCCCTCGGGCTTGATCCGAGGGTCGCTTTCAGCGCGGTGCACGTGGCGAGTGGTCCTCGGGTCGAGCCCGAGGAAAGCGATTGTGGTTAGGGAATGGATGGTGCCCGCCAGCTTACCCGGTGTCATCCCGGCGCGGGAGTGTGGCCCGTCCCCTCAGCTCCGCCATTGCGGCATCGGTTCGGCCAGGGTTTGCAGGGTTTCCACCGGCTCGCCGTCGATGCGCTTGAGCAGGAGCCGGGTCAGTTCCATGCCGGCGCCGAAGACGTCTTCCTGGATGCTGTCGAGCGTGGGAAAGAGGGTGGGCAGGATGTCGGAGGTCTGCTTATAGACCAGCTGGAAATCGCGGCCCATTTGCAGGCCGCCATCCTGCAGGCCCCCCACCAGGGCGATGGTGCGCATTTCGCTGTCGCTGACAATGCCGTCCGGGCGGTCGGGGGACAGGGCGAGGTCCTGGCCCAGCCGGCGCACTTCGGCGGGGCGGCCCAGGGCGACCGGGCCACCCAGCACCCGCGCCGTCATGCCGGCCTGAGCGGTGACGCGGTGAAAGGTGGTGACGATATTGTGGTAATTGGTGGTGCTGTCGTCGCCGATGACCAGCAGCACATTCTTGCAGCCGCGCCCGGCCAGCCGCTCCACAGCCATGGCGGCAAAGGTTTCGGAGTGGAAATCGTGATAGGGATGGGGGCTATAAAATTCGGTGCGGCCGTGGCTGACAAAGGGGAAATCGGCATCCATCAGCATCTGCACCCGGCGGTCGCGCGGGCCGGTATGGGTGATGATGACGCCATCGGCAGTGCGATTATCGAGGATATAGCGGATGGTGTCGGTGGAGAGCTGACGCTCGAATTCGGGCATGACGGTCAGATGGTAGCGCGTATTCTTGATGGCGTGACCGATGCCCTGGATCATCTGGCGGGAAAAATCGATGGAATCCTCGGCGCCATCAAGCACCAGGGCGACCACATTGGTCTTGCCGGTGCGCAGGCGCACCCCGGCGCGATCGGGCACATAGCCCAGCGATTGCGCCGCCTCCATCACGCGCTGGCGGGTTTCTTCCTTGAGCGTGGTGCCGCCGCGCAGCGATAACGAAACGGTCGAAAGGCTGAGGCCGGTCAATTCGGCCAGCGTCTTCAGCGTAACGCGCTGATGGGTGCTGCCCGGCCGTGCGCCCGGCGGTGGCTTCTGGTTCATGGCTTATCTGTCCCCAACCTCTTTTACACCGTCCGCCCGATATTCCAAATCCTGTAAAAGTTACAACGATGCAGAATGTATTCAACAGGCCAGGCCACGCGAAGGCACTGGCAATGCCTGGGAAAAATTCGCATCCGCGCGGCCCATTAGAGCATGGTGCAATTAGAATTTGCAACGTTGCATTGCTTGTGTTTACCTTGGGCCGCGCCGGGGGAGGGTCTGGCGCGAAAGGCCGCGCAAAGTCGCGGCGCGAGCACTCGAGGAGGAGTTGATGCTCAGAAAGAATCTGCTGACGACGGTTGCCGCCATGGCACTGGCCGCGACATCAGCCATGCCGGCGCATGCCGAAGTGACGATCATGTATGCCGAATGGCTTTCGTCCCTGGTCGAGCCGGGCATCAAGAATTTCGAGGAGGCGACGGGGGAGACGGTCAACGCCATCAAGCTGCCCGGCCAGGGCTATGACCAGCGCATCGCGCTGGATCTCAGCGCCGGCACCGCAGCCGATGTGATCCAGATGGACAGCTTCATGGTGTCCGAACTGGCTTCGGCGGGCTATCTGCACCCGCTCAACGAACAGGGCGCCGGCTGGGATCAGTTCCAGTATTATCAGCCCGGTCTGCTCGAAGTGGCGTCCTATGACGGCCAGGTCTATGGCCTGCCCACCGATACCGACGTACGCATGCTGTGGTACGACAAATCCAATTTCGAAAAGGCCGGCATTGCCGTGCCGTGGGAGCCCAAGAGCTGGGCCGACGTGCTCGATGCTGCCCAGAAGCTCAAGGATGCGGGCGTTCAGTATTTCTTCCAGCTGCCGGCCGGCACCAAGCAGGCAGAGGCTGCCACCATGCAGGGCTTCTACATGCTGCTGCTGGGTGCCGACGTTCCCGAGGGCGACCGCAATCGCCTGCTCAACCGGGAAACCGGCCAGTGGATTGGCGACAGCCCGGCTATCCGCCGGACGCTGGAATTCTACAAGAAAGTCTATGGCGAGCTGGGCATGCCGGCGGACCTCAACTATGCCGCCGATCCCGGTGTGGCCGTGCGCGAGGCCCTGGCCAATGACCAGTTGGGCATTCATGCCTCGGGCTCGTGGGAAGATGCGTGCCTGTGGGATTGCAATGGCGTGAACCTGCCGACCCGCGAAGAGCGCGACGCCATGGTGGGCTGGACCCCCTGGCCCGGTTCGGGCGAGCCCGGCGCCAAGGCCACCACCAATATTTCGGGTGGCTGGACCATCGGCGTCAATGCCAAGGCGGCCAATCCGGACCTGGCCTTCCAGCTGGTGACGACCATTTTCGATGTCGAGAACTTCAAGGCCTGGACGCTGGCCAACCACCGCATGGCAGTGCGCACCGATATCTCGGAATCGCCGGAATATATGGAAGATGCCTATCTCGCCAAGGCGACGGCTCTGGCGGCTGACACCACTGGCCGCGATACGGTTCCCGGTTACCAGACGGTTTCTGCGCTCGTGCAGCAGATGACGGCCCAGATTCTGGATGGGGCCGAAGTCGAAGACGTGGTGCAGGAATATCATGATGCCCTGGTCGACGAGTTCGGCGAGGACAAGGTCATCACCTACGAATAAGCGAACCTCCCCGACGCGGCGACCCCCAGAATAGGGGCCGCCGTGACGGGGTGTTTTTGGGTGTCGTCGCGACATCCGCCCCCCACGCGCGATGTCACTCCGGCGAAGGCTGGGGTCCATCCCGAGATCCACGAAGCGGCCAAATCTCAGGATGGATTCCGGCCTGCGCCGGAATGACACCGAGTAAGTGACAGGTTCGAGCGAATGAGTTTGATGAAAAACCAGGCCAATCCCTGGCTCACCAGCAATCTGCTTGTCCTGGGGCTGGGCATGCTGCCCGCCCTGCTGCTGATCGGGGTGCTGCTCTATTTCACCGCCTGGGCCTTTGCCTTCAGCTTTACCGATCTGGCCCTGGTGGGCCGAAAATCGGTGGAATGGAGCTGGGTGGGGCTGCAGAATTTCGAGCGGCTGTTTACCCGCCGTGGGTTCCTCGAGTCCCTCTGGACCACCGTCATCTTCGTGTTCTTCTCGGCCATTGTGGGCCAATCGGTGCTGGGCTTTCTGCTCGCGGCTTTGCTGCGCGGCACGCAATCGACGATCCGCACCGTGGTCGAAGTCTGCATCATGCTGGGCTGGCTGCTGCCCGATATCGTGGCGGCGTTCCTGTGGTCGGCGACGACCTCGCAGACCGGGCTGGTCAATTCGCTGATCATCGTGCCGCTGGGCTTTCCGCCGGTCAATTTCATCAATGATTATGCCCTGCCGGTGGTGACCATCGCCAATATCTGGAAGGGCACGGCCTGGTCCTATCTGCTGTTTTCGGCGGCGCTGGATTCGGTGTCGCGCGAAGTGGTGGAGGCGGCCAAGGTGGATGGGGCGACCCCGTTCCAGCGCATCTGGCTGGTCATGCTGCCGATCATCAGGCCGCATATCGCCACCAATATGCTGTTCATCACCATCTGGACCTTCACCTATTTCCCGCTGATTTTCGCCATGACCGGAGGCGGGCCGGGCACGCAGACGCAAACGCTGGCCGTGTTCCTCTACAATCAGAGTTTTTCGCGCGGCAATCTGGGCTTTGGCAGCGCCATTTCGGTGGCCATGCTGGTCATTGTGGGCCTGTTGTCGCTGGTCTATCTGCGCATGCTGCGGGAGCCGAAATAATGGAAGCCAATCCCGCTCATTCGCGGCTCACCGCGATTGCCCTCGCCTTCATGGCCGTGATCTGGGTCAGCCCGTTTTCCTGGCTGTTTCTCAATGCCTTCAACCCGGCGGCGACGGGGAGTCTCGCCATTCCTCAATCGATAGGGCTGGACAATTTCGCCCAGGCCGTCAGCGGCAATGCCGGGCGGCAGTTCCTTAATTCCATGCTGATCGCGGCGGGCACGGCGACGCTCAGCGTCGTGGTGGGCATTGCGGCCGCCTATCCGCTGTCGCGGCTTAAAATCCCCGGCCGCAATGCGTTCCTGTGGACGCTGGTGCTGCTGCGCATGCTGCCATCGGCGGGCGTGCTGGTGCCGCTCTATTTCGCCGCGCAGCGCGGCGGCCTGCTCAACCAGTTCGGCGTGATCGTCGCGCTCACCATTTTGAACCTGCCCTTCACGCTGCTGCTGCTGAAAAACTTCTTCGATACCGTGCCGATCGAGCTGGAAGAAGCCGCCTATGTGGAAGGGGCGTCGCTGTTCCAGATCGTGACGCGGATTGTCTTGCCCATGTCACGTGCCGGTATTGCAGTGGTGTGGTTCTTCAGTTTCACGGGCGCCTGGAACGAGTTCCTGCTGCCCCTGATTTTCTCCCGCGTCGAGGCCGGCTTTCCCATGTCAGTGGGTCTTTACGCGGCCTTTGGCCAGCAGGGTTCCGTGCAATACGGGTTCCTGGCGGCCTATTCCATCATCTACGCAGCGCCGGCGGTCGGCGTATATTTTCTATTGCGGCGAAACATGAACACAGGGTTCGCCGGTGTCGGAGTTAAAGGATGACCTATTCCAATCCCCTTTCGTCCAAGCTTGGCTTGCTGGACGATGATCTCAAGATGGAAGGCAAGCTCCTCAGGCTCTGCGCCGATCTCGAAAAGAAGATTCTGACTGCTATCCCCGACGCGCCGTTCCAGTGGCATGTGCTGCGCGATGATGTGATCACCGAAGCGGCGCTCAAGGCTGACTGGCGGGGCTGGGAGAAATTCGGCTCGCATTCCGTCTGGGCCAAGAAGCAGGGCCATACCTGGTTTGCCGCCGAAGTGACCGTGCCCGAAGCTGCCGCCGGCAAGACTTTCGTGCTCAAATTCACCAGCCAGTGGCAGGACCGACCGGGCTCGACCGATCCGCAATGCCTGGCCTATCTCGATGGCAAAATCGCCCAGGCGTTGGATGGCAACCACACGGAATTGGTCATCGAGCGCAATGCCAAGCCCGGCAATAAGCATGTGCTGCTGGTCAATGCCTTCACCTTTTTCGAACGGCCCCTGGTTGGTTTCACTGTCGATTTCTATACGCGCAGTGAGCGGGCCGAAAAGCTCTATTGGGATCTGCAGACCCCGCTGGATGTGGCGACGCGCCTCTACCAGAATGATCCGCGCCGTCAGGCTATCCTCAATATCATCGACCGTTCATTGCGCGCGCTCGATCGCCGTGCCGGTTACACGCCCGCCTTCGAGGCTTCGCTGGGCGATGCCGAAAAGATTGCCGCTGAAATCTATGCTTTGGTCGATACCGAGACGCAGCCGCAGATCACCGCTGTCGGCTCCACTCACCTCGATGTGGGTTGGCTCTGGCGTGTGATGCATACTCGCGACAAGACGGGCCGCTCCTTTGCCACGGTACTCAACCTGATGGAGGAATATCCCGAATTCGTCTTTATGTATAACCAGTCGGTGCTCTTCGACTTCCTCAAAAAGGATTATCCCGAGCTGTGGGAACGCCTCGTGGCCCGCGTCAAAACCGGCCAGTTCGAGATCGAAGGGGCCATGTGGGTCGAGCCCGACGTCAATATTGTGTCAGGCGAGAGCCTGGTGCGCCAGATCATGCGCGGGCGGCAGTTCCATCTGGCTGAATTCGGCGTTGATCCCAAGACGGTGTGGCTGCCCGACACGTTCGGCTATTCGGCCAATCTGCCGCAGATCATGGACAAGTCGGGGCTCAAATATTTCGTCACCTCGAAGCTCAGCTGGAACGATACCGACCGCCATCCCTATGATAGTTTCCACTGGCGCGGCATTGATGGCACCGTCACGAAGGCCCAGCTGATCACGGCGCAGCGCTATGAGAGCGAGGCAGTCTACACCACCTATAATGGCGATCTGTCGGTCTCCGAGACCATGGGCGCCTGGAAGCGCTACGAACCCAAGGCGGTCCATAATGAAGTGGTCATGTCCTATGGCTATGGCGATGGCGGCGGCGGCCCCACCCGCGGCATGATCGAGCGCGGCATCCGCCTCGAACGCGGCATTCCCGGCGCCCCGCGCGTCAAGCTTGAAGGCATCGTGCCGTTCCTTGACCGCCTCGGCGCCAAGATGGATGCGCCCGGCAACAGGTTCCCCACCTGGAATGGCGAGCTTTACCTGCAATATCACCGCGGCACGCTGACTTCGGTGGCCAAGAACAAGGCCAATAACCGGCGGGCAGAACGCCTGCTGCGTGAACTCGAGCTGCTTGGTGCCCTGGCGCTGGCGACGACTGGCGCGCCCTATCCCAAGGAGACGCTGGCCGAGTTCTGGGAACTGGTGCTGATCAACCAGTTCCACGACATCCTCCCCGGCACCTCGATCCCCGAGGTCTATGTCGATAGCGACAATGAATATGGCAAGATTTTCTCGACCCTGGGTTCGGCCAATGGCCCCTGGCACAGTGCGGCAGCCGCGCTGAGCAAGACGGGTGGCGGCGGGCTCAAGCTCTTTAACTTCACCGGGCAGACCCGTTCGGGCCTGGTGAGTGTCGGCACTGACGCGGGCCTCGAAGGGGCTTCGCTCAGCATTGCCGGCAATCAGCACAGCCTGCAAAAGGTCACCGGTGCCGGTGGCGAAATCGCCTACGTGGCGCCGGTTTCCGATCTGGCGCCGCTGGGCTGGACCGGGGCGCAGATCGTTACCGGGGCGACGGCCAATAGCTCGCCGCTCTCGGTGTCGACGAGCCATCTCGAAAACGAATTGCTCAAGGTCACCTTCGACGCCTCGGGCGAAATCACTTCGGTGTTCGACAAGTCGCGCAAGCGCGAAACCATTGCGGCGGGCGAGAAGGCCAATCGACTCATCGCTTATGAAGACAAGCCGATGGAATGGGACGCCTGGGATATCGATCGCTATTTCGAGGAACAGTTCTGGCCGCTGGCGGATGCCAAGGCCAAGATCACTGTGACGGAAACCGGGCCGCATCGTGCTGCCATCCGCATCGAGCGGAAGTATCAGGCGTCAACCGTGGTGCAGGTAGTGTCGCTGGCGGCCGGTGCGCGGCAGGTGGAGTTCGATACCTTTATCGACTGGCAGGAGCGCCAGACGGTGCTCAAGGCGCAGTTCCCCTTCGATCTCAACACCTCGGAAATCCGCTCGGAAATCCAGTTCGGCCATGTGCGGCGCCCCACCCATCGCAATACCAGCTGGGACAAGGCGCGGTTCGAAGCTTCCATGCATCGCTGGGTCGATTTGAGCGAGGCCGATTTCGGTGTCTCCCTGCTCAATGACTGCAAATATGCTTATGATTGCCTGGAGCAATCGGTGCGGCTGACCCTGGTGCGCGGCTCGACCTTCCCCAGCCCCGATGCGGATCTGGGCGAGCATCGCCTGCGCTATGCGCTCTTCGTGCATGATGGCGTGGCCGATCTCGCCGATGTGCATCGTGCCGCCGAGCGCTTCAACAATCCGGTGGCGGTGATTGGTTCGCTGCACGCGGTGGCCGATGCGAGCGAGGATGCTGGTAGCTTCTCCTTTGCCAGTGTCGATCAGTCCAATGTGACGCTGGAAACGGTCAAGAAGGCGGAAAAGTCCGATGCCATCGTGCTGCGCGTCTTCGAGCACGCCAATATCCGTGCCGAGGCGACCATCACGTTCGGCATCCCGGTCAAGTCGGTGCGGGTGGTCAATCTGATGGAAGAGGGCGCGGGCGACGCGCTGAAGCTGACCGACAATGGCGTGACGCTGTCACTGCGTCCCTTCGAGATCGCCACGCTGCTGATCGAAACGGCCTAAGGCTATTGGCCATCCCGGCCTTGTGCCGGGGTGGCCGCTATCGAATAGGGAGGAAAATCATGGCTGATGTTACCCTGCGCGGCATCCGCAAGTCCTATGGCTCGCTCGAAGTGGTGCATGGCGTCGATCTCGACATCAAATCGGGGGAGTTCGTGGTGTTTGTCGGCCCATCGGGCTGCGGTAAATCCACCTTGCTGCGGATGATTGCCGGGCTCGAGCCGATTTCGGGCGGCGAGATTTCCATCGGCGGCAAGGTGGTCAATGATGTGCCATCGCCCCAGCGTGGCATTTCCATGGTGTTCCAATCCTACGCGCTCTATCCGCATATGAGCGTCTACGAAAACATGGCTTTCGGGCTCAAGCTCGCCAAGACGCCCAAGGCGGAAGTGGACCAGCGGGTGCGCGAGGCGGCGCGGATCCTGCAGATCGAGAATTATCTCGATCGCATGCCCAAGGCGCTATCGGGCGGACAGCGCCAGCGCGTCGCCATTGGCCGCGCCATCGTGCGCAATCCCAAGGTTTTTCTGTTTGACGAGCCGCTGAGCAATCTCGACGCCTCGTTGCGTGCCCAGACCCGTATCGAGATCGCCAAGCTGCATGACACGCTCGACGCGACGATGATCTATGTGACGCACGATCAGGTCGAGGCCATGACACTGGCTGATCGCATCGTGGTGCTGAATGCCGGGCGGATCGAGCAGGTGGGTTCGCCGCTCGAACTCTATCGCAATCCGGTCAATACGTTCGTTGCGGGGTTCATTGCCAGTCAGCGCATGAATTTCATGCCGGTAACGGCCGAGGGCAATCAGCTGCGCCTGGCCGATGGCAAAGTGCTGGCCCTGTCGCATCCGCAATTGACCAAGGCCGTCACGCTGGGCGTGCGGCCCGAGCATCTGGAATTGGCCAGCCCCGAGACGGCTCATTTCAGCGGGACGCTGTCGGTGATCGAACAGTTCGGGGAATATGCCCTGGCCTATGTCGAGCTGGCCTCGGGCGAGTTGATGACGGTCAAACTGGATGGGGCGCCCGACCTGCAATTGCATGAGCAGGTGCATATCGGGCTGCCGGCCGATGGCGTGCATCTGTTTGACGCTGAGGGCAGGGCGCTAAGGTAGCCGTTGCGCGGAGCGACGATCCGCCCCGGACAACAAACAATCACCGTCTTTCCCTCGGGCTTGATCCGAGGGCCACTCCGGCTTTGCTCAAAGTGTCGTGCCTGGCCCAGCGGGCCCTCGGGTCAAGCCCGAGGGAGGCGATTGTGGGGAGGAGGGTTGGAGACCAATTACACGCCCTATGCGCCGGCCACTCAGTCAGGTCGTTTCCGGCCGCGGCAATACCGATTTGCGCCAGATCGGCACCGGTTTGATCGGCGGGACGGCGTGGGGCCAGTCGGCGGGGCCGGTTTGCGAGAGCAATTGGACGATGGCCTCGACCATTTCTTCCACCGGCTGGCGGAAGGTGGTGAGGCCGTAGGATTCCCAGCCGGCCTGTTCGATATCGTCGAAGCCGATAATGCTGACATCCTGGGGGACACGCAGGCTGAAGGCGTGGCGCGCCGCATCCATGAAGCCAAGGGCGAGCAGGTCGGTGACGCAGAAGACGCCATCGGGACCGCCGCTGCGGCTATAGAGCTGGCGGGCGGCCTCGGCGCCGGCGGCATAGCCGGTGGGCCCGGCCTTGACGACCGATGGGGCGAGGCCATCGGCCATGGCGGCAGCGAGGAAGGCGTTTTCGCGAGCCATAAGGCTTGGCGTGCCCGCGGTGGAGGAGACCACGGCAAGCTGCCGGCAGCCGGCGCGGCGCAGCAGGTGATAGGCTTCCTGCGCGGTCTCGGCATTCTCCACGGCCAGATTGGCCGGCCCCTCGATATGGTCGCTGCGGTTGATCAGGATGACGCGCTGGCCATTGGCGACGCAACTGGCGATCAATGAGGCATCGGGCGTGCCGGAGAGCACGATGACGCCATCGGCGCGGAAATTGAGCGTCTGGCGCAGGGCATTGGCAACGCTGGCGGCGTCGCCCGTGGTGTTGATCACCATGCCGATCTTGCCGATGGTCTGGAGCTGGCGGGTCATCTCGTCGAGCAGGCGCGCCTGATAGGGCGTCGGAATCTCGGAAACGATGATGCCGATGATATTGCTGCGGTCATGGGAGAGGCCGCGGGCCAGGTGGTTGACGTGGTAGCCCAGGGCGTCGGCGGCCTCGAGCACCTTCTTGCGGGTGGCTTCGGAAACGCTGGCGCCATCGGTAAAGGTGCGCGACACGGCCGAGCGCGACACGCCCGCCAGCCGCGCCACCGTCTCGGCGCTGACGAAACCCTTCTCCCTGGTATCCATCTGCTCTCCCACAGAATCTGCACGCCCGTGCATGGCAGCTTACTAACGCGGAGGGCAAAACTTGTCCAATACTGCCGATAGACCTGCTTAGCGGGGGTTAACGGCAAGTGGGACATTGACGCGCCATCGAAAGGGCGTAGTCTTTTGCAACCGTGTGCAACATTTGGATGTGCTTTTAACAGGTTTCAATGTCGTCAACCATTCATCTGATCGACCTTTTGGGGGCCGGGGCTCTCTTGATCTGGGGGCTGCGCCTGATCAAGACCGGGATCATGAATGCCTTTGGCGGCTCGCTGCGCCAATGGATCGGCAAGGGCACGGGCAATCGCTTCAAGGCGGCCATTTCGGGGCTACTGGCGACGCTGGCGTTGCAATCGAGCACGGCCACGGCGGTTATTACCGCCTCGTTTGCCAGCCGCGGCATTATTGCGCCGCGCATGGGCCAGGCGGTGATGCTGGGCGCCAATATCGGCACGGCAATCGCCGCGGTGATCCTGTCGATGGATGTGCATTGGGTCGGCTCTGCCATGATCCTGATCGGCGTCTTGACCTATTCGCTGAGCCATTATGCCAAGGGCAAGGGGATCGGCCGGGCCGCGCTGGGGCTGGGCCTCATGCTGCTGGCGCTGCAATTGCTCGGGCAGGTGACCGAGCCGCTGCGCGATTCCGAAATGGTGATCGCCGTGCTGTCGGGGTTGGGCGATGCGCCTGTCATTGCGCTGCTGCTGGCAACGGGCCTGGCCTTCATCGCCTCGTCGAGCCTGGCGGTGGTGCTGTTCGTCGCGCTACTGGCGCAATCGAGCCTGGTGACGCCGACACTGGCGGTAATCCTGGTGGCGGGGGCAAATCTGGGCGGAGCCATCCCGCCCTGGCTGGCCGTCTCGCGCGAGGGCGTCGAAGCGCGGCGGCTGACGCTGAGCAATCTCGTGGTGCGGGGCCTGGGCGCGGTGGCGCTGACCATTTTCGCCGCGCCGGTCGCCCATGGCCTCCTGGCCATATTGCCCAATGCCCATGTGCTGACCGTGGCCACCCATATCGGGTTCAGCCTCGTGCTGCTGGTGGTATTCCTGCCGCTGCTCGATCCGGTGGCGCGGCTGACGGCGCGGCTGGTTCCGGCCCCAGCGCATGCCGAGGAAGGGCCGAGCTATCTCGACGATGGCGCGCTCGATACGCCCGCCATCGCCCTGGCCGTGGCGGCGCGGGAAACCCTGCGGGTGGGAGACCTCGTCGGCAAGATGCTGGAAACCAGCCTCAACGGGTTGATGCAGAACGATCCGGCGCTGCGCGACAAGCTGGGCGGGTTCGACGACGATGTCGATGCGCTGCAGGAAGCGATCAAGCTTTATCTCGCCAAGCTGGGGCGGGGCGCTCTCGATGCCGAGGACGACCGGCGGGCGGGGGAGATCGTCTCCTATGCCATCAACCTTGAACATATCGGGGACATTATCGACCGGGGCCTGTGCGAACAGGCAATCAAGATGGCGCAGCGCAAGCTCAAATTCTCGCCCGAGGGCCTGGCCGAAATCCAGGAAATGTACGCCAAGACCATCGACAATCTGCGGCTGTCGCAATCGGTGTTCTTTGGTCGCGACCCCGAACTGGCGCGGGCACTGATGGCCGGCAAGGTCGAAATCCGCCGGCTCGAAGCGGCGTCGAGCGAACGCCATCTGCAACGGGTGCGGGCGCTGCGCAGCGAAACGCTCGAAACCAGCACGCTGCATCTCGATATCCTGCGCGATCTCAAGCGCATCAACGCGCATCTGGCTTCGGTTGCCGTGCCCATTCTCGAGCAGATGGGCGTGCTGAGCGAAAGCCGTTTGTTGCAGCCGGCAGGTCCGGCCGCCGAGGGACATGAATAATGGGGATCAAGGCACCGGTCATGGACAAACCGGGTATTGGCGAAACGCCACTCGATTTTGCCGAGCAGTTCGCAACCCTGCCCTGGCGGATCGGCCGGGCGGGTACGCTGGAAGTGCTGCTGGTGACCTCGCGCGTCAGCGGACATTGGCTCTTGCCCAAGGGCTGGCTGATGCGCGGTAAATCGGCGATGGAATCGGCCGAGATCGAGGCCTTCGAGGAAGCGGGCATCGAGGGCAAGATGCGCGGCGATCCGATCGGCAGCTTCAGCTATAACAAGGTGCTCAAGACCGGAGAGACATTGCCCTGCCGGGTTACGGTATTCAGTCTCAAGGTTAAGAAATTGCTCGATGAATGGCCCGAAAGCTGCCAGCGCGAAAGACGCTGGTTTGACCTCAATGCGGCGGCCGATGCCGTATATGAGCCGCAATTGCGGGATTTCCTTCTCGGCCTGAGCCGGGCCGAGCCTATCGCGTTGTTGCGGTAACACAATTCCGCGTTTCCGACGCCGTTCGCTTTACCGGCATGGCGGTGCCTTCTATGGTGGTGCCGCGAGTGGGTATGGAGAGGGCTGGGGTTATGGGCAAGCTGAGGGCAATCGGCTGGTTTGGCGTGCTTGCGCTTATGGGGCTGGGTCTCGTGAATGCGCAGGCGGCGGACGTCAAAGTGACGCTGCTGGAGAATACCGACCTGCCGGGGTTCGACTATTCCATAGTTCGGGATACCGAACTTGAGGCCTGCCGCACGGCCTGCGTGGATGACAATATCTGCCGCGCCTTTACCTTCAACGCGCAATCGAACTGGTGTTTCCTCAAGGGCAATGCCGGGGAAGTGGCCGAATTCAACGGCGCCACGTCAGGCCGGGTGAGCCGGGCGCCGACGCCCGCCGCCACCGAAGCGGCTCGCCAGTCCGAGCTGCCCTTTCCGCCGCAGGACCTGATCTACCAGGCCAAGGGCTTTGCCGAATCCCTGCCCAATACCGATGCCCCGCCGCCCAAGACCAGCTATGCCGAATTGATCGCGGCCGCCGAGCAGGCCGTTGCCGACGAAAATCCGGCCGGAGCCATGGTGGCGTTCCGCCAGGCGCTGGCGATCAACAGCAATGACCGCGATGTGTGGCAGCAGCTGGCCGATGTGGCGCTGGCCCGGGCGGAAGCGGTGGCCGGACAGGCCGAGGGCGACAATAGCTATGACATGGCGACGGTGGGCATATCGGCATCCATGAATGCCTTCCTGCGCTCGACCGAGCGCGACGACCGGGCCCATTCACTGGCCGCCCTGGCCCAGGGCATGGAATATCGCAGCATGTGGCGCGAGGTGATCGCGACCTATCGCGCGAGCCTGGCACTGGCGCCCAGCAAACAATTGCAGGCGCATCTGGACGATGTGATCGCCCAGCACGGCTTCCGCATTACCAGCCATGAGGTGGATTCCGAATCCGCCTCGCCGCGCATCTGCGTGGTGTTTTCCGATCCATTGCCTACGGGCGATACCGATCTTTCCGGCTATGTGGTGGTGCCCAATGCGCCGCAGGTGGCTGTGGAGACTGAGCAGAGCCAGATCTGCATCGATGGGCTGCAGCATGGCGCCCGCTATGCCATTCAGGTTCGGGCCGGACTGCCATCGGCCGATGGCGAGACGCTGCGCAAGGACGTCAAGCTCGACGTCTATGTGCCCGATCGCTCACCCTTCGTGGCCTTTGCCAATAATGCCTATGTGATGCCGGCTGGCCTTGGTGGCGGGCTGCCGATCACCTCGGTCAATGCCGAAACGGCCGATGTGATGATCTATCGCATCGGGGACCGCTCCATCGCTGCGGCGGTGCGCGACGGGATTTTCCAGGGCTCGCTCACCGGTTATTCGGCTGAGAATGTCGCCGACCAATATGGCGAGAAAATCTGGGACGGGAAGGTCGATCTGGCCAAGGGGGCGGCCAATGCGCTGACCACCACGGCCATTCCGGTTTCCGATGTGCTCAAGGATATTCCGCCCGGCGCCTATGTGGTGACGGCCAAGGTGGCCGATAGCGAGGCCGATTATTGGGATAGCCTGGCCACGCAATGGTTCATCGTCTCCAATCTGGGGCTGACCACGATTGCGGGCGATGATGGCGTGCATGCCTTTGTGCGTGGCCTGGACGATGCCAAGCCACGCGCCGGGATCGATGTGCGGCTGGTGGCGGTCAATAATGAGATTTTGGGCGAAGCGGTGACCGATGCCGATGGCCGCGCGGTCTTCGCGCCGGGCCTGGCCCGCGGCACGGGCGGCAAGGCGCCGCAATTGCTGGTGGCCGAGACCGAGGATGGCGACTATGCCTTCCTCGATCTGTCCAAGCCCGCCTTCGACCTGACCGACCGCGGCGTTGAGGGGCGGCCTTCGCCGGGGCCGCTCGACCTGTTCGCGACGACCGAGCGCGGTGTCTACCGGCCGGGGGAAACGGTCTATCTCACCGCCATCCTGCGCGATGCGCGGGCGCAGGCGGTCAAGGACCTGCCACTGACCATTGAAGTGGAGCGCCCCGACGGCGTGGTGGCGAGCCGCGATGTGCTGCGCGATGGCGGGGCCGGTGGCTATTTCACCGCGCTGCCCATGGTGGGCGATGCGATGCGCGGCTCCTGGACCGTGCGGCTCTATGCCGATCCCAAGGGGCAGGCGCTGACCAGCGTTGCCTTCCTCGTCGAAGATTTCGAGCCCGAGCGGCTGGCCTTCGATATCACTGCGCCGGATGCGCCGGTCGAGACCGGCGTCGAGACGCCGATCGATGTCACGGCAAAGTATCTTTATGGCGCCACGGCGCCGGGCCTGTCGGTGGAAGCCGATGCGGTGATCCGGCCGCGGACAACGCTGGCGGATTTCCCCGGCTATACGTTCGGCCGGGTGGATGACACGATCGAAACCAATCGCGAGCCGCTGGGCGTAGTTGGTACCACCGACGAGGCCGGCAAGGCCGTGGCGGCGGTGACGCTGCCTGAGCCGCAATCGACGACGCGGCCGCTGGAAGCCCAGATCATCCTGCGGCTGGTCGATAGCAATGGCCGCACGGTCGAGCGTTCGCTGACGCGGCCGGTATTGGCCGATGTCGATCGGATCGGCATCAAGCCGGCCTTTACCGATGCCTCGGGCCTGGAAGAAGGATCCAAGGCTGAATTCGATATCGTGACGGTTTCGCCCGAGGGTGAAATCATCGCCAAGAGCGGGCTCAACTGGACGCTGTCGCGCATCGAAACCAATTATCAGTGGTATCGTGACGGCAGCACGTGGAAGTGGGAAGCCATTACCACGACGCGCGAAGTCGCCAATGGCACGCTCGATACCGTGGATGGCGGGCCGGCCCGGATCGGCGCCAATGTCGATTGGGGCCGCTATCTGCTCGATATCGAGAGCGAGGGGCCCAACCCGACCTCGTCGAGCTATGATTTCTATGCCGGCTATTATTATGCCGATGCTGGCAGCGATACGCCCGATACCCTGCAGGTGGCGCTGGACAAGCCGGCCTATCGCGCGGGGGAAACCGCCAATCTCAAGCTCGATCCGCAATTTGCGGGGACCGCGCTGGTGATGGTGGTGGATAACCGCATCATCGACATGGTCGCCGTCGAGGTGCCCGAGGGCGGCACAACGGTGCCGCTACAGGTCACCGAGCAATGGGGGCCGGGCGCCTATGTGACGGCGGTGCTCTATCGTCCGTCCGACGCCAATGAAAAGCGTATGCCCTCGCGGGCGCTGGGGCTGGCCTTTGCCGATGTCGAGCCGGGCGATCTCAGGCTCGCCACGACCATCGAGGCGCCCAAGGAAACGCTGCCGCGCCAGAGCTTCACCGCCACGGTCAAGCTGGGCAATGTGGCGGCGGGGCAGAAGGCCTATGTGGCCGTTGCCGCTGTCGATCTGGGCATTCTCAACCTCACCAATTTCCAGGTGCCGGCACCCGATGACTGGTATTTCGGCCAGCGGCAGCTCGGCATGGAAATCCGCGATCTCTATGGTCTGCTGATCGACCCGACCCAGGGCCTGCCGGGCGCCATGCGCTCGGGTGGCGATGGCGGGGCCTCGCGGCTGGGCACGCCGCCGCCCACTTCGGTGCTGGTGGCGCTGCATTCGGGCATTGTCGAGGTCGATGCCGAGGGCAATGCGTCCGTCACCTTCGAGATGCCGGACTTTTCCGGCACGGTGCGGCTGATGGCCATGGCCTGGACCGATACGGCCGTCGGCCATACTTCGGCCGATGTCATCGTGCGCGACCCGGTGGTGGTGACGCTGAGCCCGCCGCGCTTCCTGCGCGTGGGCGATGAATCGCGCCTTCTGGTCGAGGTCAACAATGTCAGTGGGGCCGCGGGCAGCTATGGCGTTGCCCTCAGCACCGGCGAGGGCATTGCGACCGATGCTGAAAACCAGGATGTCGAACTGGCACAGGGGGCGCGAACTTCGCTCGACCTCAGCCTTACCGGCACGGGGATCGGCGATTGGCCCGTGGTGCTGACCATTACGGCGCCCGATGGCACGGTGCAGAAGAAGGAGCTGACGCTGGGCGTGCGGGCCAAGAGCGGTCCGGTGACGACCAGCCGGGTGGTTCCCATTCCGGCCGGACAGACGGTGCGCATCGAGGACAGCTATTTCGATAGCTATATGGCCAATACCGGGGCGCTCACGCTGGCCGTGGGTCCGCTGGCGCGGCTCGATGTGCCAAGCCTGCTGCTCTCGCTTGACCGCTATCCCTATGGCTGCGCCGAGCAGACCTCGAGCCGTGCCCTGCCGCTGCTGTATCTCAACGAAGTGGCCAGCATGATCGGGGTGGGCAATGACGACAAGCTCAACGAGACGGTGACCAAGGCCATCGCCTCGACCCTGGCCAAGCAGACGTCCACCGGCGGCTTCGGCCTCTGGGGGCCGTTCGATGGCGGGGATCTGTGGCTGGACGCCTATGTCACCGACTTCCTGATCCGGGCCAAGGCGGAAGGCTATGCCGTGCCGGAGGAAGCCATGAACATGGCGCTGGACAATCTCTCCAACCAGCTCTCCTACGCCACCGACTTCGACAATGGCGGAGAAGCCATCGCCTATGCACTGCACGATCTGGCCCGTGCCGGCCGTGCCGCCATCGGCGATCTGCGCTATTACCTCGAAGCCCGGCTCGATGCCTTCGCTTCGCCGCTGGCCAAAGCCCAGCTCGGCGCGGCGCTGGCGCTTTATGGCGATACGACCCGCTCGGAAACCGCGTTCCTGGCCGCTGTCGAGGATCTGCGCAAGGCCGACCAGCCCAATCGCTATCGCTCGGACTATGGCAGCCTGTTGCGCGACACGGCGGGCGTGCTGACGCTGGCGGCCGAGTTCAAGCCGGCCGGTGTCGATATCACGCTTCTGACCAGCCAATTGGCAAAGCTGCGCGACCGGGCCCGCTATACCTCGACCCAGGAAGACAGCTGGACGCTGCTGGCGGCTGCGGCCGTGGGCCGCGACAGCACGGATGGCTCGATCTCGATCGATGGGGAGGCCCTGACCGGGCCGGTCTATCGCCGCATCGAGCAGGAAGCGCTGGAAGCGGCGGCAGTCGAAATCACCAATAATGGCTCGACCGATACGGAAGCCAAGGTGACCGTAACAGCGATTCCGGAAACGCCGCCGCCGGTTTCGAGCAATGGCTTCACCATCACGCGGGAATATTTCCTGCCCGATGGCACGAGCATCGATCCGCAGGCCGCGCCAATTGCCCAGAACGAGCGGCTGGTGGTGCTGTTGACCGTCAAGCCGGAGCATCTGGGCTCGGGGCAATATGTGATTGCCGATCCGCTGCCGGCGGGCTTCGAGATCGAAAATCCCGATCTGTCGGCGGGCGGTGGTGTCTCCGATTTCGCCTGGCTCACGGTCGATGGCCCAACCCATGTGGAATCGCGCACCGACCAGTTCGTCGCCGCCTTCCGCTATTTCTCCGATATCGGGACGTTCAAGACTGCCTATATGGTCCGCGCCGTTTCGCCCGGCGGCTTCACCCTGCCGGGGGCGACGGTGGAGGATATGTATCGGCCCGAATTCCGGGCCAATAGCGCGGCCGGCCGGATCGAGGTTACCCAAGCGGGGCCATGACCGAGCAGGGGGCACCAGCCAAAGGCAGCAAATCGCGCTGGCGGCGGCTGGTGCTCGCCCTGTGCCTGGTGGCCGGCGGGCTCACCGCCGGCGGCGCGCTCTATATGCGCTCGGTGATCGGGGAGATATCAGCGAGCCTGCCGCCCACGCCCGAGCTGGCGAGCCTGCCGGTCTCGGTAGCGGTGGTGGATCGGGACGGGCAATTGCTGCGCCCCTTCACCACGGCCGATGGCCGCTGGCGGCTGCCGGTCACCATTGCGCAGGTCGACAGGCGGTTCCTCGATATGCTGGTGGCCTATGAGGATCGCGGCTTTGCCGGCCACCATGGCGTCGAATGGGGCGCCATGCTGCGGGCGGCCGGGCAATATGTTGGGGCAGGGGGCAATATCGTCTCGGGCGGCTCGACCCTTACCATGCAGGTGGCGCGGCTGATCGAGGGGGCACCGACGCGCAATCTCTGGGGTAAGCTGCGCCAGATGGTGCATGCCGATAGCCTTGAGCGGCAATTGAGCAAGGACCAGATTCTCAATCTCTACCTGACCCTGGCGCCTTACGGCGGCAATATCGAGGGCATCCGGGCCGCGAGCCTGGCCTATTTCGGCAAGGAGCCGACACGGCTGACCACGGCCGAGGCGGCGTTATTGGTGGCCCTGCCGCAATCGCCCGAGGCGCGGCGGCCCGACCGCGACCCCGATGCTGCACGGCGCAGCCGCGACATGGTGCTGGACCGGCTGGTGGCGGCGGGGGCCATTGCGGCGGAAGAAGCCGAGGCCGCCAAGCACGAGCCCATTCCGGTGGCTCGCAAGCAATTTCCCATGCTGGCCAGCCATATGGCCGAGCAGGCCCTGCGGGCGCAGCCAGGCGTGCAGCAGATCGGGCTCACCGTCGATAAAAGACTGCAGGATGCGCTGGAGCGGTTGGGCGCGGCGCGGGCGCGCCAGCTCGATCCCAAGGTTTCCGTCGCCATTGTCGCCGCCGATATCCAGACCGGGGAGGTCCTGGCCTCGGTCGGTTCGGCCGGATTGTTCAATGCCGAGAGCGCCGGCTATGTCGACATGACTTCGGCGGTCCGCTCGCCGGGTTCGACGCTCAAACCCCTGATCTATGGGCTGGCGTTCGAACTGGGCCTGGCCCATCCCGAAAGCCTGATCGAAGACCGGCCCACCGCCTTTGGCGGCTATGTGCCGGTCAATTTCGACGGCTTCAGCCGGGGCACGGTGACGATCAGGCAGGCGCTGACGGAATCTCTCAATATCCCGGCCGTAGTGGTGCTGGATGCGGTGGGGCCGTCGCGGCTGATTTCTCGCATCAAGCGGGCCCATGCCGATCCGCGCCTGCCGGTCAATACGGCGCCGAGCCTGGCCGTGGGCCTAGGTGGGGTCGGGATCACGCTACGCGATCTGGTGTCCATCTATGGCGCGATCGCTCGGGGTGGCTCGCCCATGGATCTGCATGACGGGGTAAGGCCCGATACGACGCTGGCCTTCGAAAAGGCGGCGCCGGTGCTCGATCCGGTTTCGGCCTGGTATGTCGCCGATATCCTGGCCGATGTGCCGCCCCCGCTCAACGGCTCGCCTGGCCGCATCGCCTACAAGACCGGCACCTCCTACGGCTATCGCGATGCCTGGGCCATTGGCTTTGACGGCAAGACGGTGATCGGCGTCTGGGTGGGGCGGCCCGATGGGGCGCCCGTGCCGGGGCTATCGGGGATTACCGGGGCTGCGCCGATCCTGTTCGAGGCTTTCGACCGGCTGGGCAATCGCGCGGCGCCCTTGCGCAAGGCGCCGCCGGGGGTACTCTTTGCTTCCAATACCCAATTGCCGGCGCCGCTGCGCCGGTTCCGCCACCCCAATGAAGATGTGGTGGCGCGCGATGCAGCGCCAAAAATCGCCTTTCCGGCCGATGGGGTGGATGTCGATCTGGGTCTGGCCTCGGGCAGTATGGCTTCGCTCATGGTGAAGGTGCGCGACGGCGTGCCGCCCTTCACCTTCTTTGCCAATGGCGCGCCTTTCGGCCGCTCCGCCTTTGCCCGCCAGAATGCCTGGCAACCCGATGGCGCGGGTTATGTAACGCTCTCGGTGGTGGATGCCGAGGGGCGGGGGGACAAGGTTACGGTGTTTTTGAATTAGGGGTGCTTGGATACGATGTGTCCCAACCCACCGTTGCGTCCTCGGGCTTGACCCGAGGATCACTCGCCGCTGGGTGCCGGGCTGACAGTGGCCCTCGGGTCGAGCCCGAGGGAGAGGCGGCGGGTGGGAAGGGTTCAGCGCGGGGACCTATTCTTCCCATAAGCCGTCAAAAACACCCGCACCCCCTCTGCCGCATGGCGGCGCAATTCGGCTTCGGAGGGGATGGCGTGATCGCCCAGCAGCATGGCGCGGTTGACCGGTTCGGCCATGACCAGCCAGTTGAAATTGGAGGCGGCGATGGCCGGATCGTCGAGGTCGAGCATGCCGCGCTCGGCCAGGCGGGCAAAGGCGGCGGCCATGGCTGCCATGGCGCGCTGGGGGCCGCGTTCGTAGAGCACCTTGGCCAGTTCCGGGAAGCGGCTGACCTCGCCGATCACCAGGCGCCGCAATTGCATGAGGCGCGGCGTCAGCACGATCAGGAGCTGGCGGACGGCATAATCGAGCAGGTAATCGGCGACATCGGCACCGTCGGGCAGGTCGGCGATCTGGTTGTGCACGCTATCACCGGCCCGGCCGGTCATGGAGGTGACGATCTCGATAAAGAGCGCTTCCTTGCTGGAAAAGTGCTTGTAGACCGTCTGCTTGGAGACTTCGGACAGGGCGGCGATCTCGTCCATATTGGTGCCGAGATAGCCGCTTTTGAGAAAGATCTCGGTCGCCGCCGCCAGGATGGCCTGGCGTTTTTGTTCGGAGCGGGTCGGGGGTGCCGAACCCTCAGTCGTGGTGCTCATTGTCCATCCGTCCATTTGCCGGGATCTCGACTCGGCTTGACAGAATAGTACTGGACAGTCTAGTTTGATGCAATATCAGTACTGGACGGTCTAGTACACGACAGGGAGATGACGATGCATATCCAGTTTGCCGAGCTTGCCGTATTCGACCAGGACCGGGCCAAGGCCTTCTATCTCGCCCATCTGGGCTGTTCGGTGGCGGCCGATGTGCCGATGAGCGCCGATGGCTGGCGCTGGATCGAGCTTAAGTTTCCCGGCGCCGAGACGGCGCTGCATTTCGTGCGGCGGCGGGACGAGACGCCGTCGGCCGAGCCGGTCCTGGTGCTGATCGATGCCGATGTCGCCGGCCGCACCGCGGCGCTCAAGGCCGGTGGCGTCGAGATCGTCACCGAGCCGCAGGCGGCGCCCTATGATCCGGGGCTGACTGTTGCTGAATTTCGCGACAGCGAGGGCAATCGTCTGGTGCTGAGCAGCCCGCGCGGGGAGGAAAAGCCATGAGCGGGGCGGTGACGCAGTCGGTGCTCAAGGTTCCGGGCGCCAATATCTATTACGAGAAGCGGGGAGAGGGGCCGCTTGTGCTTGTTATTCCTGGCGG
The DNA here is from genome assembly GCF_030159855.1 of Devosia yakushimensis. Taxonomy (NCBI): domain Bacteria; kingdom Pseudomonadati; phylum Pseudomonadota; class Alphaproteobacteria; order Hyphomicrobiales; family Devosiaceae; genus Devosia; species Devosia yakushimensis. The sequence goes on along the minus strand of NZ_BSNG01000003.1, from coordinate 82,426 downwards.
ACCGCAGGATGCGGGCGTCTTCGACGGGCTGGCCGGGCATCTGGCCGAGCATTTTACGGTCGTGGCCTATGATCCGCGCGGCAATTCGCGCAGTCATTTCGATGGCGTGCCCCAGCCGCTGTCGGTCGATGAGCAGGCCGACGATGCGGCGGCGCTGATCGCGGCTTTGGGGCAGGGGCCCGCTTTTGTGTTCGGCACCAGCGGCGGGGCGCAGATCGGGTTCAACCTGGCGGCCCGCTATCCGGACAGGGTGCGGACCCTGGTGGCGCATGAGCCGCCTGCCATGATGCTGCTCGATGATCCCAGCGAGATGCTGGCCGCCGACCAGGGCTTGTACGACACCTATCGGCGCGATGGCGTCGAGGCGGCCATGGGGCAGTTCTTCGCCGAAAACGGGCTGGGGGGCGAGGCGGGAGAGGATATGCCCGAATTCGACATGCCGCCCGAGGCGGCCGAAACCTTTGCGCGGGTCAGCGGGAATTTCGAATATTGGCTGGCCCATGGCATGCTGCCGCTGGGGCGCTATCGCCCCGATATCGCGGTTTTGCGGGCGGGTAGCCCCAAGATCGTGGTGGCGATCGGGGCGGAATCGGCGGGCCAGCCGATCGAGGCCATGAGCCTGGCGGTGGCAAAGGGGCTCGGCACGGAGCCGGTGGCGTTTCCGGGCGATCATATGGGCTTCGAACCGCATGCCGAGGCTTTTGCGGAAAGCCTGCGGGAGGCGTTTGCGAGGTAGGCTTTTGCCATCATGTCATTCTAGAGACGCGGTGGGTGCTGGAAGGTTTGCTCTGGCCCAATGAAAAAAAGGCCCCGGATTTTCATCCGGGGCCTGCTGGTCTTTACCAGTCGAATTGCTTGGCCAGGGTTACCTTGAAGGTGCGGCCCAGCGAGCGGTCGGGGGTCTGGTTGTCGCGGTAATCGGCATTGAAGATATTGTCGATACCGAAGCGCAGTTCGCTGCCTTCCAGCGGCCCGGTGGTGGGCTTCCAGGAGGCGAACAGATCGAGCGTGGCATAGGCGGGGGTACCTGCCGCGCCGCCGGCCGCCGGGGTCACACCGGTTTCGGTCGAGGCCGCGAAGGTGGCCTTGGCGCCATATTCGATACCATATTCCGGATCGCGCCCGCCCACGGTCACCACCAGCTTATGGGCCGGGATCGAGGTGAGGGCCGCGCCGGTAATGTCGTTCTTGCCGACGGTTGCGGTATAGGCGACACGACCGAACAGACGTTCGGACTCGTAGGCGCCTTCCACTTCTACGCCGTAGATCGTGGCTTCGCCGACATTGCGATAATAGGTATTGCCGGCAACGCGGGGCGAAACTTCGATGAGGTTGGTCAGGTCGCTGTAAAAGCCGGTGACCTTGACGCTGGCCTGGTCGCCTTCCTGGATCAGCTCATAGCCCGAAAGAGCGAAACCAGCCTCGTAATTGTTCGAGCTTTCCTTTTCGAGACCCAGGCTGGGTGAGCGCAGAGTGTCATATTGGTAAAGCTCGTCCAGTGTGGGCAGGCGTTGGGTGTGCGCCACTGAACCGAAGACCGAGAAGTTGTCGTTGACGTCGTAGATTGCCGCAATCTTGGGCGAGAGCGCGACGTCCTCGATATTATGTTCGCCCTTGGAGGTTTCCTCCGGAGTCTGCCAGACGAAATCGGCGCGGCCGCCGGCAATGATAGTCAGGCGATCATCATAGACGGCTTCGTTCTGCGCGAAGACGCCAAGACGCGTGTCCTGGCCTTCGGGATGGGTGGTGATGGCCGGGTTGGGAACCGGGAGCGTCGTGAAAGCGATGCGGTCCTGATAGCTGCCCTGAACACCATAGGTCAGGTAATGCATCCAGTCTCCGAGATCAAATTCGGAGGTATTCTGGATATTGGCCTGCCAGGTCCGGTAGCCATATTCGGCATCGCCGATATTGCCGACTGCCGAATTGGACTGGGTCACGTAGGTATCCGAGAAGGACAGATTGGCCTTGAGGTCGACCCAGGGATTATCACTATCGGCATTCTCGTAGCTCAGGACAGCGGTCTGGTCGACCACTTCACGGTCGACCAGACCGAACTGGGCCACGGTGCCGGTCTGGGCGTAATCCTGGTTGTCGGCATCGCTGCTCCAGCGCTGGTAGGACAGGCGCAGGACCTGTTCGTCGTTTTCGCCGAACCGGGCCGTACCCTTGATCAGGCCTGAAAGGGCGCTGAATTCGGAGCCGGAAAGCTCGTTGCCATTGGCCAGGTCGAAATTGTTCGAGCGACGCCAATTGCCGGCGGCGAGGATGTCAAAGCTCTCATTGACCTGCTGGGCGACGATGCCGGAAAGCAGCGTGCCATTGCCGTTGGAGCTGTACTGCGTCTTGAGGCGGGCGGCGCCGGTATGGCCGTCTGTGATGAAGTCGGAGGCGTCCTTGGTGGTGAAATTGATCACCCCGCCCAGCGCGCCTGCACCATAAAGAGTGGAGGAAGCGGGGCCGCGCAGCACTTCGACCTGCTTGTAAAGCTCGGGATCGGAGAAGAACGAGCCCATGCGGTATTGCTCGTAGAACTTCTTGGCGCCGTCGACATTGATGATGATGCGGGATTCATCGCCCGAGGTCTCGGCCGTGCCGATGCCGCGGATGTTGAAGGACTCGCCGAAAATGCGGTCCGAGCCGATGATGGAGACACCCGGCACGGTGCTCAGCACATCGGCAATGCTGGTGGCCTGTGTGGCATCGATATCGGCCTGATTGACCACCGTCACGGCCTGCGGCGTGTCGATGGCGACCTTGGGCGCCCCCGCCCCGATCACCAGACGCTCCAGCAGCGTGATATTGCTTGCATTCGTTGTGGTGGTGGATTGGGCGAAAGCGCCCATAGTTCCAACCACACCCAGCGCTGCGCCGCACATCAGTGCGGCCGCATGCGACCTGACCAGCCCCATCGTTAACTCCAATAGTCCTTTGTTTGTCGATTGGCTGGCGGCTGGCTGGCTGGTTCGTGATCCGGTCTTTAAAGCTGACTCTTAAAATCACCTATTGCGTCCTGTAATTAAGGTGACTAGTAGAGTCAAGAAAATGTGGATGCGGCCGCGCAAAACTTCCGGCGCCCCAAATCCCTGCTGCGACGAGAGTTTAGTGACGCAACAAAACGACCCATCACTGCCGGCTGAGCCGGCCGGCGCGCTGCCCCCGGGCACCCGAATCGTCACCACCGCCGAATTGTTCGGCGGGGCCGGGGAGATCGTGGTGCTGCACAATGGCACGCCCTACCGGCTGCGCATCACCCGCCAGGACAAGCTCATTCTGACCAAATAGGCCAATCAATGACCGAGAAAACCGCCAAGACTCCCGCCGAAATCCGCGACCTGCGGGCGCGTCACCCCGAAATGCGCGAGCGCGATTTTGCCCGTATCCACGGCATTTCCGAGGGCGAGCTGGTTGCCGCCGAAGTGGGCCGGAGCGCAGTGCGCCTGCAGCCCGATCTCGATCTGCTGCTCAATGGCCTGAGGGCTTGTGGCGAAGTCATGGCGCTGACCCGCAATGAGAGCGCGGTGCATGAAAAGATCGGGCCTTACGAAAAGGTGGTGATCGGCCCGCGCGCCTCGATGGTGTTGGGCGAACAGATCGATCTGCGCATCTTCCCCTCGTGCTGGGCCTTCGGCTTTGCCGTGGACAAGGTGGGTGAAGAGGGCGCGGTGCGCCGCTCGCTGCAATTCTTCGATTATCAGGGCGTGGCCGTGCACAAGGTACATGCGCGTCCCGCGACCAATTTCGAGGCCTGGGACCTGCTGATCGCCAATCTGCGCCATCCTGACCAGTCCGAGGGCATCACCGTTTCGCCCGCCGAGACGCCTGAACCGCTAGGCGAGGCCGCTGGCATTCCCGAGCTGCGCGAGCGCTGGTCGGCCATGACGGATACCCACCAATTTTTCGGCATGCTCAAGGCGCTCAACCTGCCCCGGCTCGATGCGCTCGAAATGGTGGGCGAGGATTATGCCTTCCAGCTCGATCACTCGGCTGTCGCCAAGCTCTTCGAAGAGGCTGCCGCGAGCGAATTGCCGCTAATGGCCTTTGTGGGCAATCACGGCTGCATCCAGATCCATTCCGGCCCGGTCAAGGAGATCAAGGCCATGGGGCCCTGGCTCAATGTGATGGACCCCACTTTCCACCTGCACCTGCGGCTCGATCAGATCGCCGCCGTCTGGGCCGTGCGCAAGCCGACCTCCGATGGCCATGTCACTTCGGTCGAAGTCTATGACGCCCAGCGCGAGCTGATCATCCAGTTCTTCGGCAAGCGCCAGGAAGGCCATGACGAGCGCGCCGCCTGGCGGACCATCGTCGAATCGCTGCCGCTCTTCTCTCAAACCCACGCCGCGTGAGCTCTGCCATGACTTTGTCCTTGAAGAATTTTTTGGCCGCTGGCGCTGTGGTAGCATTCGCTGCGCTTCCCGCGGCCGCGCAGGACCTGCATCCCTTCGCCGATAACTCGCGGCTGGTCTCGATCGGCGGCTCGCTGACTGAAATCATCTATGCACTGGGCGAAGAGGGCAAGCTCATTGCCCGCGACAGCACCGCGACCTATCCCGAGGCGGCGGTGGCGCTGCCCGATGTGGGTTACATGCGCCAGCTGGCGCCCGAAGGTGTGCTCTCGGTCAGCCCCAGCGCCTTGCTGGTGATCGAAGGCAGCGGCCCGCCGGAAGCGCTCGACGTGCTCTCTCATGCCGGGGTCGACTACCAGACCGTGCCCGAGGGCTTCAGCCATGAGGGCATCCTGGTCAAGGTACGGGCCGTTGGCCAGGCGCTGGGCGTGCCTGACAAGGCCGAGGTGCTGGCGGGCGAGATCGATGCGGCGCTCAAGGCGGTCGAGGCGCGCACCGCTGATATCGCCGAGCGCAAGCGCGTGCTCTTCATCCTCTCGGCCCAGGGTGGCAAGATCCAGGCTTCTGGCACCGATACGGCCGCCGATGGCATTATCGCACTGGCCGGGGCGGTCAATGCGATCGACGAATATTCGGGCTACAAGGCCCTGACCGAGGAAGCCATTATCGAAGCGGCGCCCGATGTGATCCTGATGATGGATCGCGGGGGCGACCATAGCGCCAGTGATGCCGACCTGATCGCCAATCCGGCCATTGCGCTGACCGAAGCGGGCCGCAACCACGCCATCGTGCGGCTTGACGGAGCCTATCTGCTGGGCTTCGGCCCACGCACGGCCGAGGCCGTTTCTGACCTCGTCGACGCGCTCTACGGGGAATAGGCGAGTGGCCCAGGTCATGTCCATCAATGGTGCCGTTGCGGAGCGCGCCGCAGGCGACCGCAGTGGCCTGGGGCGCCTGGTGGTCGCGGCGCTGGCCTTGTTGCTGGTTGCGACCATGGTCATTTCGATGACCACGGGTGCCTCGGGGGCTTCGGCATGGACCATTATCGGGGGCTGGTTTGGCCTTGTGCCGGAAAGCGAGCTGCAGGCGCTGCGCGATCATGCGGTGATCTACAATATCCGCCTGCCGCGCATGATCCTGGGCGTGCTGATCGGGGCGGCGCTGGCCGTATCGGGCCTGTTGATGCAGGGTCTCTTCCGCAATCCGCTGGCCGATCCGGGCCTGGTGGGCGTTTCGGCCGGAGCGGGGCTGGGCGCGGTGGGCATTATCGTGCTGGGAACGACGGCGCTGGCGCCGCTGACCGCGTTTCTGGGCATTTATGCGCTGCAGATCGCTTCGTTCATTGGCGGGCTCATCACCACGTTCATTCTCTATCGGGTGGCGACCCGCAGCGGGCAGACCGCCATTGCCACCATGCTCCTGGCCGGTATTGCGCTGGGGGCGCTGGCCGGGGCGGTGACGGGGGTGCTGGTCTATATCGCCAATGATGCCCAACTGCGCGACCTGACCTTTTGGGGCATGGGATCGCTGTCGGGCGCCAATTGGACCAAGATCATGGCCTCTGGGCCGATCATCATCGTGGCCCTGGGCGCGGCTGCCTTTATGGGCAAGGGGCTCAATGCGCTGACGCTGGGCGAGGCGACGGCCGGGCACCTGGGGGTGCCGGTGCAGCGCTTCAAGCGCATTGTTATCGTGGCGGTGGCAGCGGCGACGGGGGCATCGGTCGCGGTCAGCGGGGGCATCGGCTTTGTCGGCATTGTCGTGCCGCATCTGTTGCGGCTCGTGGTCGGGCCCGATCACCGCTATCTGCTGCCGGCCTCCGCTCTATTGGGCGCTTCGTTCCTGCTGATGGCCGATGCGGTGAGCCGACTTGTGGTCGCGCCGGCCGAATTGCCCATCGGCATCGTCACGGCTGCGGTGGGCGGCCCCTTCTTCCTCTGGATATTGCTGCGCAAACGCGCGGCTTTGGCCTGGTGACGCCATGATCGAAGTGGACAATGTCTCGGTCGAAATCGACCGCCGCCGCATTCTCGATGCCATCAGCTTCAGGGCATTGCCCGGGCAGGTGACGGCCATTATCGGCCCCAATGGTTCGGGCAAGTCGACGCTGCTCAAGGCGCTCTGCCGCGACTATGCCTTTGGCGGCGGCATTAGGATCAATGGGCACGATGTGGGCGCCATGGACCTGAGCATGGCGGCGACGCTGCGGGCCGTGCTGCCGCAATCGAGCAACCTGCCTTTCCCCTTTACCGTGCGCGAAGTGGTGGCACTGGGGCTGACGGCCGGCCGGCCGGGCGTGTCGCTGGGCGCGCTGCGGCGCCTGCCCGACGAGGCCCTGGCGCGGGTCGATCTCACCGGATTCGGCGGACGGTTCTATGGTGAATTGTCGGGCGGCGAGCAGCAGCGCGTGCAATTGGCGCGGGTCATCTGCCAGGTCTGGTTGCCGGTGCTCGATGGCGTGCCGCGGTTTTTGTTTCTCGACGAGCCGGTCTCGAGCCTCGATATCAAGCATCAATTGATGATCATGGATGTGGCCCGCCAGTTCGCCGCCGCCGGTGGCGGGGTGATTGCCATCCTGCACGACCTCAATCTGGCGGCCATGTATGCCGACCAGATCGTGGCGATCCGCAAGGGATCGGTCGCCGGCCGCGGCACGCCCGCCGAGGTGCTGACCGATGCGCTTATCGCCCAGGTCTTTGATTGCCCCATGCGGGTGGGCGCATTGCCCGCCGGCAATATTCCTTTCGTCTTGCCGCAATCGGCGCAGCTTCTGTCTGCCGCGGCACCATCCAGCAAGGTTGCCTGATGTCTAAAATCCTCTCCGCCCTTCTCTTCGGCGCGCTCGCGCTGACCGGTCCCGTGCTGGCTCAGGAGGCCGCGTCTGCGCCCGCCCCATCGCTGGCGCTCGAGCTCAATGCATTGCAGCCGGCCGATACGGGCTGCCGGGTGACGTTCCTCGCCACCAATAGCCTGGGCGGCGAGCTCAACCGGGCGGCGGTCGAAGTGGCCTTCTTTACCGTCGATGGCGCCATCGATCGTATCGTGACGCTGGACTTCAAGGGGCTGACCCAGGGCAAGACCAAGGTCTTGCAGTTCGAACTCAAGAACCTGGCCTGCGATGGCATCGGGCGGCTGCTGATCAACGACATCACTGCCTGCGAAGGCACCGATATTGCCGCCACGGCCTGCCTTGATGGCCTCGTTACCACAACGCGTCCTGAAATCGCGTTCGGCGTCTGAGGGGCGGAGCGATGGAAACGGCAGCTGCGCAAGCGCATGATTTTTCGATGTTCGCCCTGTTCATGCAGGCGGACTGGGTGGTCAAATCGGTGATGATCGGGCTGGTCATTGCCTCGGTCTGGGTCTGGGCTATCATCGCCAACCGGATGGCTGCTTATGGCAAGGCCAAGCGCGACATGGCCGCCTTCGACAAGGCCTTTGCCTCGGGCCGTCCCCTGGCCGAATTGCGGGCCGATTATGCCGGCAGCGGCCAGCACGGGCTTTCGGCGGTGTTTCTTGCGGCCATGGACGAATGGGACAAAAGCCATGCGGTGGATGCCGCCAATGCGGTGGGGCTACAAAGCCGGCTCGAAATCGCGCTCGACCTGGCGGTGAGCGAACAGAGCGCCGATCTCGAAAAGCGGCTGGGTTTTCTCGCGACCATCGGCAGCGCCGGACCCTTTGTGGGCCTGTTCGGCACGGTCTGGGGCATTATGAACGCCTTTACCGCCATTGCGGCGGCGGAAAATACCAGCCTCGCCGTGGTGGCGCCGGGCATTGCCGAGGCCCTTCTGGCGACGGCTTTGGGGCTGCTCGCGGCCATTCCCGCCGTTATCGCCTATAACAAGCTCAGTGCCGATGCGGGCAAGCTGATCGCGCGGCTCGAAGGCTTTGCCAATCGCCTGGTGGCGTTGATGTCGCGCCAGCTCGATGCCGGAAAGTCGCTCTGATGGGCATGGCTTTAGGCAATAACAAGGGCAAGCGCGGCCGGGGCCGGGCGCCGATCAGCGAGATCAATATCACCCCCATGGTGGATGTGATGCTGGTATTGCTGATCGTTTTCATGGTGGCTGCGCCGCTAATGACCATGGGCGTGCCGATCGACCTGCCCGAGACACGGGCGCAGGCCATGCCGCTGCAGACCAAGCCGATCACGGTGACGGTGGAACCCAGCGGCGCGCTCTCCATCGAGGGTGAGCAGGTGACGCTGGAAACGTTGGTTTCCAGCGTCGAGGCGCTGGCGGTGGAAGGCACCGATGAGCGGCTTTACGTGCGCGGCGACACCACGGCAGCCTATGGCGCGATCATGGAAGTGATGGGTGAATTGTCGGCTGCCGGCTATAGCCGCATCGGCCTTGTTACCGTGCCGGCCCGGACGCCCTGATATGCGCTATGCCCTTTCCGGTTCGGCCCTGGTGCACGCCGGCATTTTCGGCATTGCCTTTGTGGGCTTTGCCTGGCCGCAACCCGAAGATGCGCCGCCGCCCGGCGCAGTAACGGTCGATATCGTGTCAGTGAGCTCGGTTTCGAGCAACCTGACGTCGACGCTCGAGGAAGGCAGCGCGGAAAACCTGGTTTCGTCCGGCAGCGAGACGGTTTCGCCCGAGCCGTCCGAAACGCTTGAGCCAGTGGAGCCTGAGATCGAGACGGCGCAGCCCCCGGTCGAGGAGGCGCTACCGCCCGAGGCGGTCGAACCGCCGCCCCCCGAAGAGGCCCCGCCCGTCGAAACGGCGACTGCCGAGCCGGTCGAGGCCGAACCCATCGAACCGGTGACCGAGACGATGGAGGTGGCTGTGCTGGCGACGCCGATGAGTACACCTGCGCCCATCGATACGGTTGCGCCTATGGCGACGGAAACGGTCGAGCCGGAAGAGGTAACCGATTTCAATGCCGCCCCGGTGCCGCATGTGCTCAGCTTCGAGCGCCCCAGCGCGCCGACGCAGCGCCCGCGGCCGCAACAGCCGGCGCCAACGCAACAGGCCACGCGCCCGGCGCTCCAGAAGCCGCCACAACAGGGCAATAGCGGGCAAAGCAATGCCGATAGCGCGGCGGCACAAGCCACAGCCGGCCAGCAAGGGGCCCAGGGCAGCGGCGGGGCTGCCCAGACGGCAAGCTGGGAGCGGCAGGTGTCGCGGCGGCTCAACAATGCCAAGCGCTATCCCCGTTCTGCCGGCGGGGCCACGGGGACGGCCGTTGTGCGCTTCACCATCGCGGCCAATGGCGGACTGGGTGGGGTAAGCCTTATCCGCTCATCGGGTCATCCGGCGCTTGACCAGGCCGCCATCGATGCGGTCACCCGCGCAGCGCCCTTCCCCCCACCGCCTGACGGCACCAGCCGGGGGCTAGGCGTTCCGGTGGATTTCACACGGTAAAATCGCGTTTCCGGGCTCGGCCCGGGCGTCCATCACGGTGTCATTCCCGCGAAAGCGGGAATCCATTCTTTTATGCCGAGGTCCCCAGGAGGGCGGGAATGACGTCGCGGGTGGCAAGGTGTTGTGGCTCGCCATTTTTGATTGTCGACAAACTAAATACAATACCCTAAAACTGAAGGCAGCTCCCCCGCTTGCGACAAAGAGGATCAGGTATGCAAAAGAGTGATTTCCGCGGCGTATTGCCGGCGATCACCACCAAGATGACGGCTGACCAGCAGGTCGATCTCGAAGCCGTCAAGGCCGATGTGATTTTCCAGATCGAGGGTGGTGTCGATGCCATCGTAGTCTGCGGCTCGCTGGGCGAGGCTTCGAGCCTGACAGTCACCGAAAAGCTTGCCATCGCCAAAGCGGCCATTGAGGCGGCGGCGGGCCGGGTGCCGGTGCTGCTGACCATTGCCGAGGATTCCACGGCGGCCGGGGCGGCGCTGGCTGCGGAAGCCGAAAAGATCGGCGTCGAGGGGTTGATGGTGCTGCCGGCAATGCGTTACCTGGCCGATGACCGCGAAGTGGTGGTGCATTACCGGGCGGTGGCGGCAGCCTCGAACCTGCCGATCATTATCTACAACAATCCCCTGGCCTATGGCATCAACATCACCGCCGAGATGCTCAAGGATATGGCCGACGAGCCCAAATTCGTCGCCATCAAGGAATCGACCGGCGACACCCGCCGTATCAACGAGACCATCAACGCGGTGGGCGATCGCTATCAGCTGTTGACCGGGGTCGATGACCTCGCGCTCGAAAGCCTGGTGTTGGGCTGCCATGGCTGGATTGCGGGCCTGGTCGTGGCCTTCCCCAGGGAAACCGTTGCTATCTACAAGCTGGTGCAGCACGACCGCATCAAGGAGGCCATGGAAATCTACCGCTGGTTCCTGCCGCTGCTGCATCTCGATATCGGCCCGAAATTCGTCCAGAATATCAAGCTGTGCGAAGCCATTGTGCGGGGCACTTCCCCCGTGGTGCGCCAGCCGCGGCTGGAGCTGGTCGGGGATGAGGCAAAGGCCATCCGCGCGGTGGTCGAGAAGGGTCTCAAGACGCGGCCGGATTTGACGAAATACGGGTTCTAGTCTGCGGCGCTTTACACCCACGAAGTCATCCCGGCCTGCGCCGGAATGACGTCGTGGGGCGGAATGCTAAGGGTGTCCCCTCAGTTGACCGTAAACCCCTTCACGAACGGGTCGCGGTCATCGAGGAAAATCGTGTTGTACCCCGTGATCCAGGCCTGCCCCGCAATCGAGGGGACGATGGCCTCATAGGGCCCGACCCTGGTGGCAGACTCGACCCGCCCCACAAACAGGCTTCCGATAATCGATTCATGCACGAAGCTCTCGCCGACCTTGAGCTCGCCGCGCGCCGCTTTCTGGGCGAGGCGTGCCGAGGTGCCGGTGCCGCAGGGGGAGCGATCGATGGCCTTTTCGCCGTAGAACACCGCGTTGCGGGCGTCGGCTCTGGGGTTCACCGGCACGCCGGTCCACATGATATGGCGCAAGCCGTTGATGGTGGGAAATTCGGGGTGCTGGAAGGTGTATTTCTCGTTGATCAGCCGCCGCGCCACGGGCGAGAGCTGCTGGATATCGAAGGCCGAGAGCTGGTTCATATCGACAAAGCCCGGTTGGGGCTCGAAAATGGCGTAGAAATTGCCGCCGTAGGAAACGTCGAACTTGAGCGGGCCAAGGCCCGGCAGATCGATGTCGAGCCCGGTGGCATAGAGGAACGAGGGGACATTGGTGATGCGGACATCGACCACATGGCCCGCATTGTCCATGGTATATTCGGCCTCGATGATGCCGGCGGGCACTTCGAGCCTGAGCTTGCCTGGCGTCTTGGGGGTGACCAGACCTTCTTCGATCATCACCGTGACCGTGCCGATCGTGCCATGCCCGCACATGGGCAGGCAGCCTGAGGTTTCGATGAAGAGGATGGAGCCATCCACATCCCCGCGCAGTGCGGGATAAAGGATCGAGCCGCTCATCACGTCATGGCCGCGTGGCTCGAACATCAGGCCGGTGCGGATCCAGTCATATTCGGCCAGGAAATGCTCACGCCGGGCATTCATCGTATCGCCCTTGAGATCGGGGCCGCCCCCGGCCACGACACGGACCGGATTGCCGCAGGTATGGGCGTCGATGCAGAAAAAGCTCTTCTTGCTCATAATGGCCTATTGAAAGCGGGTAATGCTGAACGGGGCGAGCGCCGGATCGGCGGGTGCGTCAGCGATGAGAGTGGCCACCAGCCGCGCAGTGACCGCGCTCAGGGTCAGGCCCAGATGGCCGTGGCCAAAGGCATAGACAATGCGGTCGTCGCCGGGATGGCGGCTGATGACCGGGAGGGAATCGGGCGTCGAGGGGCGTCGTCCCATCCATTCCTTGCCGCCTTCGGGCAAGGCCGGCACATAGCGCCGCATCTTCGTGCGCATGGCCTTGGCGCGAGCGAAATTGGGCGCGGTGTCGGGCTTAGCCAATTCCACCGCGCCGCCGACGCGCAGGCCATCGACGAGGGGCGATGCGATAAAGCCGTGATCGGCAAAACCCACCGGCATGGGCAGGTTCCAATCGAGATCGGTGTAAGTGGTATTGTAGCCGCGCTCATTTTCGAGCAGCACTTTGGCGCCCAGCCCTCGTACCAGATCGCGTGACCAGACCCCGGAAGCCACGACGACTTTGTCGAAAGTTTCGTTGCCCGAGGCGGTGGTGACGACGATGCCGGCCTCGGATTGCGCCAGCCGGGTAACCCTCTCGGGAACCAAACGGCCGCGGCTGGCCAGGAAGGCCTGGTAGTGGCGCAGGATGGTCAGCGGATTGGAGGCAGTCCAATAGCTGGGCTGGTGGATGGCGCCGGCGAAATTGCCTTCGAGCTGGGGCACCAATTGGCGGGCGCGTTCGGGGGAGATAGCCTCGAAGTCATAGCCCAGATTGGCCTTGACCAATTCGGCCTCATGCACCCCGGCTGCGACACTCTTTTCGCTGTCATGCACCGAGACATAGCCGGTTTGCCGCAAATGACCGGTGAGATCAGCCTTGCGACCCAATTCCTCATGATCGGCCAAAGCCGTTGTCATCAACAGTGTCAGCGCCTTGCGAGCCTTGACGCCACGGGCCGGCGTGGCCGAGGCGAGGAAGGCCAGGAGCCAGGGCAGGAGCGCGGGCACGTCGGTCCAGCGCAAGGTCAGTGGTCCTAGCGGATCGAGCAGCCAGCCTGGCACGGCGGCCAGAATGCCGGGACTGGCCAGGGGCGCAATTTCCGGCAGGGCGATCAGCGAGGCATTGCCCGACGAGGTGGGCAGGCCATCGGGTTCGGGTTCGAAGACGGTGACATCATGGCCCTGATCGATCAGCCAGGTGGCAATGGCTGCGCCGATAATGCCGGCGCCGGCAATGGCAATGCGGGCCATTAGCGGGTTTCCGTCAGGGTAATCTGGGCGGCGGTGTCGCGCCCGATATAGCTCTGGATCTGCCGCACGATCTGGGCGGCATGCTCGGCACCCAGCTGGTCGGCGAGGTCCGCATTGCCGGCCTCGATGGCGGTGACCATGGCGCCGTGCTCATCCACATATTGACGCGGCAGCTTGTCGTCGAAGGAGGAATAATAGAGCCGCAGGATGCGCCGCCCCTCATCGAGCAGCCGGCCGAACAGGTTGGTGAAATAGATATTGCCGCCCGCTTCGGCGATGGCCATGTGGAAATCGCGATTGGTCTGGATCATGCCCAGGGCGTCGCGCCGGCCCACGGCCTCGGAATAGGCCGCCTCGAAACTGCGGATGGCCACCAGATGTTCGGGCCGGCGATGCACCGCTGCCGAGCGTGTGGTGACGCGATACATCAGCGTCAGCGCCTCGAAATAGAGAGGCAGGCGCACGAAATCGATGGTGGCGACGACCGTGTTGCGATTGGGCAGGGTAGTGACCAGCCCTTCTCCCGAAAGCCGCACCAGGGCTTCGCGAATGGGGGTGCGGGACATCTGGAATTGTTCGGAGAGGCTCGATTCGTCCAAGGGACTGCCCGGTTCGAGCTCGAGTTCGAGTATGGATTGGCGTAGCCGCTCGTAGACGGTCTGAGCGCCCTGGCCGCGCACCCGGCCATTGGCGGGGGTTTCGACGGCGGGCTTGATTTTCTTGGTCTTGGCCGTGGCCATTCAGCAGTGCTCCATAGGCTTGGTGCCCAATCACGGCCCGCAGCTTGTCAGCCGGACGCGCCGGATTCAAGCTGCCGATTTCATGGAGATGCTATATCGTATCCAGTTTGTCGACAATATACTCCCGGGCGACGCGGAACATGGGCGGCGGAATTTTTTCTTTCGTTGCGAACCGCTTCACCTTAGCTCTAGCCACGGCAAGCCGCATCGGGGAGACGAGACGCAATGGATGACGAACGGGCCGGGGCGCGGATCAAGGCGGTTGCGCGGAACGGAAATGCAAAGAACCGGTCCGGCGAGGTCACGCTCAATCAATTGCGGATTTTCTGGGCGGTGGCCCGTTCGGAAACGCTGACCAAGGCGGCCAAGCAATTGGGCCTGGCGCAGCCTTCGCTGTCCCAGCAATTGAGCAAGCTTGAAGCCAATGTGGGCACGCTGCTGTTTCACCGCCGCTCCAATGAAATGGCGCTGACCGAGGCAGGCAGCTATCTGCTGCCCAAGGCTGAGCAGGTACTGCGCAATATGCGCGAGTTGGAAGATGGGCTGGCCCAGTTCAGCGGCGGCAAGCGGCTGACTTTGCGGCTGGCCGGCATCAATTCGGTGCTGCGCGTGCTGCTGCCGGGTGCCATTGGCATGATGCAGAGCCAGTTTCCCGAGGTGGATTTCGATATCCAGGAAAGCGCGCCCGCCGATATTCTGGAACTGCTCTATGGGCGGCGGGTCAATATCGGCCTCCTGGCAGCCAATTCGGTGGCGCAGGCGGGCGTGGGGTTCGTGCAGATTCCGCTGATCGAGGACCCCTATGTACTGGTGGTGCCCGAGGCGTTGACGCTCGATGGGATAGCCGACCCGCAGCGTGACTTGCCGCAAGAACAATTGGGTTTGCTCAACCAATCCATCCAGTTCACCTTTGGCAGCCAGCAGGCCAATCGCGTGGCCGATTGGTATGATCGGATGCTGCCGCAGCATCGCGTGGTCGCGCAATGCCGCAGTTTCGAGACCGCGATCGGGCTGGTGCGGGCGGGGTCGGGCGTGTGCCTGGCGCCGGCTCTGGCCACTATTGCCGGCAATGGGCCGCCGGGCGGGGTGCGGCTCTATCGGGTCAAGGCGCCGCCGCGCCGGATCGTGGCGCTGGTGCCCTCGCAATACCGGCGGGCCGAGCCCTATGCGAGCCTATTGGAACTGCTGCAGCAGAGTGCGGCCGTTTATGCCACGCCGGGCGTGCTGCCGACGCCGCCCTTTCTGGCGGGGGATATGGCGGAGGATTTTTAGGTTTCGGGCGCAGCGCCCGCGGAAATTCCAGCAACACCAGCACTATAGGCAAAAGCTATTGCTGCCATAGAGTGCGTTCACGCCTTGCAGCGGTCACCCTCACAGGCAGCGGCAATCATGCCGCATTTGTGAGGAGACCTGAAATGGCCTGGAAGAAACCCACCATCATCGAGATTCCCGTCAGCATGGAAATCAACATGTACGCTTGCGCCACGCGCAAGTAGTTGGTGGCCTGCCGCGGACAGGGACAATGATCAAAATCGTCATCCTGGGCTCCGCGGCAGGCGGCGGCCTGCCGCAATGGAATTGCGGATGCAGCAATTGCCTGGCGGCGCGAAGCGAGCCGGGCCTGCGCGCGAGCCAGGCCTCCATCGCCATCAGCGGGAACGGCGAACATTGGTTCCTGATCAATGCTGCGCCCGATCTGCGCCAGCAGATCATCGACACGCCGGTGCTGCATCCCAAGGGCCTGCGCCACAGCCCGATTGCCGGGGTGATTCTCACCAATGGCGAAGTCGATGCGGTGACGGGCCTATTGTCGCTGCGCGAAGGCTCGCCCTTTGCCCTCTACGCGCATCAGCGGGTGCAGGAGATTTTGCGGGCCAACAGCATTTTCAATGCGCTGAACCCGGAAAAGGTCGCGCGCATCGCCATCGAGACGGATGTAACATTCGAGCCGAAACTGCCCGACGGCTCCGGTTCGGGCCTCCTCATCGAACCCTTTGTCGCGCCGGGCAAGACGGCGCTTTATCTCGAAGGCGCTGCGGAAAATGATGAGGGCGATACGCTGGGCTTGCGCATCACGCGCAATGGCAAAACCCTGGTTTTCCTCGCAGCCTGCGCCGCCATCACGCCGGATGTGACCAAAAAGCTGGCCGGGGCGGATCTGGTTTTCTTCGATGGCACGCTCTGGCGGGACGATGAATTGGTCGCGCTGGGCCTGGGCCAAAAGACCGGGCAGCGCATGGGCCATATCGCCATGGATGCGGCCATGCCGGCGCTGGCGGGGTTGGAGATCGGCCGCAAGGTCTTTTTGCATATCAACAATTCAAACCCGGCCTGGCGGCGCGATGCGCCTGAGCGGGGGCAAGTAGAACAGGCGGGATGGATCATTGCCGCCGATGGGATGGAGATGACGCTTTGACAGCCATGACAGCTTTTTCGGTCGCGTCCGACGCGGTGCTCAATAGCCCCGAAGACTTGGAAGCCCAACTGCGCGCCATCGGCGCCACCCGCTATCACAATCTGCACCCGTTCCATCACCTGCTGCATGGTGGCAAGCTGAACAAAGGGCAGGTGCAGGCCTGGGCGCTCAATCGCTATTATTATCAAAGCTCGATCCCGCTCAAAGACGCCGTTGTCATCTCGCGCTTCCGCGACCGGGCGACCCGCATTGAATGGCGCCACCGCATCGAGGATCACGATGGCGATGTGGGCAGCGAAGGCGGCATTGAGCGCTGGCTGCAACTGACCGCGGGGCTGGGGCTCGACAATGACTATGTCGAATCCGCCGAGGGCATTCTGCCGGCGACGCGCTTTGCCGTGGATGCCTATATCCATTTCGTGCGCGATCGCAGCCCGCTCGAGGCCATCGCCTCATCGCTGACCGAGCTTTTTGCGCCGAACCTGCATGAGGAGCGTATCTCTGGCATGCTGGAGCATTACGACTTCATCAATCCGGGCGTCATGACCTATTTCAAGCGCCGCCTGGAACAGGCCCCACGCGACGCCAATTTCGCGCTCGATTATGTCAAGGCCAATGCCAGGACGCCCGCCGAGCGGCAGGCGGTGTGCAATGCGCTGATCTTCAAGACCAATGTGCTCTGGGTGCAGCTCGATGCGCTTTATCACGCCTATGTCGAGGGGCATGTGCCGCCAGGCGCTTTCGTGCCGGCGGCGGCATCATGAGCGGGCTTGTTGCACCCGCCACACGGCGGCGCATGCAGGTTTCGGAGGAGAGCGTGCCGGCCCTGGCGCGCGGCACCAAATTGCGTCTCGATGAAACCCGGCAACGCTGGGTGCTGCTGGTGCCCGAGCGGGTGATGGCGCCCGACGAGATTGCCGTCGAAGTGCTCAAGCTCTGCGATGGGCAGCGCAGCGTCACTCTCATTACCGATCATCTGGCTGGCATCTACAATGCGCCGCGCGAAGAGATTGCGGGCGATATCATCGCCATGCTGCAGGACTTGGCGGATTCCGGCTTTCTGGTCGAGGCGGCCAAGCCATGAGCCCGACACTGAGCGATGCCAGCCCCGTGTTGGCCGACACCAATGATGGCCTGGCTATTCTCGAAGGCCAGTCCGTCGCGCAGGCCTTTGGCATTCCGCTGGCGGTGCTGCTCGAACTCACCCATCGTTGCCCGCTGCAATGCGGCTATTGCTCCAACCCCATCGAGATGGAGCGGGCGGGCAATGAGCTGACCACCGACGAATGGAAGAAGGTGCTGACCGAGCTGGCCGAGATCGGCGTGCTGCAGGTGCATTTTTCCGGCGGCGAACCCAGCGTGCGCAAGGACCTGGTCGAGCTGGTGCGCCATGCCGAGGGGCTGGGGCTCTATACCAATCTCATCACCTCGGCCGTGCTGATTACGCGAGAGCGGTTGGCCGAATTGGCCGATGCGGGGCTGGCCCATATCCAGATCAGCTTTCAGGCCAATGATCCCGTCTTGGCCAATCGCATTGGCGGCTTCAAGAATGGCCATGCCAAAAAGCTCGAGGTCGCGCGATGGTCGCGCGAGCTGGGCCTGCCGCTCACCGTCAATGCGGTGATGCACCGGCAGAACCTGCATCAGCTACGCGAGATGATCGGGCTGGCAGTCGAGCTCGACGCCGACCGGATCGAAGTCGCCAATGTACAGTATTATGGCTGGGCACTGAAGAACCGCGCCGCGCTGATGCCGACGATCGAGCAGATCGATGAGGCGACGGCCATTGTCGAGGAAGAGCGGGCCCGCCTGCATGGTATTCTCGATATCGATTTCGTGGTGCCGGACTATTATGCCCTGCGCCCCAAGAAATGCATGGGTGGCTGGGGGCGGCAGTTTTTCAACATCACGCCTTCGGGCAAAATCCTGCCCTGCCATGCTGCCGAGACGATCACCGACCTCAATTTTGAATCGGTGCGCTCCAATCACTCCATCGCCTGGATCTGGCAGAATTCGGACGCCTTCAACCGCTATCGCGGCACCGGCTGGATGCCCGAGCCCTGCCAGAGCTGCGCCTTCAAGGAGGTCGATTATGGCGGCTGCCGCTGTCAGGCCTTCGCGCTGACCGGCAGTGCGGGCAATACCGATCCGGCCTGCCATCTCTCGCCCATGCATGAGGCCATTTTCAAGACGGCCGAGCGGGAAGCCAGTGAAGGCGGGGACCGCTTCATCTATCGTAATTTCGCCGGCGGCACGCTGGAGCCGGAGCTTTGACAGCGCCCGATGGCGGGGCTGATCCGTTTGCCCCGCTGACATCGCAGATGCTCGATGTGGGCGATGGTCACAGCCTCTATGTCGAAACCGTGGGCCAGGTCGATGGCATCCCCGCAGTCTATCTCCATGGCGGGCCGGGCAGCGG
Source organism: Devosia yakushimensis (assembly GCF_030159855.1). Taxonomy (NCBI): domain Bacteria; kingdom Pseudomonadati; phylum Pseudomonadota; class Alphaproteobacteria; order Hyphomicrobiales; family Devosiaceae; genus Devosia; species Devosia yakushimensis. The sequence goes on along the minus strand of NZ_BSNG01000003.1, from coordinate 63,679 downwards.
TTGCCAACCGTCCCATCGGCGACTGTTCGATCCCGGTCGTTTTCGGGCCGTGCTGTTCGACCAGCGCGGCGCCGGACGCAGCCTTCCGGCCCGGTCGCGGGAGTACAATACGACCCAACACCTGATTGCCGATATGGAGCGGGTTCGGGTGGCGCTTGGTATCGAGCGCTGGCTGGTGGTGGGCGGTAGCTGGGGCGCGACGCTGGGCCTGGCCTATGCCCAGACGCATCCCGAGCGGGTCAGTGGCCTTGTGCTGCGCGCGACATTTCTGGGAACGCGGGCTGAACTGGACTGGGCCTTTGGCACGGGGCTTGCTGCCTTTCACCCCGGGCTTTACGAGGATTTCCTGAGCCTGCTCCCGCAAGACGAGAGGGAGCAGCCACTCGACGCCTATTTCCGGCGCATCCTCCATGCCGACCCGGCGATCCACGGTCCGGCGGCGCGAGCCTGGCACGATGTGGAGCGGGTTTTGTCGGAGGCGCGTCCGGCCAAAACCCGGCTCGATCTCGATGAAATCCATAATGGCACGCGGCTGCCCGCGACGGCTTTTATGGAGGCCTATTATTTCGCGCAGGATTCGTTCCTCACGTCCGCGCAATTGCTGGCCGGGGCAGGACGGCTCAAGGATATTCCCGGAGTGATCGTGCAGGGGCAGTTCGATCTGCTCTGCCCGCCGGCGATGTCCCATGGATTGGACCGGGCCTGGGGGAATGCCGAGATCGTGCTGCTTGAAGGGGCGGGGCACGCCATGTCCGAGCCGGGGGTGACCGAGGCGGTGATGGCGGGGGTTGAGCGGTTAGCCAAGGTCTAGCTTCCCCGATGTCGTTCCCCCGTCATTCCCGCGCGGGCGGTAGGCCACTCTACCGGTCGATCACCCGTTCCAACAGCGCCAGCCAATTGCCATGCGCCAGCCGCTTGATCAGCGCCTCGCCATAGCCATGCTTGCTCATCGCCTCGATCAACATCTGCAGCCCGGCCGAAGAGCCAATGGCGGCCGGCAGCATGGCGCCGTCGAAATCGGAGCCGAGGCCCACCCGCGTTTCGCCGACTGCTTCGATCATGGCGTCCAGATGGCGCAGCATGATTTCGATATCGGTATCGGTGCGCCAGGCTCCATCGGGCCGCAGGAAGCCGGTGGCGAAGTTGAGGCCCACCATGCCATCGCTATCGGCAATGGCCCGGAGCTGCCCGGCCGTGAGATTGCGCGGGGAGGGGCAGATGGCATGGACATTGGAATGGGTGGCGACCAGCGGGCCGGTCGAGACTTCGGCCACATCCCAAAAGCCCTTTTCGGTGATGTGGGAGAGGTCGACCAAAATGCCCAGCCGGTTGCAGGCTTCGACCAGGCGCCTGCCAGCATCGGTGAGGCCCGGACCGGTGTCGGGCGAACCGGGGAAGTTGAACGGCACGCCATGGCCGAAAATATTGTCCCGGCTCCAGACCGGGCCGAGCGAGCGCAGGCCCGCGGCGTAGAGCACATCGAGGAATTGCAGATCGGCATCCACGGCTTCGACGCCTTCGAGGTGGAGCACCGCGGCGATTTTACCCGCGGCCATGGCCGCTTTGATCTCGGCCGTGCTGCGGCAGACGGCGAGGGCCCCGGCGGCTTGGAGCCGGTAGAGCAGGCTGATCTGCTTGATGGCATCGGCCTGGGCGGGAACGAGGTCCAGCGGCAGGGGCGCCATGTCGAAAGCCATGCCCGGGGGCAGCGTACCGTCCGGCTTTTTCGGCGAAGGGCAGAAAACGGCGAACATGCCGCCGGCAAAGCCGCCCGCCCGGGCCTTGGGCAGATCGACATGGCAGGGAAAGGAGCCGGTGAGGAAGGCCGTTACAGGATCGGACACGTCCGATGTCGCCAGATGGCCCAGAATGTCATTGTGGCCATCAAAGACCGGAATAGGCTCGCTCATTACCCTGCCGTCATGCTGCGTCGTTGATCAGGTCCTCAGCCAGACCATATTCGTGCAGCTTGCGGTAGAGGGTAGAGCGGCCAATCTTGAGGGCGCGGGCCACGCGCGACATGCGTCCACCATGATGCTCGATGGCAAAGACGATGGCGGCGCGCTCGATTTCAGCCAGAGCCGCGATTTCGCCCGAGGCATCGAGAAAGCGGTCGGGCGCGGGCGAAAAATCCTCGTAGGCGCGCTGGCGGGCCGGGGCGGTGTCGATATGGACCGGCGCAGCAGGCACCGGCACGGTTTCGATATCCGATAGCGCAATGTCGCGCCCCGCCGACTGGGCGACGATCTGGGGGAAATCGACGGTTTCGAGGAAAGCGCCGTCGCTGAGCACGATGGCGCGGTAAACGGCGTTCTCGAGCTGGCGGACATTGCCGGGCCAGTCATAGGCGGTGAGCAGGTCGAGCGCGGCTGGGGAGAGCCCCAGCACGCGCTTGCCGGCTTCGGCCGAGAAGCGGGCGATGAACATGGCGACCAGGGCCGGCGCATCCTCCATGCGCTCGCGCAGTGGAGGCACATAGATGGGAAAGACATTGAGGCGGTAATAGAGGTCTTCGCGGAACTCGCCTGATTTGGCCAGGTTCAAAAGGCGTCTATTGGTGGCCGAGATAACGCGGACATTGACCTTTTCGGTGCGGCTGGCGCCGACTGGCTCGATCTCGCCATCTTGCAAGGCGCGCAGCAATTTGACCTGGGTGTCGGGCGGCAATTCGCCGATTTCATCGAGGAAGAGCGTGCCGTTATGGGCTTCGGCGAATTTGCCCGGCTGGTCGGCAATGGCGCCGGTAAAGGCCCCCTTCTTGTGGCCGAACAGCACGGATTCAACCAGATTGGGCGGGATGGCGCCGCAATTGACGGTGACGAAGGGCCTTCCGGCGCGCTCTCCCGAGCCCTGGATGATGCGGGCGATCAGTTCCTTGCCGACCCCGGTTTCCCCTTCGATCAAGACGGGAATGGTGGATTTGGCGGCCTTGGCGCAAAGCGTCAGCACGCGGCCCATGGCGGGGGCCTTGGCGATCATGTCGGCGGCGGTGAAAGTGCCGGTCCTGCGGGCATGCTCGGCGCGGATGGCCGCTTCGAGCGTATCGAGCTTCATGGCATTGCGCAGCGAGATGACGAGGCGTTCGGGCGATACCGGCTTGACGAAATAGTCCGCCGCGCCCTGGCGCATGGCGGAGATGACGGTTTCGAGCGAGGCATTGGCGGTCTGGATGATGACGGGTGTGGTCAGCCGCTCGCGGCGCATCGCCTCCATCACGCCCATGCCGTCCAGATCGGGCATGACCAGATCGAGGATCATGGCGCCGATATTGCGGTCCTCGCGCAGAATGGCCAGCGCCTGCTCACCCCCCGTGGCGGTCAGCGGCTTGAAACCGGCGCGGTTGGCGATTTCGGCGGTGAGCCGCAGCTGCACCGGATCATCGTCGACAACGAGAACACGCGTCATACTTACCTCAGGCATTGGTCCCGGCACGAATCTGGTGTGCCGTTTTGGGAGGAGGATGGGGCAAGGGGTTTAAGAGGGGATTAACCGTGTGGGATTTGGGGGAGACAGAGGACATTGTGGCCTTGCGCTCCCCCGAATGGACGCCCCGTCCTCCGCTCGTTAGGATCGCCCAAACCAAAAGGGAAGCATCATGGTCCTGAGCAGAATTTTCGCATCCTTGGTGGCGGGTATCGTCGCCCTTATCCTGTCCGGAGGAAGTGTAATGGCCGATGGTGCGGTGCTCAGCGGTACGGTGTTTTTCCGCGAACGCATCATGCTGCCCGACACGGCCAAGGTCAGCGTGGAGCTGGTCGATGTGTCCCTTGCCGATGCTCCGGCCAAGGTGCTGGGTCAGGCCGTGGCCAGCGGTAAATCGCCGCCCTATGCTTATGCCATCGCCTATGATCCTGATGCCATCGTGCCGGGGCATAGCTATGCGGTTTCCGCCCGCATCACCGAGGGCGGCCAATTGCTCTTCATCTCGACCACGCGCAACAGCGTCTTCGGGACTGGCCCCGATGCTACCGATATCCTGGTCGAGCGCGTCGCCGATGCGCTGTCGGCGGCCAGCGATGGCGGGCCCTACGGGCGGTGGCTGGCCGAGGATATCGACGGGCGTGGCGTCATCGATAACCTCCAGACCACACTGGAGATTGCGCCCGATGGACAGGTGAGCGGCATGGGCGGCTGCAACCGCTTCGGCGGCGCGGCCAACCACGATGACGCGGCGCTGAGCTTTGGCAATCTGTTCTCGACCGAGATGGCCTGTGCACCGGCCATCATGGACCAGGAGCAGAAATTTCTTGACGCTTTGGGGCGGGTGGCGAGCTACCGGCTCGACGTGGAACGCAACAAGCTGATCCTGCTGGATGCGACTGGCAGCGAGATCGTGGTGCTGGCCCGGCAGGATAGCTGAACAGGCGCAGCGATTTGACTCGCTGATTGATGGGGCACCCTTCACAGCGCCTCCACCGCTGGCTAAGGTCCGCCCGCAATTGGACCAGCCGGAGAGAGCATGCCATGACCGAAGCGACCAGCCAAAAGGGCCACAATCAATTCGGGAACCTGCCGGTATGGGACCTTTCCGATCTTTATCCCGGCAAGGACAGCAAGGAATTCGCCGTGGCGCTGGACGAGGCCAAAAATCTCGCGGCGCAGTTCGAGGCTACCTACAAGGGCAAGCTGGTCGAATTGACCAAGGCGGGCAAGCTGGTTGAGGCGATCAAGGCCAGCGAAGTGCTGGGCGACCTCTCGGGCAAGATCGGCTCCTTCTCCTTTCTGCAATATGCGCAGAAATCGACTGATCCGGATCGCGCCAAATTCATGGGCGACACCAATGAGGCGCTGACGAACCTGTCGACCAAGGTGCTGTTCTTCGAACTCGAGCTCAACCGCATCGAGGACGCTGATCTGGAAGCCGCCTTTGCCAAGGATGCGGAGTTGGCGCGTTACCGCACCTGGTTTGCCGAATTGCGCAAGGCCAAGCCCTATCAGCTCGACGACAAGCTCGAAGAGCTGTTCCACGACAAGTCGGTCACCGCCTATTCAGCCTGGAACCGGCTGTTCGACGAGACGCTTTCCAGCCTCATCTTCGAGGTGGATGGCGAACAGCTCAATATGGAAGCAACGCTCCATCTGCTGTCGGAAAAGGACGAGAAGAAGCGCGAATCCGCCTTCAAGGCGCTGGGCAAGACGCTCAAGGACAATTCTCGTCTCTTTACCCACATCACCAATGTTCTCGCCAAGGACAAGGAAATTTCCGATCGCTGGCGCGGCTATGAAGACATTGCCGATTCCAGGCACATGGCCAATTCGGTGGAGCGCGAAGTGGTCGATGCGCTGCAGCAGGCGGTGACCGAGGCCTATCCGCGCCTGTCGCACCGTTATTACAAGATGAAGGCCAAGTGGTTCGGCAAGGACAGGCTCAATGCCTGGGACCGCAATGCCCCGCTCCCCACCAGCGACGAGCGGACCTGGGATTGGGATAGCGCTGTTTCCACCGTGCTCGAAGCCTATGGCAAATTCTCGCCCGAGCTGGCGGAAGTGGCCAAGCCGTTCTTCAATTCGGGTTGGATCGATGCCCCGGTGGCCGAGGGCAAGCTGTCGGGGGCCTTCGCCCATCCCACCGTCCCCAGCGCCCATCCCTATCTGATGCTCAATTATCTGGGCCGCTCGCGTGACATCATGACGCTGGCCCATGAGCTGGGCCATGGCGTGCATCAGCGGTTGGCGGCGGCGCAGGGGCCGATCCTGGCCAATACCCCGCTCACCCTGGCGGAAACCGCCTCGGTCTTCGGCGAGATGCTGACCTTCCGCTCGCTGCTCGACAAGACCACCGATCCCCAGCAGCGTTTCGCGCTTTTGTCCTCAAAAGTGGAGGATATGCTCAACACCGTGGTGCGGCAGATCGCCTTCTACACGTTCGAGCGGCGCGTCCATACCGCACGCCGGCAAGGGGAATTGCGCACCGAGGAGATCAACCAGATCTGGCTCGATGTGCAGGCGGAATCGCTGGGCGACGCCATCATTGCCAATGAAGGTTATGACATCTTCTGGGCCTATATTCCCCACTTCATCCATTCCCCGTTCTACGTCTATGCCTATGCCTTCGGAGACTGCCTTGTGAACTCGCTTTACGCGCAGTATGAGAAGGCCAGTGAAGGCTTTGCGGAGCGGTATTTCGAACTGCTTAAGGCCGGCGGGAGCAAGCATCATTCCGAATTGCTGGCGCCCTTCGGGCTCGACGCGAAAGACCCCAAATTCTGGTCGCTGGGCCTGTCGATGATCGAGAGCTTGATCGACGAACTGGAAGCGACCAATCCATAATGCGCCTTAGCCGGCGCATCCGAGTTTGAGACGACTGGACTATTTGAGGACCACCATGGCAGCCAGCAAGCACGAACCGCTTCCGCCCCTGCGCGAAGAATCCCCGATGGATTATGCCCAGCACGAGGCCACCTATAGCGGCTTCGTCACGGTCACCAAATATACCATTCTGGGCATCGCCATCATGATGGTGGGGCTCTATTTCGCCATTATCGCGGACCAGCCGGTGCTGGGCCTGGTGCTGATCCTGGCCAGCTTCGTCGTGCCGCCCATCATGGGCATCCTGTCCAAGAAATAGCAGAATTGCGGGGCCGGTCCCCGGCAGTTGATCACTGCGCCGGACGATTGCCCGGCGCCGCTATATCGTCGCACCCCGCAGTGCGCTTTCCGCGCCCTGCCGCCGCAGGAGGCACCGCATGAAGATCGCCATCGTCCGTGAACGCTTCGAGGGTGAGAACCGCGTTGCGGCCACGCCAGAAACCGTGGCCAAGCTCGTGGGTCTGGGGGGCAGCGTGACGGTGGAGAAGGGGGCTGGGCTCGGCTCGCGCATTCTCGATGCCGATTATGTCGCGGCCGGTGCGACCCTGGTGGCCACTGCCGATGCGGCGCTCAAGGATGCCGAAATCGTGCTGACCGTGCGGCGGCCTGCCGCTGCCGGGCTGGCTGGCGTTGCCAAGGGTGCCCTAGTGATCGGGGCGCTCGACCCCTATGGCAATGACAAGGATGTGGCGGCGCTGGCCAAGGTGGGTGTCACCGCCATTGCCATGGAATTCATGCCGCGCATTACCCGCGCGCAGGTGATGGACATTCTCTCGAGCCAGGCGAACCTGGCCGGCTACCAAGGCGTAATCGAAGCGGCGGCCGAGTTCGACCGGGCGCTGCCGATGATGATGACGGCGGCTGGTACGGTGCGGCCGGCCAAGGCTTTCGTCATGGGCGCGGGGGTTGCAGGGCTACAGGCCATTGCCACCGCCAAGCGGCTGGGCGCTGTGGTTTCGGCTACCGATGTGCGTCCGGCGGCCAAGGAGCAGGTGGAAAGCCTGGGTGGCAAGTTCGTCGCCGTCGAGGACGAGGAATTCAAGCAGGCCGAAACCGCGGGCGGCTATGCCAAGCAGATGTCGGCCGAATATCAGGCCAAGCAGGCCGAGCTCACCGCCAGCCATATCGCCAAGCAGGATATCGTCATCACCACTGCGTTGATCCCGGGGCGTCCGGCGCCGCTTCTGATCACCAAGGCCATGGTGGAATCCATGGCGCCCGGTTCGGTGATCGTTGACCTCGCGGCCGAACGCGGCGGCAATGTCGAACTGACCCAGCCAGGCAAGGTCGTCGAGCATAACGGCGTCAAGATCATCGGTTACACTAACGTGCAGGGGCGCATCCCCACCACGGCCAGCCAGCTTTATGCGCGGAACCTCTTGGCTTTCGTCACCACGCTGATCGATGCCAAGGGCAAGGTGCTGGCGATCAATTGGGATGACGAACTGGTCAAGGCGACCATGCTGACGCGCGATGGCGCGGTGGTGCATCCGAGCTTTGCCGCGACGCCGGCGGCGCATGTGGAAGATCATTCGGCCGCCAAGCAGAAGCCGGCAGCAAAAACGGCCAAACCGGCTGAGCATGTCGAAGACCATGCCGCCGCCAAGGCGCCGGTGGCCCGCCGCAGCGGCACGGCCAAGCCGGCGACCAAGCCCGCCGAACATGTCGAGGATCACGCCCCCGCCAAACGCCCGGTCCGCAAGGCCGCGGCCAAGCCGGCAGAGCATGTGGAAGATCACGCTGCCGCCAAGGCGCCGGTGGCCCGCCGCAGCGGCACGGCCAAGCCGGCGACCAAGCCTGCTGAACATGTCGAGGATCATGCCCCGGCCAAGCGTCCGGCGCGCAAGGCTGCGGCAAAGCCTGCCGAGCATGTCGAGGACCACACGGCCGCCAAGCAGGTGCGTGCCAAAAAACCGGCAGCGGCTCCCAAGGATCACGAGGCGGACCATTCGGCCGCCGCTGCGCCCAAGCCGGCGGCCAAGCGCGGCACGCGCAAGCCGAGCGCCAAGCCCGGCGAGCATGTGGAAGACCATAAGCCCGCGGCCAGGAAAGCCGCGGCTCCCAAGGAGGCCAAGTAAATGGAAGCGACGGCAGAACAGGGCGCGGATGTGATCGCGGCGGTGGCGCATGGCGCGCTGGGCGGGGCGATCGATCCCTTTACCTTCCGCCTGGCCATTTTCGTGCTGGCGATCTTTGTGGGCTATTTCGTGGTCTGGTCGGTGACCCCGGCGCTGCATACCCCATTGATGAGCGTCACCAATGCTATTTCCTCGGTGATCGTGGTCGGGGCATTGCTGGCGGTGGGCGTGCATCTGGCGGCTGACGCCAGCTGGATTTCCAAGCTCTTCGGCTTCATCGCCCTGGTCTTTGCATCAGTCAATATCTTTGGCGGATTCCTCGTCACCCAGCGGATGCTGGCCATGTACAAGAAGAAGGGCTGAGCCCGATGATCTCTGCCGATATCGCTGCGCTGCTCTATCTTTTGGCCGGGGTGCTGTTCATCCTGGCGCTGCGGGGGCTATCGAGCCCGCGTACGGCCCGCCAGGGCAATCTCCAGGGCATGGTGGGCATGGGCATTGCCATCCTCACCACGCTCGCCGTCGCGGCTCCGTCCGATTGGATCAGCTGGCTTCTGATCATTGGCGGGCTGGGCATTGGTGGCGGCATCGGCGCCTACATGGCCCGCACGGTCAAGATGACCGACATGCCGCAATTGGTGGCGGCCTTCCACTCGCTGGTGGGCCTGGCTGCGGTCTTTGTGGCAGCGGCGGCGCTTTATGCGCCCGAGGCTTTCGGCATTGGCGCTGTGGGGGCCATCCATCCGCAGGCGCTGGTGGAAATGAGCCTGGGCGTCGCTATCGGCGCCTTCACATTTACCGGCTCGGTCATCGCCTTTGCCAAGCTCAACGGCAATATGAGCGGCAAGCCGATCATCCTGCCGGCGCGGCATGCCATCCATATCGCCATGGGCCTGGTGCTGATCGGGCTCGTCTGGGCCTTCGTCGTCACGGGCAATCCGTGGCTGTTCTGGCTCACCACGATCCTGGCGTTGGTGCTGGGCGGACTGATGATCATCCCCATTGGCGGGGCCGACATGCCCGTCGTGGTGTCGATGCTCAATTCCTATTCGGGCTGGGCCGCTGCCGGCATCGGCTTCACGCTGGGCAATACGGCGCTGATCATCACCGGCGCCTTGGTGGGCTCGTCGGGCGCGATCCTGAGCTACATCATGTGCAAGGCGATGAACCGCAGCTTCATTTCGGTGATCCTGGGCGGGTTCGGCGCCGATAGCAGCGCGGCGGCCGCCGCCGAGGATGACCGGCCTGTCAAGCAGGGTGCTGCCGAAGACGCGGCATTCCTCATGAAAAATGCCGGCAAGGTCATCATCGTGCCCGGCTATGGCATGGCCGTGGCCCAGGCCCAGCATGCGCTGCGCGAAATGGCCGACCTGCTCAAGAAGGAAGGCGTCACCGTCAAATATGCCATCCACCCGGTGGCCGGTCGTATGCCGGGGCATATGAATGTGCTGCTGGCCGAAGCCAATGTGCCCTATGACGAAGTGTTCGAGCTGGAAGATATCAATTCCGAATTCGCCCAGTCGGACGTCGCCTTCGTGATCGGCGCCAATGACGTGACCAATCCGGCGGCCAAGACCGACAAGACCTCGCCGATCTATGGCATGCCCGTGCTCAATGTCGAGGATGCCGGCACCGTGCTGTTCATCAAGCGCGGCATGGCGGCGGGTTATGCCGGGGTGCAGAACGAATTGTTCTTCCGCGATAATACCATGATGCTGTTCGGCGACGCCAAGAAGGTGACCGAGGATATCGTCAAATCGCTGGGGCATTGAGGGGATCGGAGTATCCCCTCAACGGGCCTAAAGCCCAGTCAAAAAATCCAATACCGCGCCATTGAACTGCGCCGGGCGCTGGAGCGGGGCGAAATGGCTGACGCCCTTGAGTTCGAGCAGTGTTGCGCCGGGGATGGTTTCGGCGAGATAGCGCGCATGCTCGGGCTTGATGAATTCGTCGTGCTCGCTTTGCACGATCACCACCGGAACCGCGATGGCGGCCAGATCGGCTGCCGAGTAATTGGGTTCGCTCGCCATCATGCGGCCAACGGCCTTGGTGAACGGCTCGAACTGGTCCGGGGTGGCCGAGAGCGCTGCATAGTCTTTGCCGTGGCGGCCGAAGCAACGATCGAGCAGGGGGCTGGCGGCGATCTCGACATTGGTGCCGCTGGGGTCCATGTTGCAGCCGAAAAAGAACAGGCCAGCCACGCGTTCGGGCGCCTGGCTGGCCAATACCATGCCGATGCAGGCGCCATCGCTCCAGCCGATCACCGCGGCGCGGGCGATGCTCAGATGGTCGAGCACGGCCAGCACGTCGGACGCCATCAATTGATAGCTATAGGGCCGCTCGTCGCGCGTGCTGCGACCATGGCCACGGCTGTCAATGAGAATGGGCTGGTAGCCGGCCTCGATCAGGGCGGGAACCTGATGGCCCCAATTGCCCGAATGTCCGAGGCCGCCATGCAATAGCAGCACCGGAATGCCGGTGCCGTAAGTCGCGTACCAGATGCGTGCGCCATCGTGCGACACGTGGCCCCGGGTCACGGCTGGGGGCAATGGCGCTGCGCCATGCTCGGCAAAGGCGAGCAGCTCGTCATCGGCAAATGTCATGTCTGGTTCCCCTCGGGCGGACGGCTCAATAATGCGGCGGCGGGGGCTCGGCGCTCGGGTCGGCAATATGGGTGCCCGAGCGGACCTGTTCCTCGAGCGTGGTCAGCTTGCGCGTCAGGCCATCGATCACCCGCCATTGTGCGGTGATGGTGGCGTTGAGTTCCTCGATGGTCTGGTCCTGGAAGGCAATGCGCGTTTCCAGCGCTTCCAGGCGCTCGACAAGATCGGTCATTGCGGGTCTCCGTCGCGGCCTTGGCGGTAAAGGCTCTGCCGCCTTTCGCCGGACAGGTCAAGCGCGGCTGCCATCACATGCTGGCGCCGATGCTTGTGGAAGGCGAACTGAACCCGGCCTCTGTTATCCAACAAAGGGTCCGCAATCGGCGAATGCCGGTGGAATCAGCCGATTATTATTCGGCCGGGGCGTGAGCCTGGAAGCCTGGACTGGGCGCGGTGCGTATCGCGGTAGCGTGTTCGAGGCGCCAGACGCGGTGCACCAGATAGGCCTGGACCAGCAGCAACGCCAGTTCGCACACCCAGAGCACGCCGATCAGCCCCGGCACGCCGTTGAAGATGGCGTTGAGCATGGCGATGGAGAAGAAGGCGCGCACGACCACATCGGTCAGCCCATTGGCCCAGCTGGGATTGATCAGGCGCAATACCGCCCAGATCGAAATCAGCGAGCCCAGGAAATTGATGAACATCATGGCCAGCGGCGACAATTCGCCCACATGGCCGCTGAGCCCGATAGCGCCGTTGAGCCCGTCCAATATGGTCAGGTAGATGCCCGCTATTCCCGGCAGGGCCAGCGGCAGACAGGTGACAAGATCATAGACCGCACTGGTCTTGACCGCGCGCGCCAACTGGGTGTTGAGCTCCGCCATCGACATACCCCCGAGCAATGACCGGGAGATAGTTACATATTTACGAAAGATTTACCATCCCGGCGATTCGGGCAGAAAAAAAGCGCCCCCGCTCCAAGGGCGGGGGCTCAGCGGCGGTCAACTTAGGGCAGGTCGAGGAAGCAGCACCCATGTGCGGCGGAAAGCGCCGCTCCCTCGATGGATGGGCGCCGGGGGCGGCGCCGCTATTCCGACTTCAGCACCGCAAGTCCGGTGCCCGTTGATTGAGGGAATATGGACTAATCGTCATGAGGGCGTGATGCCCGCACAGTAAAGGCGTGATTTACTCGTGATTTTTTATTGTATCTGCTAGCCTTCTTTCTGAGAAAGCGCAGGAACTGCCACTAGAGATGCACGCGCCGCACCTTTATCTTCGGCTTTTGGGACCGTTCGAGGCGCGGGCCGGGGATGGCCGCGCGCTGGTTTTCAAGCTCAAACGCGCCCGCATTCTGCTGTCCTGGCTGGCCTTGCGCCGTGGGCAAAGCGGCAGCCGGGAGGAAATCGGGGCGCTGCTGTGGAGCGAGCGCAGCGAGGCACAGGCCCATCAAAGCCTGCGTCAGACGCTGGCCGTCATCCGGGTGGCATTGGGCGATGCGGCCGATGAGGTCCTTGCCATCGATCGCGAGACCGTGGCCTTCACCGAAGGTTCGGTGCATTCCGATGTAGCCTTCCTGCTACGCTGCACGCCCGACAGCCCCATCGAGGAGCTGGAACGGGCGGTGGCGCAATATGGCGGGGAGTTTCTGGAAGGCGTCAGCATTCACGATCCCCTGGCGCAGGAATGGCTGCAGGGACGGCGTGCCGAGCTGCAGGCCATTGCCACCAGGCGCTTCGAATGGCTGCTGAGCGCCTATGCGCAGGCGGGGCGCCATAGCGAGGCCGAGCCGGTCGCCAATCGCCTCATCGAAATCGACCCGCTGGCCGAAGAAGGGCACCGGGCCCTGATCCGTGCCTTGCTGGCCAGCGGCAAGCGCGCCATGGCGGTGCGGCAATATCAGCGCTGCCGGGCCATTCTGGCGCGGGAATTATCGGTCGAGCCGTCGGCGGAGACCAAGGCCCTGTTGCGGGTATCGGCCGAATCGGTGCCCGAGCTGGGCGGACCGACGCCATTCCTTCATGATCAGTTCCGCACCCATAGGGCGCATAATCTGCCGCGGCAGATGAATAGTCTGGTCGGGCGCGGCGATGAAGTGGAAGAGGTGCTGGAGCGCCTGCGCCGCTATCGGCTGGTGACGCTGACGGGACCGGGGGGCGCCGGCAAGACGCGGCTGGCCATCGATACCGGGTTTCGGTTGGTGGGTTCCTATGCCGATGGAATATGGCTGGTGGAATTTGCCTCCATTGCCGATCCGCAATTGGTGGGGGAGGCGCTGTGTGGCGCCTTGGGCGTGCCCGTCGCGGGCGACCGGCCGGCGGTGGAAAGTGCTATTGCCTATCTCGCGCAGAAGGAAGCCCTGCTGATCTTCGACAATTGCGAGCATCTGGTGGCCAATTCGGCGCGGCTGGCCGAGGCCTTGCTGCGCAATTGCCCGGCCATCGCGATCCTGGCCACCAGCCGGGAGAGCCTGTCGCTGGGCGGGGAAAGCCTTTATCGCGTGCCGCGCCTGGCCTTTCCCGACCGCACCGAGGCGATCACGCCCGATGCGGCCATCGACTATAGCGCCGTGCAATTATTCGTCGATCGGGCCTCGGCCACCATCGAGGGCTTCGTGCTCGATGCGGCAACCGCGCCCGCGGTGGCCAGCATCTGCAAGCAGGTTGATGGCATTCCCCTTGCGATCGAGCTGGCAGTGGGACGGCTCAAGATGATGCGGCCCGATTGGCTGGCCGCCAATCTCAGCGAGTCGTTCCTCACCCTGCGCGGCGCGGCCCAGGCGACGCCGCCCCATCACCGCACGCTCCAGACCATGCTCGACTGGAGCTATGATCTGCTGCGGCCCGAGGAGCAGACCTTGTTGCGGCGCCTCTCCGTCTTTGCCGGGGGCTGTACGCTGACCTCGGCAAGCCGCGTCATCGGCGGCGCGCCGGTGGCCGAGCACCAGATGTTCGATCTGATTTCCTCATTGGTCGAAAAATCCCTGCTCACGGCTGACCTGTCGGAAGCCGAACCGCGCTACCGGCTGCTCGAGACCACGCGGCGCTACGCGCTCGACAAGCAGCGCGAGGAAGGCGAAGCGGGACGGCAGCGCCAACTCGCCGAATATCTGATCCATCGCTTTGCCGATGCCGGGGAAAGCTGGGCCGCAACCCCCAGCGTCACCTGGCTGGCGCGGTGCGAGCCTGAGCTCGACAATCTGCGCGCTTCGCTGGAATGGGCTTTCGGTGCCGATGGCGATGCCGTGCTCGGCGTGGAGCTGGCCGGACACAGCATGCGGCTGTGGGACGAGCTGTCGCTGTTTCGCGAGCGCGGGCGCTGGGTGGAAACGGCAATGGCGCATCGTACCGAACAGAGTTCACCTGCCATTGTGGGGCGTCTCTGCCTGGCGCGGACCTCCAATAGCGCCCATGGCGACCAATCGGGCTTTTCCTATGCCGACCAGGCCATAGGATTGTTCCGCTCGGCCGGGCGACCCCTGGATCTGGGGGAAGCGCTGGCGCGGGCGGGAGCGGCGCTGCTGACCCCGCAGACAATCGCCAGGTCGCTGCCCTATCTCGACGATGCATTGGCCGTGCTTGAGCCATTGGGCCCCACCAAGCCGCTGGCCAATTGCCTGCGCTCCAAGGGGGTGGCCGCCTATCTCGGCGGCGATTTTGCCGCGGCGCGGACCATGATCGGCCGGTCCATGGCGGTGTGCCGCAGCGTCGGGGACAGCCGGGGTACGGCCAGCGCCCAGATCGCCCTGGCCGAGCTCGATTTCGGCGCCGGGGAGGTGGAGAACGCCATTGACGGCATTCGCTTCATGCTGGAGGGGCGCGATCACAATCGGCGCCAGGCGACGCTGGGGCTGGCCAATCTGGCCTCCTATCTGCTGGCGGCGGGCAATGTCGAACAGGCGGCCCAGGTCGCCTCGGAGAGCCTGCGCGAGGCCCGGGCGCTGGGCTGGTCGGCGGCCATTGTCCGGGCCAGCGAACATCTGGCGCTGGTGGCCGTGCTGAGTGGCGACGCCGATTTGGGCGCAAGGCTGCTGGGGTTTTCCAGCGCCTTTTACGCCAGGGGTACGGCCAGCCGCGAGCTGACCGAGCAGGTCACCCACCAGCGGTTGACCGGCGAATTGGCGCGGCGCCTCACGCCCTATCGCCTCAATGCACTGCTTGAGGAAGGCGGTAGCCTCACCGAATTGCAGGCCGCCGAGGCTGCGAGCATGGCCGGGCGCATCCTGCGGCCGGTTTAGTCAAAGACCCGGCGATTGCCAGACCAGGATGACGCCCAGCCCGATCAGCATGGAGCCGCTGATGGCCGGCAGTAGGTGGCCACGCGCGGGAAGGCGGGCCGAGGCCAGCGAGGCTAGGCCAACCGCCGCCAGATCGGCCAGCGAGAGGGCGAGATTGACGATCATGCCCAGGGCCAGGAATTGCAGGCTCACCGGCAGGCCGGCCGCGGGATCGACGAATTGAGGCAGGAAGGTCACGAAGAACAGGGCGGTCTTGGGGTTGAGCATTTCCACCATGACGCTCTGACGGAAAATGGCACTCGGTCCGCCGGCAATGGCGCCGCCTGGCGCAGCGCGGGAGAGGTTCAGCAACATGCTCACGCCCAGCCAGACCAGGTAGCCCGCGCCCAGAAAGCGGATGGCGGCATAGAGCGTGGGAACATGTTCGAGCAGGGCCGCCAGTCCGATGGCTGCTGCAAGGATATGGACATAGCAGCCGATATGGATGCCGAGTGCAGCCATTATGCCGGCGCGGCCGCCATGGGCCAGGGTCTGTGCCGTCATATAGAGAATGGCCGGACCGGGCATGCAGGCGAATATCGCCGTGGCGATAATAAAGGGCATCCACGTTTCCATCATGGGCATGACGGTCCTCCCTTGGGACATTGCGGGGAGGACTAGATAGGTCGGCGCCGGCGCCGAGCGGGATACGACGCCCGCCGTATTTCGACGCGGGGGACCGGTTTATCGTCAAGAAAGGGTGAAGGGGAGGGGCGGTGGGTGGGATTGGTGCGGTTCCTACCCCGCCGGCAAGCCCAGGCGCATGGCATAGGCGGTGATTTCGGCGGCGTTGTGCAGGTCGAGCTTGCGCATCAGGTTTTCGCGATGCTTGCGGGCGGTGAGCGGGCTGATGCCCAGGCGCAAGGCAATGTCGGGTGTCGTGGTGCCGCTGGCGATGAGGGCCAGGATTTCGCGTTCGCGCCGGGTCAGCGGGATGGGTGAGATGGATTGAGAGGCGAAGCCCGTCGCCTGGCTGACATAGGATCTGTCCTCGCGCAGGGCGGCGATGGCCTGGCCGATTTCGGCGGCATCGCCATGCTTGGTGAGATAGCCATCGGCGCCCGCCTCCATGGCGGCGCTTACCATGCGCGGCTCGATATTGGCGGTGAGCACCAGGATGCGCAACTTTGTATGGGTTGCCCGCAGCTCGCGGATGAACTGGACGCCGGCAATGCCGGGCATGCCCAGATCGAGGACGAGCAGGTCCGCTCCGGTCGCGGCGAGCTGGTCCAGGATCTCGGCAGCGCTCGCTGCCTCGGCCACCACATTCACGCCATCCATGGTGGAGAGCAGGAGTTTGAGACCCTCCCTGACGATGGCATGATCGTCGGCCAGGACGACCTTCAGCGCGCGAATCATGGTTGCCTGATAATGGTTTGAACGAGACGGAGGCAGGATCGTGCAGGAAAGACCCCTTTGGGAAGCCCTTATCGACCTGCTCTATCGCCAGTCCTATGCAATCCTCTTCGCCAATTTCGTCATTCCGCTGCCTGTGGCCTATATGCTGCGCGATGCGGTGCCGGCGGCGGCGCTGTTTGGCTGGATCGGGGCCATGTATGGGCTGACCGTGGCGCGGATCGTTTTGGCGCGGCTCTATTTCCGCCGGGACAGCGGGGCGGGGCAGGCGCTCACCTGGGCCTGGCGCGCTACCGCCTTTTCCTGGGCTTCGGCCGCTTTATGGGGCGCGGTGGGCTGGGTCGGGTTCATTCCGGGCGAGCCCAATATGGCGGCTTTCACCTGCATCGTATTGACGGGGCTGGCCTGCGGCGCGGTGCCTTCGCTCTCGGCTTTTCCGCCTGCCTATGCGGGTACGGCGCTGGCCATGTTGCTGCCGCTGGCGGTGCGATGCGTGCTGGGGGAGGGCGAAGTCTTTCGCATCTATCTGTTCTTCGTGCTCTGCCTCATCGCGGTCAATCTCTATTACAGCCGGCAGACCTTCCGGACGCTGGCCGAGACCGTGCGGCTGCGGTCGGAAAACCTCGCCCTGATCGGCGATCTCGAACGGCAGCGCGATCTGGCCCAGGCGGCAAACCACTCCAAATCGCGGTTCCTCGCCGCGGCCAGCCACGACCTGCGCCAGCCGGTGCATGCCATGAGCCTGTTCGTCGAAACGCTGCGGACCATGGCGCAGCGAGGCGATGTGGCGGCGTCGGCAGCCCAGGCGATTGCCAGCCGGTTGCGTATGGTGATCGGCAATTTCGGCGGCGTGCTGAACGGGTTGCTCGACATTTCGCGGCTGGATGCCGGCGTGGTGCCGATCAAGGTGCAGGCGGTGCAACTGGCCCGATTGTTCGACGATCTCAAGGGTGAGTTCGAGGCCAGCGCCGGGGAGCGTGGCCTGGATTGGCGGGTGGTCTCTTCCGGCGCCTGGGTCGAGACCGATCCGGTTTTGCTGCGTCGCATTCTGGGCAATCTGCTGGCCAATGCCTTTCGCTATACCAATGAGGGAAAGGTCTTGCTGGGCGTGCGGCGGCGGGGTGACCAGGTCGAGATCGCGGTGCTCGATACCGGTCCGGGCATTCCCGCCGATCAGCTCGAGGCGGTTTTCGACGAATTCGTGCAGCTTCCCAGCGCTGAAAAGCATGGTCTGGGGCTGGGCCTCTCCATCGTGCGGCGCATGGCGGACCTGTTGGGGCACGCGCTGCGGCTCCGCTCGGTGGTGGGAAAAGGCTCGACCTTTTCCCTGCTGCTGCCGCTCGCCGCTCCTATCGCGGCGGCACTGGACCAGCCGGAAACGGAGAGCCAGGCGCCTCTGGCTATTGCCGTCATAGACGACGAGGCCGATGCGCTGGAAGGGCTGGTCCAGCTGCTCGAGGCCTGGGGGCATCAGGTCTGGGCCGGCCGCTCGTCTGGGCAGGTCATCTCGGCCATGGGCGAGGACGAACCGGACCTGCTTATTACCGATTACCGCTTGAGCGGCGGCCTGACCGCCAGGGATGCGGTGGCAATGGTGCGGCGGCATCTGGGCCGGGACCTGCCCGTCATCATCCTCACGGGCGACACTGCGCCCGACCGCTTGCGCGAGGCGACGGAAAGCGGCCATCGGCTGCTGCACAAACCCGTCGATCCAGATGCGCTTGGAGAGGCCATTGCCGGAAGCTTCCGGTAACCAGTCGGCGATGTCATGGCCCCATCCGCGGGCGAAATACGGCATCGGCCGTATCTGCCGGGCTGGTGCAGAGGGCTAGAACGGCCTTGGGACGGCAAAATGGCGCGGGCCGTTCCGCTTCGGCCCTGTCGCGCCGGGGCCCATGGCCCATTTCGAGGAGATGATCATGAAGATGATCCTGATCGTGGCGACGGCGCTTATGGCCCTGACCGTCACGGCCCACGCCGCGGGCAACAACAAGCCTACCACATCGAAGCCGGCAGTATCGTCGTCGCTGAACAAGACGCATTTCTTTGACTGATCGGTATTCCCCCGGCCATGGCGCTGGGGGAATTTTCCGGCGCCCGGAAGGCTTTCGGTAACCAATGCGCCCGGCCTGGCGGCGAAATACGGCATCGGCCGTATCTGCTCCAATCAGCCCGATGGCTAGAAGACCCCGGGCGGCTATCCGGGGCGGGGCCGCTCCGATCCAGTCTTACCGCGCCGGGGCTTCGGCCTTTTCTTAGGATATTGTCGATGAAGATGATGATGATTGTGGCGGTGGCCGTTCTGGCCCTGACCGCCACCGCGCAGGCCGCCGGTCAGAGCCGGCACATAATCGGGTATACCAGCTCGGCCTGGGGCAAGACGGTTTATTCCCCATAAAGCGAGCCCCGGCCATCGGGCCGGGGACTTTTTGCCTGCCTCTTGGCTGCCTGGACCTGGCACCATCACATAGCTGTGTTGACGTATAGGGAACTCATCTGCCGTTTTGGCCATTGGTTGGGCGGAACAACGCTCGACAGGTGCCGATATGGCGGCCAAGGCAATTGCGATCCCCCAGGTTTCGGCGCTCGATGCTGACTGGCATGATTTACTGAGTCTGATGGTCAGCGCTGCGCTGCCACTGGCGCTGTTCATCCTGGCTAATGGCGCGGCTCACCTTGCTGGCACGCAAGCATTGTTCTTTGCCCCATTCGGCATGCCCTCCTGGCTCGGCGCGGTGCTGCATCTGGGCGCTTTGCCGCTGTTCGGCGCAGCACGTTGGGTGGTAGCCGGCAAGGGCCGGGCCGGGCGCAATGCCGCCTGGTGGGTGAGCGGGCTGATGGCCGGCACGATCGCCTTTCCGTTCCTGGTGGCGCCGCTCGATTCCCTGACCTTGAGCGCAATTGCCATGGCTCTGCTGATCGTGGGCCTTGCCAGCATTGCGCGTGTCGCCCGGGTTTCGGCGCTCGCGGCACTGCTGATGGCGCCGGGGCTGCTCTGGATGGGGTTCAGCGCCTTGATCGGGCTGAGCTTTGCCGGCGGCTGGTCGCCGCCCTTCGGGCTCACCAACGGGCAGAATTGAGCTGGAAACGCCCTAGGTTACCTCAACGTGCGTTCTTGCAGGGGCGGGCATTCCGCGCCATGTGATTGGGCAATGTGAATTGGCAAGGATTGCCCGATGTCCAAAATCCTCAAGGTCGATGTGTTCACCGATGTCGTATGCCCCTGGTGCCTGGTCGGCTCGGCGCGGCTCGATACGGCCCTGGCCGCGCTGCCCGACGATGTCGAGGTGGTGGTGGAGAACCATCCCTTCTATCTCGATCCCAGCGTGCCGCCCGAAGGGGTCGATGTGGGGGAAATGCTGCGCGCAAAATATGGCAAGGACCCCCGCGAAATGTGGGCGCGCGTGGAAGGGGAGGCCAAGAAGGCCGGGATCGATCTCGATCTTTCCCAGCAGCCGCGCATGTTCAATACCGCCAAGGCCCATACCATTACGCGGCTGGCCAAGCCCATGGGCATCCAGCACGAATTGGCCAATGCCATTGCCGAGGCCTATTTCCTCGAGCACCGGCAGATCAACGACGATAATGTGCTGGCCGATATCGCCGTCGCATTCGGCTATGACCGGGGCGATGCCCTCGACGCCATGAATGACGAGAACGAGTTGTCGATCACCGAGCAATTGGCGAGCGATGCCGCCCAGCAGGGCATTCGCGGCGTGCCCTTTTTCATCTTCGGGGAAAAATACGCGCTCTCGGGCGCCCAGCCACCCGAAGTGTTCGAGCGGGCGCTGGCCCAGACGATCGAAGAGCTCTAGGGCGCATTTGCTTTCCCAATCACGACGTCATTTCCGCCTGCGCGGGACTGACATTGTGGGTAGCGGCACAGTTTGATCCTAGACGGAGCGGAAAACCGCATTAGTGTGTGGGCACCTTGCCCACCCTAGGATTCCGCCCCATGAAGCTCTTGCGCCGCATCATTCTTGCCGTGCTGGCCGTTATCGTCGTGCTCTACGCCGCCGTGGTCGTCTACATGTATGTCAATCAGCGGGCGCTGCAATACGATCCCACTGGCGAAGTGGTGGCCTTGGCCGACGCGGGATTGCCGCAGGCGCAGGAGGTGACCATTCCCTCCGGCGATGGCGTGGTCAATGGCTGGTATCAGCCGCCGCAGCCGGGCAAGCCGCTGATCATCTATTACAAGGGCAATGCCGGCAGCTTTTCCTCCGAACATGAGCGCTTCGAGCAATGGGTAGCCGATGGCTACGGCTTTTTGTCCTTCGACTATCGCGGCTTCCCGCTGTCGCCGGGAACCATCAGCCAGGACAATATTCTGCAGGACGCCCTGGCGGCCTTTGACTGGGCCGCAGGGCAAGGTGCGCCCATCGTCATCTGGGGCCGTTCGATCGGCACCGGGCCGGCCAGCTATGTCGCGAGCGAAAGGCAGGCTGATGCCCTGCTGCTCGAAACCCCATTCTATTCGGCGGTCAGCGTCGCCGCCGAGCGCTATCCCATCCTGCCGGTCTATTGGGTGATGCAGGACCAGTATCCCGTCAATGACTGGATGGCCAAGATCGACGAGCCCGTGCTGGTGGCCCATGGCACGGCCGACCAGACCATCACCGTGGGCAATGGCGAGCGCGTCTACGAACTGGCCAAGAACAAGGGCGAACTCTGGATCGAGCCCGGCGCCGACCATAACGACCTCTGGGACCGGGGCATCTGGAGCCATGCCGAGCCGTTCTTTGAACAGTCGGAGGTCGTGGCGGGGCGATAGATGTCTCTTCTAAAGGGGTTCTTATTTTTCCTGCAGAAGCCGTCGGCTCTTGCACTCCCTCCCCCTTGAAGGGGAGGGCCGGGGTGGGGGTGGTCTTGTGACCACTGATGCCGCTCGGCCCGCCATCTTTCTGCTTCAACTTATTGGACTCTTACCATGACATCCCCCACCCAGCCCATGAGCGCGCGGCGCACGGCCATTATCGGCGGGCTGATGGTGGCGGCGGGGCCGCTCAGCATCACGCTCTATGCGCCCGCCCTGCCGACACTGGTGGCCGATCTGGCGACCACCGAGGCCATGGGAAAGCTGACCCTTTCGGTCTATTTCGGCGCCTTCGCCCTGGCGCAACTGGTCTGTGGGCCGCTCTCGGACCGCTTCGGCCGCAAGCCCGTGGCCATCGGTTTTTTCGCGCTTTATGTGCTGGGAAGCCTGGTCGCAGCGCTGGCGCCCAGTATTGAAATGCTGCTGGCCGGGCGAGCGCTGCAGGGCATCGGCGTATCGGCTGGCGTCGCGCTCTCCCGCGCCATGGTGCGCGATCAGTTCGTGGGGTCGGAATCGATCCGCATTCTGACGTTGATCAACCTGATCCTGACTGTCGCGCCCGCGGTGGCGCCGACATTGGGCAGCGCGCTGTTGCTGGCGGGCAGTTGGCACTTGATGTTTGTGGTGATGGCGGGGTTTGGCTTGGCCATCATCGTCATGCTGTCCCTGGGCGCGCGCGAGACTCAGCCGGTGGCGGCGCAGGTGCCGCTCAATCCCATTCGCATTCTCGCCAATTACCGGCGGTTGCTGGCCTCTGCCCAGTTCATGGCGCCGGCTCTGCTGCTGGCGATCGCCTTTGGCGGCTTTTACGGTTTTTCGGCGCTGCTGCCCTTCGTGCTGCTCGACGATATCGGGCTTACCCCGTTTCAATTCGCCATGACCATGCTGATCCAGACCGGCTCGTTCATCACAGGCAATCTGGTGGCCGGGCAGGTGGCGCGGCGGGCCTCGGGCTTGCAGATGGTGCGGATCGGGCTGCTGCTGCTCGTGCTGGCCGGGCTTGGCTTTGCCATCGGGCCGCGACTGTTTCCCGATTCGCTGCTCGCGGTCATGATCCCCGTGGGGCTGTGGATGCTGGCGCTGGCCTTTATCGGCCCCAGCACCACGGCCGCCGCTATGGCCGGCTTCGGCACCATTGCCGGGGCGGCCGGAGCATTGACCGGGGTTTTCCAGGTGGGTGGCGGCTTTGTGGGTTCAACCCTGGCAAGCCTGCTCTTTCCCGATGCGCGCAGCGCCATCGTGACGCTGCTGCCGATCATGGCCGCGCTGGCGCTCGGGCTTGCCCTTTGGCGTCGTATTTCGGCCCGGCCCGTGGCGGACGCCCCGCCGGAGACGTGAGCGCCTGCCCCGCCGGGTCATTCCCGCGAAAGCGCGAACCCTCGTTTAGCGGGCTCTTCAGGAAAACGCAGGTTGTGGGTCGGAGTAGGACGCAGCCGCATCACTTGGCATAAGCCAAAACAAAAAACGCCGCCCCGAAGGACGGCGTTTGAAATCTTGATGCTGACAGCTTAGCTGCGGGCAGCCGGAGCGCCGGGACGAGCGGTCGTCGGACGGGCAGCGGCAGGAGCGGGCAGACCGCCCTCGCGCTGGGCGCGCTTGCGGGCCAGCTTGCGGGCGCGGCGCACGGCCTCGGCCTTCTGGCGTGCCTTCTTTTCGGAGGGCTTCTCGTAGTAGTTGCGCAGCTTCATTTCACGGAAGACGCCTTCGCGCTGCAGCTTTTTCTTCAGCGCGCGCAGCGCCTGGTCAACGTTGTTATCGCGAACGACTACTTGCAAAGGTCAACCGCCCTTTCGAAGCTTAGACAATGTGTTTGAATGATAGCGCCGAGGCCAAAACAACCACGCCGCCGACCAGCAGAGCCAGTCACCGTGGGTGGCTCTATAGCCCAAGCCCGCAGGCTTGTCCACTATCACGCTCAGAAAAACCGTGCATGGGCTTGCTCCTGTACCCATGGCGGAGCAGTTTGCGTCAGGTGTTTAACCTGTTGGAGATCAGGATGTCCCGCAATCTCGTGCTCTTGCCGGGCCTGTTATGCGATAGCCGGCTGTGGCGCGACCCGCTGGCGGCGATCGGAAGCGATATTTCGCCCATGGTCGCGGACCTGACGCAGGACGATTCGATTGCGGCCATGGCCGCGCGGGTGCTGGCGCAAGTGCCGGCCAGCTTTGCTCTGGCAGGGCTTTCGATGGGTGGCTATGTCGCCCTCGAAATCATGCGGCAGGCGCCCGAGCGCGTCACCCATCTGGCGCTGCTCGATACCAGCGCCCGGCCCGATGACGAGGAGCGACGGGCCAAGCGTCGCGCGGGCATTGAGAGCATCCGGCTGGGCAAGTTCATCGGGGTGTCGCGGGCGCTGCTCACCTCGCTCCTGGCGCCGCAGCATCTGGGTACGCCCCTGGCCGAAGAGGTGCAGGCCATGTCCGAGCGCGTCGGGCAGGAGGCCTATATCCGCCAGCAGACCGCGATTCTGGGGCGCCTCGATTCGCGGCCGGGTCTTGGCGCTGTTACGGTGCCGACCCTGGTTGGCGTGGGCGAGGCCGATATTCTGACCCCGCTGGAGCTAGCCGAGGAAATGGCCGGCGGCATTGCCGGGGCGGAGCTGGTGGTCTTTCCCGACAGCGCGCATCTGCCGACAATGGAAAATCCGGCCTCCGTGACGGCGGCTATGGAGAAGTGGCTGGGGCGGTAGGCCCACACCGTGCCACGATCCCTCAAGCGCCCCGCACGATCCTGTTCACATGACCCATTTTGCGGCCCGGACGGGTTTCCGTCTTACCGTAGAGATGGGGCTGGGTATTGCCGTCAATGCCGTCCGGCACGATGCCGACTTCGTCGCCAACGAGATTTTCCATCACCACATCGGCGAGCCGCGCCGGATCGCCCAGCGGCCAGCCGAGAATGGCGCGGATATGCTGTTCGAACTGGTCGGTGAGGCAGACCGCCTCGGTCCAGTGGCCGGAATTGTGCACGCGCGGGGCGATTTCGTTGACCATGAGGCTGGGCCGCTCGCCGGGCACGACGAAGAATTCGACGCCCAATACGCCCACATAATCGAGGGCGACCACGATCACCTTGGCCAGCATGGCGGCGTGTTTTTCCAGGCCCGGCGGAATATCGGCGGGCACGGTGCTGGTGAAGAGAATATGGTGCCGGTGCATATTTTCGGCGGCGTCGAAGCTTCTCACTTCGCCGGGCAGGTTGCGGGCAACGACCACCGAGATTTCCTTCTCGAAGGGCACGAAGGCTTCGAGCACCAGCGGCTTGGGTTCGAGCGCGGCAAAGGCTTCCGCCGCCTCGCTCCGCTCGCGGATGACGCGCTGGCCCTTGCCGTCATAGCCCAGCCGCGTGGTCTTGAGCACGGCCGGCAGGCCCAACTCCTCCATGGCGGCGTCGAGATCGGCAGGGGTTGCGACGGCGCGATGGGGCGCCACGGGAATGTTCTTGGAGGCGAGGAACGACTTTTCCGCCAACCGGTCCTGCGAGATGGCCAGGGCCCTGGCACCCGGCCGCAGCGGCTTTCTGGCGGCGAGGAATTCGGCGGTCGCCGCCGGCACATTCTCGAATTCGTAGGTGATGACGTCGACCGCATCGGCAAAGGCGGCCAAAGCCATCTCGTCGTCATAGGCGGCGACGGTCTTGTGCGGGGTCACCTCGAAGGCGGGACTATTGGCGTCCGGGCAATAGATATGGGTGCGCATGCCCAATTTGCTGGCGGCCAGGGAGAGCATGCGGCCCAATTGCCCGCCGCCCAGAATGCCGATCATGCTGCCGGGGGGCAGGGCGGAGAGGTCGCTGGTCACGGGCGATTACTCGGTATCGGAGGGAAAGAGCGGCACGCGCGCGCTTTGCTGGGCACGGTAGCTGTCGAGCCGATCGGCCAGATCCTCGTCGGACAGCGCCAGGACGGCCGCAGCCAGCAGGGCCGCATTGATGGCGCCGGGTTCGCCGATGGCGAGCGTGCCCACCGGAATGCCGCCGGGCATCTGCACGATGGAGAGCAGGCTATCCTGGCCGTTGAGCGCCTTGGATTTGACCGGCACGCCAAAGACCGGCAGCGGGGTCATCGCCGCGATCATGCCGGGCAGATGGGCCGAGCCGCCCGCCCCTGCGATGATGATCTTGAAGCCTTCGGCGCGGGCGCCGGCGGCGAATTCCACCATGCGCTCGGGCGTGCGGTGCGCCGAGATGATGCGCGCCTCATATTCGACTTCGAGCGTTTCGAGCGTTTCGGCGGCGAGGCGCATGGTGGGCCAGTCGGACTGGCTACCCATGACGATGGCGACAGCAGGTTTGGTGAGCAAAGGACCTCATCCCTATCGGTCGTTGCAAAGTCGGCACGTAGCGCAAATGCGGGCGCAACTCAAGCCGAAGCGGGCTCAGGCAATGATGTCGGGCAACAAAATATTCTCGAGCTGGACGATGCGGTCCTTGAGCGCCAGTTTGCGCTTCTTGAGACGCTGCAGCAGCATGCGATCGGCGACCTGAGACTGTGTCAGGGTGTCGATTGCAGCGTTGAGATCGGAATGTTCCTGGCGTTTGGTGGCCAGCTCCAACCCCAGACTGGCTTCCTGTTCCTTGGTCAGCGGCAACATCGAATTTAATGCTTCCCCAGCGCCTCAACCGTCATTCTTGGTTAACCGATCACAATAGGTTTTGCACCAGATTTCCCATGGGCAGCGGAAGGTGGTCGACAAAGCGTGAATTATTTGTGACCATCGCCATGTCCACCAAGCTTCAAGGAGTTGTTATGACGACTGAAGGCCATGTTGCGGCGCTTGAACGGCGCCACCAGGAGTTGGATCGCCAGATCCAGGCCGAGATGCAAAGCACGCGGTATGACGAATTGGCGATCAGCGCACTCAAGCGCAAAAAACTCGAAGTGAAGGACGAACTCTATAAATATACGGTAGGTTCGCAATAAAGCGAACGCTGTTCCCCCAAAGCGGAACAGGAAGGGTCACAGCACAGACGCTGCGGCCCTTTTTTATTGCCGGAAATCCTCTAGGCGCCGCCGAGCAGGCCCGTCGCACCTTTCCAGATGATGTAGAGCGACAGCACGAAAACCATCCAATAGGCGATGCGGTAGAACCAGACCATGGAGATGCGGCGCACCAGCCATACCCCGCCGAGCACGCCGATGAGCCCCACCGGGATCAGCGAAGCGGACAGGGTCAGGTTGTGCACATTGAGCTGGCCGAGGAAGAAGTAGGGCACCAGCTTGGCGGTGTTGACGATGGCGAAAAACACCGCGCTCGTGCCCGAATAGATGGCCGGCGACAGGCGCTGGGGCAGCACATAGATCTGGAACGGCGGGCCGCCGGTATGGCTGATAAAGCTGGTGAAGCCGGCAAAGCCGCCCCAGAACGTGCCCCAGGGTTTTGAGGGCGGCAGCCCCTCGAGCTTTTTGCGCAGCGGCAGGATGGCATCGAGAATGAAGAGCAGCGTCACCACGCCCACAAACAGCAGTACCGCATCGTCGGAAACGAAGGACCAGAGCACCCAGCCGGCAATGGTGCCGATGGCGGCGCCGGGCAGCATGATGCGGAGAATGTGCCAGTCCACTTCCTTGCGATAGGTCCAGACGGCAATGACATCCATGGCCAGCAGCACCGGCAGCATCATGCCTGCCGCGTCGCGGGCGGGCATGACCAGGCTCAGCAGCGGCACGCCGACCATGCCGAGACTACCCAATAGACCAGCCTTGCTGAGACCGACGATCAGCACCGCGATCGCGGCGACCGTGACGAAATAGGGGTCGAACATTGCTCTGGGAATTCCGGCAGGAGGGAGGGGCAGTCGAGGGCGAGATAAGCAAACTAGCACGATGTCATTCCCGCGAAAGCGGGAACCACCGTTTCCTGCGCAAAAACCGCTGTGCTGAACGACGGGCAATTGCGGGGTCTGTTCACCTCTCCCCTGAGGGGCGAGGGGACGATGGAGCCGCTGGATCAGTGTACGATGACGAAGGGCAAAAAACCTATTCCGCCCTTGGCGAGTCTTTCCTGTCCAGCGGCGCGGGCGGGCGGTCGCCCTGCATGGTTTCGTCGAGTAGGCTCATCGATTGGCGCACCATGCCGACATAGGCATCCTCGTCCTCGCGCACGGCAAAGGAATCGGTCAGCAGCTGATTGTCATGCCGCTCGAAGGCCTGGGCCATGTGCTGGGCGTCGATGGGGGCCACGCCCAGCTGCACCAGCACCTTGGTTCCCAGGCTAATGGCCGAAAGAAAGGTCTCGCGTTCGAAAACCTCGATCCCCAGCGCCATGAGTTCGTGCGCATGGCCCCGGTCGATGGCGCGGGCGGCAATGGTCACCTGGGGAAAATGCCGCCGCACCTTGCGGGCAATGTCCAAAATCCGGTCGGCACCGCCCACCGCGATCACAACGAGATCGGCCTGGCTGACGCCGGCGGCATGCAGCAGATCGAGGCGCGAACCATCGCCATAGAAGACCTTGACGCCGAATTTGCGCACCAGCTCGATCTGAGCCGGGTCGTCGTCGATCAGCGTGGTCTCGAACCCCTGTGCCCGCAGCATGCGGGTGACGATCTGCCCGAACCGGCCATAGCCGAGCACCACGATCTTGCGGTGTTCGGTAATCTCGTCGCTGTCGCGGGCGCTGCGCGCATCAAGCCGGGGCGCCACCAGCTTGTCGAAGGCCAGCAGCAGAAGCGGGGTCGTGGCCATGGAGAGCGCAACGGCCACGGCGAGCAAGCCGTGGTCCTCGGCGCTCAGCGCCCCCGTGCTTTGGGCAAATTGCAGGATGACGAAGGCGAATTCCCCGGCCTGGCTGAGCAGGATGGCCAGCAGCAGCCGGTCGGCCAGGTGCATGCGGAACAGGGTTGCAAGCGCGAACATGACGGCAATCTTGATGCCGACAAAGCCCCCAACCAAGGCGAGCAGGCGCAAGGGCTCGGACCACAGCACCGAAAAGGCGATGGACATGCCCACCGAAATGAAGAACAGGCCGAGCAGCAGGCCCTTGAAGGGCTCGAGATTGCTTTCCAGCTCATGGCGATATTCGCTATCGGCCAGCAGCACGCCGCCGATAAAGGCGCCGAGCGCGGGCGAAAATCCCTCGAGCTGGGTCAGCAATGCCGCTCCGAAAACGATAGCCAGCCCCAGCGCGGTAAACGCCTCGCGGACGCCGGTGCGCGCCACATAGGTCAGAACCGGCCGGACCAGATAGCGCCCGGCGATGATGGCGCCGATAAAGGCGCCGATCAGGATCAGCGGCGTCACCCAATCGAGCGGGTCGGCAATGACCTGCACGGCGTGATCGATTTCCTCATGCACGGCATGGCGGCTGCCCGATATGGCGAGCAGGGGGATGGCCGCCAGCACGGGAATGACAGCAACATCCTGCACCAGCAGCACGGCCAGGCTCGCCCGGCCGGCATCGGTGCGGGTGATGTCGCGCTGCTGGGTGGATTGAATGGCGATGGCGGTCGAGGACATGGACAGCGCCAGCCCGATGATGATGGCGGTGTTGAGGGTAAAGCCGGTCAGGGTCAGCGCCAGGGCGATGATGGTGGTGGTGATGAGCAATTGGGTGACGCCCAGGCCCAATACCTTGTGCCGCATGCGCCAGACTTCGGAAGGCTGCAGATCGAGCCCGATCAGGAACAGCATCATGACGATGCCGAATTCGGCGACCTGGCGGATCAGTTCGCTATCGGAAACCAGGCCCAGCCCATAGGGGCCGATCAGGATGCCAGCGGCCAGATACCCCAGAACCGTGCCCAGCCCCAGCGCCTTGGCCAGCGGCGCCAGCGCCACGCTGGCCGCGAGCAGAACGAAAATGGCGAGCAGGATATTGTTTTCCATTCGACCGCTTCTTTCGGCGAGGATCGCTGGGACAAATCATGCGGCTGGGAAGTGGCGCTGTCGAGATGGTGTCGCTGGTGACGGTGGCCTACGCCTCTCCCATGGAGAAAGCTAGCGGCTCTGCCCTCCCTCCCCCTTGAGGGGAGGGCCGGGGTGGGGGTCTGTCGGCCTCGGCGCAAAAGCCCCCGCGACCCCCACCCTCGATCCCTCCCCTCAAGGGGGAGGGAGGCGAAAGAACCAAAGTTCCGCGCCGACTAGTGGTCTGCCAGGCGGCCGCCCGCCGAGATCTATGCATTGCAAACAAAAACCCCCGCTTGCGCGGGGGTCTGATGCAGGCAGGAAACCTGGTTTAATTGTCCGTATCGCTCTTGAGCGACTTGAGCTTGGCAAAGACCGAGTCCGCGTCGAACTCTTCCTGGGCCGGGCTGTGCGGGCGATGGTCGCCTTCGGCGAATTCCTCGCCCTCTTGCTCGCTATGGCCGCGGCTGCCGGAGCGGGCCATGGCTTCTTCGGCGGTCATCAGCGTGGTGCCTTCATAGGCTTCGTCCACGCCCGGGCCGCCCTTGGAGGCGCGCTTGACTTCAAGGTCGAGGTCGATCTGGCTGCACAGGCCCAGCGTCACCGGGTCCATGGCCGTGAGGTTGGCGGCATTCCAGTGGGTGCTTTCGCGTACCGACTCGATGGTGGACTTGGTGGTGCCCACCAGGCGCATGATCTGCGCGTCCTTGAGTTCGGGATGGTTGCGCACCAGCCACTTGATGGCATTGGGACGCTCGTTGCGGCGCGAAATGGGCGTATAGCGGGGGCCCTTGCGCTTGGCAGCGGCCACGCGCACCTTGGGCTCGCTCAGCTTCAGGCGATAATTCGGATCGGCCTCGGCCTTTTCGATTTCCTCGCGCGTCAGCTGGCCGTTCTGGATCGGGTTGACGCCCATGATCCCGCCTGCGACGTCGCCGTCGGCAATGCCCTGGACCTCAAGCGGATGCAGCGTGCAGAAGGCCGCGATCTGCTCGAATGACAGCGCAGTGTTGTCGACGAGCCAAACGGCAGTCGCCTTGGGCATCAACAGGGGCTGGGTCATGATAAATAACTCCTCGTGGCGCGGCCGGTATTCCTCCGGACCGCTCCGCCTCGTGCTTCATTGCTGAGGGGAACAGGGCTTAATATATGGCTTGCTCGCGCGATCTGCAATGAGATTGTAACTATAGTGATGGGTGAGCAGTGGCTTGCGCCACGACCAGGCCAGCCCACCGGTGCGCCCGGAGTGCCGATCGCATTTACCCAAGCTCCGCCCCAAACGCGGTCACCAGCACGATCTTGCCCACATGCTGGCGCGCCTCCATTGCTACATGCGCCGCCGCCGCATCCTCCAGCGCGAACCGGGTCACCTGCGGCTTCACAAAGCCCGGCTCCGCCAGGGCCGGCAGCAGATCGGCCCGAATCCGCGCGGCGATCGCGGCCTTGGTCTCTGCGCTTTGCGGCCGCAATGTCGAACCCGACAGCGTCAATTGCTTGGCCATCACCAGGCCCAGGGAAATCTGCGCCTTGGCACCGTCCAGCGTCGAGACCTGCACGATATGCCCGCCTCGCGCACAGGCGGCGATATTGGTCTCTGCCATGGCGCCGCCGATAATATCGACGACGCGGTCGACGCCCCGGCCGTCGGTCAGCGCCAGAGCGCGGGCCGCCACGTCCTCGCTGGTATAGTCGATGCTGGCCAATGCGCCGAGGCGACGCGCATAGGCCGCCTTTTCGGGCGAGGAGGTTACGGCTATCGCCCGAGCCCCCAGAATCGTCGCGATCTGGATGGCAGCGCCGCCAATGCCGCCTGCCGCTCCATGCACCAGCACGCTCATACCCGGCGTCAGACCGGCCCGCATGACCAGCGTCTGGGTGATGGTGAACCAGGTTTCGGGCAGGGCGGCGGCGTCGATCAGGCAGCCCGCAGGGGCGGGCAGCACCTGCCCGGCGGGTATTGCGACATATTCGGCATAGCCTCCGCCATTGGTCAGCGCCATAACCCTGTCGCCGACCTGCCAGCCGGCGGTTGCCGGGCCGATTGCGGCGATCTCGCCGGCAACTTCCAGCCCCGGCAGGGGCGAAGCGCCAGGTGGCGGGTCGTAGCGGCCCTGGCGCTGGGCGAGATCGGGTCCGTTGACGCCGGCGGCAGCGACCCGGATCAGCACCTCACCCGCTCCCGGCTGGGGCAGTTGTTCGGGACGCGGCGCGAGGACTTCGGGGCCGCCGGGCCGGGTAATGGCGATAGCGGTCATGGTGGCTGGAAGGATCATGGCTCCATGCTCTGCGAACTGATCTTGCCCGGCAAGAGCGGCGCGCTAATCTCAGGGGGATGAACGAAAGGATGTTGGCGATGGATGATGAGGAGATCAAGCGGCCCAAGACCCACGAAGTGGGCATGGCGATCGACACCATGTCGGTGGAGGAGCTGACTGAACGGATCGGCCTGCTCGAGGCCGAGATTGTCCGGCTGCGCGAAGCCATCGAGGCTCGTGGTGCCACGCGCAAAGCCGCCGAGGCGGCGTTCAAGTTCTAGGTGGGCGCGGCAGGAGCGGCGCGGGCTCGGCCGCCAGCGGCTTGGTTCCGGCGGGTGGTGGCAATGGACCACTCGCCGGACGCGTTGCAACCACCATCAATGCTACCAAAAGGCCGGCAACGGCCCCTGCTTCCATACTGGTCATCGCTCGTCTCCCTCGCGGTAGGGCGATAGGAGCATGCCGCTGCTGCATGGCGGTGGAATAGGGCGGTCAGAAACCGTTCATCTTCATGGCAAATCTGTGACAATAAAAGCCGCGCGGCGTCCCATCCACCTTGGTCAACAGGGCGCAAATCTGCAGGGTTAAGAAATCGACACGCTTTAACCGGCAATTAATGTTTGCGCGGTAACCTTCCATTATTCAGGTTCTTCTGAATTTTTCAGAGTGGTTTCTCCCTCTGTTTGACGCCTCCCTGTTAACTTCGAGAGCCGTTCTTACGGCTCTTTTTCTTTTTCAGGGGTCATTTTCTCGCCGCTATCGGACTGTTCTTAAAGGTCTTTTCAGTTTGATGCGAACTGTAAGATGACGCGCGGGGGCTTTTGCGCCTAGCATGAGCCCAGCAGCCAGGAGGTCGCGTGACGGAACTGAACGAAAAGAGCCAGGCCATTGCCATCGGACCCCGCATCGTGGCGTCCGGGGGCTTCGATCTGCTGTATCGGGAAGGCATGGCGCTGATCGAGGAGGTTGCCGCCTATCTCGATGGCGACG
This sequence comes from Devosia yakushimensis, assembly GCF_030159855.1. Taxonomy (NCBI): domain Bacteria; kingdom Pseudomonadati; phylum Pseudomonadota; class Alphaproteobacteria; order Hyphomicrobiales; family Devosiaceae; genus Devosia; species Devosia yakushimensis. Next base: position 31,159 of record NZ_BSNG01000003.1, on the reverse strand, counting down.
GCCGCGCCGATAGCCGGATCCTGAGCCGGGAAGCCTCGTTCCTCTACGCCACCGAGTCGATGCGCCTCACCACGCGCCTGATGCAGCTGGCCTCGTGGCTATTGCTGCAACGAGCGGTAAATGAGGGTGAAATCACCAAGGAAAATGCCCGCTCCGAGAAGGAGAAGGTCAAGTTTTCGGCCACGCCATCGGAGCGCGGCGGCCCTGGCTATGGGCAATTGCCTGCGCTCTTGCGCGATTATGTCGACAAGGGTGATCGCCTGTTCGACCGGGTCATGCAGTTCGATACGCTGGAGCGCGGCAAGATGCCCGAACTCGATATCGGGGTCGCCAATGGCATTGCCGACCAATTGGCGCGGCTCAAGGCAGCATTCGGCCGGGCCTAGAGCGTTTCCAGCAAAAGTGGATACCACTTCTGCGGTTCAGAAGCGCGACCAACAGATTCTATACGCTACGCGGGCCGAAATAGATGACTGCCGCGCCCAAAAGGCAGATCAGCACGCCGGCAATATCCCACATATCGGGCCTGACGCGTTCGACAGCCACCATGAACAGGACGGAAGCGGCGATATAAATGCCGCCATAGACGGCAAAAATCCGGCCGGCACTGTCGGTTCCGGTCAAGGCCAGGCACCAGGCGAACAGACCCAGCAGGATCAGGGCCGGGGCCCAGAGCCAGAGTTGCCCCAGGCGCAGCGCCTGCCAGGCCAGGTAGCAGCCACCGATTTCAAAGGCAGCGGCGGCGGCAAACAACAGGGCGCGCATGGTCGGTCTCCAAATTCAGGCAAGGATAAGGGCCTGCACGGCAAAAAGAAAAGCCCGGCGCTAGGGCCGGGCTTTGCAAAAGCTCGTCGAAAGGATTTAGATGCCCAGACCCTTGAAGCGCTCCTTGAAGCGCGAAACGCGGCCGCCGCGGTCGAGCAGCTGGCCCGTGCCGCCGGTCCAGGCCGGATGGGTCTTGGGGTCGATGTCGAGCTGCAGCGTGTCGCCGGCTTTGCCGTAGGTCGAGCGGGTTTCGTACTTGGTGCCGTCGGTCATGACCACAGTGATGGTGTGGTAGTCCGGATGGATGTCAGCCTTCATCGGTATCGCCTCAAATCAAACGGGCGCCGCAGCGCCCGGAGAGCATCAAAACTGGTGTTGGCGGCTTCATACAGAAAGCGCGGGCAAACCGCAAGGCCGCCCGCGTGGCAAAATTGCGCGGGACAAAGCCGTTGCGGGGCTTTGGGCCAACGCCTATATCGGGGCAGCGATGTGGCCCCGGGATGTTCCGGGCCTCAACTCCATCAGCGTGGCGTAAGCGAGCGATGACAGATCAGGCTGCCCAGGCGCAGACCGGGGCCGAAAAAGTCCTTGAGACGCCCAATATCAATCCACAGAAATTGCAACCCCTGCGCCGCCTTGCGCCGTTCGTGCTGCGCTATCCGTGGCGGCTGACGCTGGCGCTGGTGTTTCTCCTGGTCTCGGCGATTTCCTCGCTGTCCATCCCGGCCGTTCTGGGCGGCGCCATCGACCAGGGCTTCATCGAGCAGAATCTGGAAAATGTCGGCCGCTATGGCTGGCTGATTGTGGGCATTGCGCTGGTAATGGCCGTGGCCAGCGGGTTGCGCTTCTATTTCATCTCGGTCATCGGCGAGCGCGTGCTGGCCGATCTGCGCCAGGCGGTGTTCTCCCATTTGCTGGGGCTGGATGCCCGCTTCTTCGATACCCATAGGGTCGGGGAACTCACCAGCCGCCTTAATGGCGATGTGGCGACGATCCGCGGGGCAGTTGGTTCCAGCATGACGCTGGCGCTGCGGTCCATCGTCACCATTATCGGCGCGCTGGTGATGATGCTGCTCACCAGCCCGGTCCTCACCATTGCGGTGGCCATAGCCGCTCCGGTAATCCTCTTGCCGCTGATCGCCTATTCGCGCCGTCTGCGCGGCATGTCGCGCAAGACGCAGGATGCGCTGGCCGATCTTTCGGCAATGGCCACCGAAATGCTGGGGGCGACCCGCACGGTCAAATCCTTCACCCAGGAGGCGGCCCAGGCAGGTCATTACGACAAGCGCAGCGAGGCGAGCTATCTGGCCGAAACGCGCCGTCTTGCGGCGCGCTCGGTGCTGGTGGGCATGGTGATTTTCCTGGGCACGGCCGCCATCGTCTTTCTCGTCTGGTGGGGGGCGCGTTCGGTATTCGAGGGCACCGTCACCGCCGGGCAGCTGGCGCAGTTCCTGGTCTATGCGCTGATGGCCTCGGGCGCCCTGACCAATGTCAGCGAAGTGCTGGGCACGCTGCAATCGGTGGCGGGGGCGACCGAACGGCTGACCGAGATTCTCGATACCCAGCCGAGCATTGTGGAAGTTGCCGCGCCGCTGGCGCTGCCGAACCCGCCGCTTGGCACCGTGGCATTCGAGCATGTCGGGTTCGGCTACGATACGGGCGGCTATGAGCGGGTGCTGACCGATATGAGCTTCAGCGTGGGGCATGGGGAAACCGTTGCCCTGGTCGGCGCTTCCGGTTCGGGGAAATCGACCACGCTGTCGCTGTTGCAGCGCTTTTATGACGTCAAGAGCGGAGCCATCCTGGTCGATGGCATCGATATCCGCCAGGTGCGGCTCAGCCAATTGCGCCAGCGGTTCGCCTATGTCGAACAGGAGCCGACCATTTTTGCCGGCTCGATTTCCGACAATATCCGTTTCGGCAAGCCCGATGCCAGCGATGCGGAGGTCGAAGCGGCGGCCAAGGCGGCGCTGGTGCATGACTTCGTCACCGACCTGCCGCTGGGTTATGACACGGTCGTCGGCGAGCGCGGGGTGATGCTGTCGGGCGGGCAGAAGCAGCGCTTGGCCATTGCGCGTGCCATCCTGAAGAATGCCCCGATCCTGCTGCTCGACGAGGCAACCAGCGCCCTCGACGCGCAGAGCGAACGGCTGGTGCAGACCGCGCTGGAGCATTTGATGCAGGGCCGCACCACGCTGGTCATTGCCCATCGGCTGGCGACGATCCGGGATGCCGACAAGATCCTGGTCTTCGACGGCGGCCAGATCATCGACCAGGGCACGCATGATGAATTGGTCGCCAAGGGCGGGCGTTACGCGGAACTGGCCAAGCTGCAGTTCCGGCTGGATGATGTCGGATAACCCTCAGACTTCGGCGATCTGATCATATAAATCCAGCCAATGTGGATTTTGCTGTTCGATCAGCTTTTCCTTCCATTGGCGACGCCATTTCTTGATCTGCTTTTCGCGGGTAATTGCCGAGTCCGCAGTCTCGTGGTGTTCGAACCAGATCAGGTTGTGCACGGCGTAGCGCTTGGAGAAGCCATCGACGAGGTCGTTGCGGTGGATGTAAATGCGGCTGACTAGATTGCTCGTAACGCCTGTATAGAGCGTGCCATTTTTGCCGCTGGCCAGAATGTAAACATAGAACCGTTTTTGTTGGTCCAATTTTCTCTACCACCCACCGCGTCATTCCCGCGCAGGCGGGAATGACGTTGTGGGTGGAGTGGATCGCGAACTACAACCTCGTGTCCCTCCGGTCCTGCCCCCTCACCCCTCGGTCAGCTTGAACTCGATGCGGCGGTTGCGGCGGTAGGCTTCGTCTGTGTCGGCGGGGTCGAGGGGGGTGAATTCGCCGAAGCCGGCGGCGACCAGCCGGTTGGGCGAGACGCCCTTGGTCACCAGGTATTGCGCCACCGAGATGGCGCGGGCGGCCGATAGCTCCCAGTTCGAGGGGAAGCGGGCATTGGAGATCGGGCGCTTGTCGGTATGGCCGTCAATGCGCAATACCCAATTGATATCGGGCGGAATTTCGGTTTCGAGCTGCAGGATGGCTGCCGCAAGGGCATCGAGATCGGGCGTGCCGCCGGGCTGGATATCGGCCTGGCCGGCATCGAACAGCACTTCGGACTGGAAGACGAAGCGGTCGCCCACCACGCGCACATCGGCGCGGCCTTCGAGGATCTGCCGCAGGCGGCCGAAGAAGTCGGAGCGGTAGCGGCTCAAATCCTGCACGCGCTGGGCGAGGGCCAGATTGAGGCGGCGGCCGAGATCGGCGATCTGGGTGCGCGATTCGGTATCGCGGGTCTCCGACGCCTCAAGTGCGGATTCGAGGGCCCCGATCTGGGTGCGCAAGGCGGCCAATTGCTGGTTGAGGAGGGTGATCTGGGCATTGGCCTCGTCGGAGAGGTCCTGTGCGTCGGTCAGCTGGGATTGCAGCCCGGCAATGGTTTCGTCCTTACCGGCGAGGCCCGTACCGATGCCCGAAAGCTGGCCGGTGAGCTCGGCATTGTCGGATTGGGCGGTAGCCAGGGTCGCGGTCAGATTGGCGATCTGGGAGGTCAGATCGTCCGAATTGGCGCGTTCGAGCTGCAGCAGGTCGGTCAGTTCGGCGATCTGGCTGTTGAGCCGGGAGAGCGCGGTGTCACGCCCCTGCAGCTCCTGGCCCAGGAAAAACTGGGTCAGCATGAACAGGCTTAGAAGGAAGATAATGACGAGCAGAAGGCTCGACAGGGCGTCGACGAAGCCGGGCCAGTAATTGGCCTCGATGCGCCGGCGGGAGCGCGCTCCTGCCATTAGTTCCGCCGCTCGGTATCGGCCTGGGAAAGGACCGCTTCGATCAGTTCGCGCAGCTTCTGATTGGTCTCGGCCTGTTCATTGATATGCTTGCGCAGATCGTCCTGCTCGGTGCGGATATGCTTGACCAGGCCATCGATGCCGCGCGCCAGCTCGGCCATGGCGCGGATGGCGTTCTGGGAGGAATTCTGGTTCTGCATCGAGCTGCCGAGCTTATCGAACATGGCCTGCATATCCGGTCCACCAGCGTTGGCCTGCATGGCCGAAACGGGATGGTCGAGCTCCGTCATCGAGGTCATCCAGTCTTCCAGATCCGTATAAAAGGCGTTCTGCGCCTGGCTGGTCTGGAGATCGAGAAAGCCCAGCACCAGCGAACCGGCAAGGCCGAAGAGCGAGGAGGAAAAGGCCGTGCCCATGCCAGCCAGCGGGGCGGACAGGCCCTCGCGCAGACTCGAGAATTGGGAGGCGCTATCGGTATTGGTGACGTCGAGCGAATTAATCACCCCGGCGACGCTGGTGACGGTTTCCAGCAGGCCGTAAAAGGTACCCATCAGGCCCAGAAAGACCAGCAGCCCGGTGAGATAGCGGGAGGTGTCCTTGGCCTCATCGAGCCGGTTGCCGACGCTGTCGAGAATGGAGCGCATGGAGGATGGGGTGATGACCGCTTCCCCGATCCGCTCGCGCAACAGGCCCGCCACCGGCGCCAACAGCACCGGCGGGCGGACGTTGGACACATTGCCGTCCTGCAGGGAATTGACCCATTTCACCTCGGGAAAAAGGCGGAATATCTGGCGGAAGCTGAGGAAAATGCCGATGAACAGGGCCAGGAAGATCATCGAATTGATAAAGGGATTGGCCCAGAAGAAGGTGACGATGGTGGTGAACAGAATGGCTGCCACCAGCGCCACAAGCACCAGGAAAATCAGGATCTTGATGAGATAAACAGTGGGGCTAGCGAGATGGTATGGATCATAGCCTTGCGTCATCTTTGCCTGAACCTTGCCTCACGCGCGCAAATCACCACCAAGACTAGTCAGTGCCGCGTGGCAGGGCAATGACAAAGGTTTGTGTGCGGGCACAGCTGTCACAGAGGTTTCGTTTAGGGCGCGTAGCGCTGTGCCGAACCGATCTTTCCCGGAGCCTGCCATGTCGATGGCCATGATTTCTCCCCAATTGCAGATGTTTTCCCGCAGCCAGCAGCCGGTCGCGCCACGCCATCTGGGAACACGCTATAATCGCGACGGCATTTTTCTGCCGGAGCGGGGCAATACCGTGGTGTGCCATCTGCAGGAGGGCACGGATACCGAACGGGTGCTGCGCGCCGCGCGTCAGCGATATCTCGCCATGCCACAGGCACGGCAATTGGCCTTCACCGCACCCGAAAGCCTGCATATGACGCTGTTTCAGGGCATTCTCGAAGGCAATAGAGCGCGCACCTATTGGCCCGATGGCGTGCCGCTGGATGCGCCGGTCGATGTCATGACCGAGCTTATGCTCGAGCGGCTGGCGCCATATTCCGGTGGCGCACCCTTTGCCGTGGAGGTGATCGGCGCGGTTCCGACGGGGCTGGTGGTCGCGGGCATTACCGAGGCCGACCGCCGCGCCATGGCCGGCTGGCGCAATGATCTGGCGGCCCTGCTGGGCTATCGGCATCCCGATCACGACAGCTACATATTCCACATCACCTTTGCCTATCTCATCGACTGGCTCGACGATGGGGCGCTGCCGGAATGGCAGGATATGCTCGATGACGTGCTGGCCATGATCCGCGTGCAGGCGCCGGTGCTGCAATTGCGCGCACCGGCCTTCTGCAGTTTTGAGGATATGAACTGGTTCGAGGAATTGCTGCCGCTCGGTTGAGCGACAGGCTACTGGATCGGCTTGAGCTGCTTGAGCAGGGCGGCGTGCAGGGCTTCATTGCCCGCAACCACCTGGCCGTTCCAGATCGAGCCGGGGCTGCCGGCGAAATCGGTAACGGTGCCACCGGCTTCCTTGACCATGAGCAGGCCCGGGGCCACGTCCCAGGGGGCCAGACCCGCTTCCCAGACCGCATCGTAACGGCCGGCGGCCAGCCAGGCCAGGTCCATGGAGATCGAGCCGGAGCGGCGGATGCCGGCAACGGCTGGATTGATGGCGGCGAGCTGGCGCAGTTGCAGCGTGTCGTTGGCGGTGCCCTGCGTCTTGATGCCGGTGCAGACCACGGCATCGGCGAGGTGCCGACGACCGCCAATGCGCAGGCGGCGGCGATCGTTGACCCAGGTGCCGCCACCCTTTTCGGCGGTGTAGAGCTCGTCCAGCACGGGATTGTATATCACCGAGGCGACGATCTCGTTGGCGCGTTCAAGGGCGATTGCCACGGCAAATAGCGGGATCGAGTGCAGGAAATTGGTGGTGCCGTCGAGCGGATCGATGATCCAGCGGTGCTGGCCATCGGTGCCGGCGACTTCTCCGCCTTCTTCCATCAGGAAAGCATAGGTGGGGCGGGCCTTTTTGAGTTCGTCGAAGACGATCTGTTCGGCGCGCAGGTCGGCCTTTGAGACGAAGTCTGCCGGCCCCTTGCGGGACACCTGCAGGTTTTCGACTTCGGCAAAATCCTTGGTGAGCGAACGGCCGGCCTTGAGAGCGGCGCCGACCATGACGTTGAGAAGAGCTGAACGGGCCATGATCAGTCCGCCCGGCGCATATAGGTGGCTTCGGCCGTATCGACCACGATGCGTTCGCCGACCGCGATGAAGGGGGGCACCATGACCCGCAACCCATTGGACACCTTGGCGGGCTTGAACGAATTGGCCGCGGTCTGGCCCTTGACCACCGGGTCGGCCTCGATGACTTCAAGCACCACATTGGGCGGGAAGCGCACGCCGAGCGGGGTGTCTTCGTGCATTTCGAGCGTGATCTTCATGCCGTCCTGGAGGAAGGCGGCGCGTTCGCCGACAAATTCCTTGTCCAGTTCCACCTGCTCATAGCTGTTCTGGTCCATGAAGACCAACTGATCGCCCTGCTCGTAGAGATAGGTGAAGTCGCGGAATTCGAGTTCGACCTGTTCCACCGTCTCGGCCGAGCGGAAGCGCTCATTGAGCTTGGTGCCGGTCAGGATGGCCTTGAGCTCGACCTGGGCATAGGCGCCGCCCTTGCCAGGCTTGACGTGATCGACCTTGACGGCGACCCAGAGCCGGTCCTGGTGATTGATGACGAAGCCGGGGCGGATTTCGTTGCCGTTGATCTTGGCCATTGGGAGTTTTTTCTCGCGGTGGGCAGCGGCCGCCGGCAACAACCTCATCCTGGGCTTGCCGGAAGGACAGGGCCGGGCGGTGTTGTGCCCTTGCGGTCCGCGACATGCTCGACATGAGGCCGGATAACGGCCTGCAGCGCTTCATTCGTGTGTGGCGGGCTTATTGCCCCAGAATGCCCAAAGGTTCAAGGGTCTTGCGGTGGCGTCACCTGATCGGCGGGCGCGACCGGCGCTTCTCCGGCATCGGTGGGCGCTGGCAAGACGGGTTCGCTGGGCGCCGGTGGCGGCGTGGTGGTGGGAATGGTAGCGATGGTCTCGGCCGTCGGTGGCGTTGTCGGCCAGAAGCGCGCGCGCTCCTCCGCCTTGGCCAATTCATCGGCCGGTATGGACACCAGCAGCCGGTCGAGCGATGGATCGGAAAGCCCCTGGCGCCGTGCCAGAGCACGCCACATGGCAGCGTCCTCAAGACTTAGCGGCAGGCCTTCACCAACCGCCAGCAGCTTGGCGTAACGGTTCTGTGCCACGGCATTCCCCGCGTCGGCGGCCCGCCCATACCAGCTCGCCGCTTCTTCGATATTCTGTTCGACGCCCTGGCCGAGATAGAGCAGGGTCGCATAATCGATCTGGGCGGCGATGAGGTCCTGTTCGGCGGCGAGCTTGATATATTTGGCGCCTTCGACGTCATTGGGCGCGAGCCCCGCGCCTTCGATCAGCATTGTGCCATAGTCATATTGCGCCTCGGGCAATTCGGCGTCGGCGGCCTCTTTCATCAGGCTGGCGGCCTCGGTGAGGCTGGGGGAGGCGTAGATGCCCTCAACATGGAGCAGGGCCATGTTGTATTTGGCCGGGATATAGCCGCCCTCGGCCGCCTTTTTGAACAGGTCGGCGGCACGGGCGCGGTTTTTGGGAACCCCGATCCCGTCCTGGTAGTAGAGAGCCAGCTCGAACATGGCGAGCACACCGCCATTGTTGACGGCCAGCTGGTACCAGCTGGCGGCGCGCTCATCGTTCTGGGCCACGCCCAGGCCCTTGGCATAGATCTCGGCGATCAGCGTCTGGGCGGGGGCATCACCCTTCTCGGCACGCGGCAGCGCATATTCGAGGGCGGTCAGGAAATAGCCGCGCTGGAAAGCGCCGAAGGCGTAGTCGACATTGGCACGAGGCCCGAAGATTTCGGAGCTGATGGTTTCGGCCGCTTCCTCCTGCGCCAGGGCAGGTAACGGGGCAAGAGCCAGCAGCAGGGCAATGGCAGGGAGCAGCCGGATCATGCAGTTTCCTCGAACGAAGCGGCGATCGCGGCAAGGGCCGCGGCCGGAGAAGGGGCAGACCAGATGCTGGTCGAAAGGGCGAGGAATTCGGCGCCATGATGCTCGCCGCTGGTGGCGGCCGGATCGCTGAACGTGGCCGGTATTTCGAAGGTCTCGGCCCACCATTGCGCCAGATCGGCGGCCGCGGCGCTGGCCGGGCCATCGAGCGGCCCAAAGAACACATAGTCGACGCCGAGCTCGCCCATGGTCATGGCGTCGTGCCGGCTATGCAGGTCGCCAGCGCCGACAATGGCGGCGGGCTTGAGCGCCGTGATGGCGGCCTGCACATCCTTGCTGCCGGTGGTCACATGCACGCCGTCGGCGCCAATCTTCTTGGCGAGCGCCACATCGTTTTCCACCAGCACGGCGCAGCCGGCGCCCTGGCCGATATTGACGATCTTCTGAGCGAGTGCCGCATAGGCCGCATCGTCCTGCCCGCCACGGCGTACCAATAACGCGGCAACTTCGGCGGCGCTCAATGTGGCCATCAGGAGAGCGGGAAAGCTTTCCGGATCGGCGGCAGCGGGGGTGATGAGATAAAGCTGAGGGGCCATGGGCTTCCGGATACTCGACGCGCGTGCTCACTAAACCGCCATTTTGGCGACAAAAGGGACGGCTCTTGCAATAGGCGAAGTGGCATGGCTCGCGCAAAGGAAATGCGCGCCCCGGGAGGGAGGCGCGCATTGGAGGCGTAAGATCGCTACGCCGCAGGGAGCTCTATAGGACAGCCCGTTGTTAGGCTGCGCGGTCCAGTTCACCGGTCCAGGTGCCCAGGGCGGCCAGGGAATTCATATGGGCGCGATGGGTGAAGGCGGCTTGTGCCTGGGGGAAATTCTCGCGACGGCCGGCCCAGGTCCGCAGTGCCACATTCTGCAATGCGCGGCCGTAGGAGAAGGTCAGCGGCCAGGGTTTCCCGCCAATCTGGTTCATCGCGGAAAGGTGGGCTGTGGCTTCTTCATCGGTCTGGCCGCCGGAGAGGAAGGCGATGCCCGGCACGGCAGCCGGAACATGTTCGCGCAGCACCTCGACAGTGCGCTTGGCGACGTCCTGCACCGAAGGGCGTTCGCGCGAATTGATGCCCGGCAGCACCATATTGGGCTTGAGCAGCATGCCGGAAAGATCAACGCCGGCCAGGCGCAGCTCTTTGAAGACGTTTTCCAGCACTTCGCCCGTCACCGTGGCGCAACGCTCCATTGAATGATTGCCCGGTTCGCCATCGCCAACGACTTCGGGCTCGACTACCGGCACGATGCCGGCCTCCTGGCAGAGAATGGCATAGCGGGCCAGCGAATGGGCATTGGCGCGGATATTGTTACGGGTGGGAGCGATATCGTTGATGGTGATGACGGCGCGCCACTTGGCAAAGCCGGCGCCGAGGCCGGCATAACGGGCCAGGCGTTGGCGCAGGCCATCGAGACCCTCGGTGATCTTTTCGCCGCTGTCACCGGGCATGGGGAAGGCGCCGCGATCAACCTTGATGCCGGGAATGACATCGGCATCGGCCAGAATGGCGCGGAAGGCCGTGCCATCGGCGGCTGATTGCTCGAGGGTTTCCTCGGTCAGGATCACGCCGGAAATGTAATTGGTCATCGCGCCGGTCGAGCGGAACAGCATTTCGCGATAGTCGCGGCGCAGATCGAGCGAATTGGGCAGGTTGATCTTGGCGAAGCGCTTGGCAATGGTGCCTTCGGACTCGTCGGCGGCCAGGATGCCCTTGCCGGGCTCCATCAATTTCTGGGCGATGGCATTCAGCGACTTCGTCATGGATAAGCCTCGGAGGGTGAATTTCGAGGCAGATTAGACTTTCGTTTTCCGCAGTTCGATTAGACCTAGGGTTATAAGACGAAAGGTGTATCTTGTATGGTAGATTAACTCACCAATGGCGGATTAGTCCGGCTCCGGCCAGACGCGGGCGGTATGCATGATCCGAAGCACCCAGACATGGTCGGACTGCACCCGATAGACGAACATGTAGCTGCTTCCGGCAATCGAAAGCTCGCGCGTTCCCGGCACACGCCCCACTCGTCCCAGGCCAGGAAGCTGCCTTAGTTGATCAGCGCGTTCCTGAAACCGCTCGTCAAGCTGCAACGCGGCAGCCGGATTGCTGACTTCGACATAGGCATAAATGAGTTCGCGGTCCCGCCTAGCAGCCTTCGTCCACCGCAGCTTCATTTCGTGCTGAGCGCACGCAGCGTTGCCGCTCGTTTCTCAGCGAAAAATGCTTCTACTTCTTCTGAGGAATACCCTGGATGCGGGTCATCCAGGGCTTCCTGCACTTTCGCGCGGAACCATTTGTCATAAGCGTCGGGGTCGGTGGTGAGGCCCGCCGGTAGTGCGCCTTCATTGGCAACACGCGTCAGCAGAATCCGCACCGCATCGGAGACGGTCAAACCCATAGTGTCGAGAACTGCCGTTGCACGATCCTTGATGTCGGCATCAATGCGAGTCTGGATGAGTGCGTTCGCCGCCATGAGAAAGCTCCTTTGCGGACAATGTAATGCATCTGCATTACATTGTCGAGGTTACCAATAGCGAAACACGAGACACGCATCGCCGTTTGGCGTTGCGGCCGCTTTGTCCAATTGGCCACCTAGCCGCTGGGCGAGTTTGATCGAGGGAGCATTGTCGGGGTCGATATAGGAGACCAGGCTCGTTGCGCGGAGCGTGTCGCGCGCCCAGTCCCGAGCGGCAGTCGCTGCCTCGAAGGCAAAGCCCTTGCCTTCAAAGCCATCGAACAGCACCCAGCCGATTTCGATCTCGGGATATTCGGGAGGCTGGCATATGGCAACTTCGCCAATGCATTGGCCGGTGGCTGAAATATCGATAGCCCAGCCGCCCATGCCAAGAATGGGCCAATGGCCCGCTGAGTTCATGAAGTCGCGCCAAACCTCAGCCCTGGACCTGTAACCGCCGACAAAGCGCGAGCGATCCGTCGTATAGAGTTCAACCAGCAAGTCGAAGTCGCTGCGTCTTTGCGGGCGCAGCGTGAGGCGTTCGGTGGTCAGGATTGGTGCGACCGTAAACTGCTGCAATGACTTTATTTCTTCAGTGCTTCGACGCCGGGCAGAGGCTTGCCTTCCATCCATTCGAGGAAGGCGCCGCCGGCCGTGGAAACATAGGTGAAAGCGTCCTTGACGCCCGCATGGGCGAGGGCCGACACGGTGTCGCCGCCGCCGGCGACCGAGATCAGCTTGCCGGCATGGGTGCGCTCGGCGGCATATTTGGCAATGGCGACGGTGCCGGCATCGAAGGGGTTCATTTCGAAAGCGCCCATCGGGCCGTTCCAGACCACGGTATGGGCTTCATCGATCGCGCCCTTGATGCGCTCGACCGAGGAAGGGCCGATATCGAGGATCATGCCATCGGGATCGATGGCGTCGACGCCATAGAGGCGGGAAGGCGCATCGGCCTTGAAGTGCCAGGCGACGACGGCGTCGATGGGCAGGATGATGGCGCAGCTGGCCTTGTCGGCCTTGTCCATGATGCGCAAGGCGGTTTCCGCCAGGTCCTTTTCGGCCAGTGACTTGCCGACGCCATGGCCCTGGGCATGCAGGAAAGTATTGGCCATGCCGCCGCCGATGACCAGGCCGTCGACCTTGGTGACGAGGTTTTCGAGCAGGTCGATCTTGGAGGAGACCTTGGCGCCGCCGACCACGGCGATAACCGGCTTTTTGGGCTTGCCCAGGCCCGCTTCGAGCGCTTCGAGTTCGGCCTGCATGGCGAGGCCCGCCGCAGCCGGCAGCAGGTGCGCCAGCGCTTCGGTCGAAGCATGGGCGCGGTGGGCGGCCGAGAAGGCGTCGTTGACATAGACGTCGCCGAGGCTGGCCATGCGCTGGGCCAGTTCGACATCATTGGCTTCCTCGCCGGGGTGGAAGCGGGTGTTTTCCAGCACCAGGACGGCGCCGGCGGGCGCCTCGTCGATCGCCTTTTTGGCGGCGCTCACATCGGTCCAGTCGGTGGCGACAAAGCCCACGGGATGGCCGGTTTCGTCGGCAATGGCCGAGCAAACCTGTTCCAGGGAGAATTCGGGATCAACCTTCCCCTTGGGCCGGCCGAAATGGCTGAGCAGGATGGCCTTGCCGTCATGCTTGACGATTTCGCGGATGGTGGGCACCAGCCGCTCGATGCGGGTTGCGTCAGTGACCTTGCCATCGGCGACCGGAACGTTGAGGTCGGCCCGCAGCAATACGCGCTTGTTGGTCAGGTCGAGTTCGTCGAGGGTCTTGAAGGTTGCGGTCACAGTCGGGCCTCCGGGCAAGTATCAGCCGTGGCGTAGCAGAGCGGGCGAGGAGGGGGAAGCCGGGACGGCAAAAATCTGCGGCGTCAGGCGCCGCCGACCATGCCGCGCAGCAGGGTTCCGAGGAAGAAAAGGGGCAGACCGGCCAGCGTCAGAAACAGCAGCCAGCCCAGATCGTCGACCAAGACGTGACGGGCAAAGCCATCGCTGGGCCATGCCGCGAGACCGACACGGCGGCGGATGATGCGGTCCCGGATCAGCACGAAGCCGGCCGTCAGCGCCGGCGGCACCGCCAGCACGGCCGGTTGTCCGGCAAAGCCGATCAAGACCGAGGCGACCGGCAGGCCCGCAAAAATGTGCCGCATAATCTGGAACATGGCTGGTGCCCCCAACGACATGAACGAGGCCGATTCTGGGCTGATTTGATGACTTTGCAATGACGGCGCTAGGAGGCCAGCGCAAACAGGCCCGGATAGTCGACGACGAGGCCGTCACCATCGACCTCGAGGATACGCTCAAAGCCATTGGCGCCCTGGAAACGGAAATGGCCGGTATCGAGCTGGGTATAGATCTGCTCGTTGCGCTGCACCGTCATCTCGTCCCCGTCGATCCAGGCCATGGCGAAGCGCTGCGGGGTACCGATGGTCCATTGGCTGCGCCAGATGGGCAGCGAATTGGTCAGCGGGGTGGGCCAGATATCGATGTCGATACAGCCAGCCAGATTGGGCAGCGGCTCGGCCCGGTCGTCCGACCAATTGCCCGCGCCATCGGAAAACAGTTCAAGCAAAGTCCCATCGGTGCGCTCGAGCCTGGCGGTGCGGACCCGCTCGGTATCGTCGAGCTTGATCCGGTAGAAGAGGCCGTAGGTGGGCGTGACAATGGTGCCGCGAATGCGGGTGTCGCGTGGTGTCGAGATGACGTGGCAATGCTCGAGGGTCACCGGGTCGAGCCCGCGCCACCGGATGGATCGATCTAGGCTCATGGGCGCCTCAGTTCTGGGACACCATCATTGCCGCGCGAAGAGAGAAAAGCAAAGACCCCGCCGTGGATCACGACGGGGTCTTTGCTATCATGCGGGCAAAATCTAGAGCGTCTTGCCGAGCGCCACGGCGGTGTCGGCCATGCGGTTGGAGAAGCCCCATTCATTGTCGTACCAGGAGAGGACGGTAACGAAATTGCCGTCCATCACCTTGGTCTGGTCGAAAGCCACGGTCGAAGAATGGCTGTCGCCATTGAAATCGATCGAGACATTGGGGTGGAGGGTATAGCCCAGGATGCCCTTGAGCGCGCCTTCGGCATAGCCCTTGACGATCTGGTTGATCTCGTCGGCCGTGGTCGAGCGCTTGGCGATGAACTTGAAGTCCACCAGCGACACATTGGGGGTCGGCACGCGGATCGAGACGCCGTCCAGCTTGCCCTTGAGCTCGGGCAGCACCAGGCCAATGGCCTTGGCGGCGCCGGTCGAGGTGGGGATCTGGCTCAGCGCCGCGGCGCGGCCGCGATAGAGATCCTTGTGCATGGTGTCGAGGGTCGGCTGGTCACCGGTATAGGAATGGATGGTGGTCATCATTCCCTTTTCGATGCCGACGGTCTCGTTCAGCACATAGGCGAGGGGAGCCAGGCAATTGGTGGTGCAGGAGGCGTTGGAGACGATGATGTGCTCCTTGGCCAGCTTCTGGTGGTTGATACCATAGACCACGGTGAGATCGGCGCCTTCGCCGGGAGCCGAGATCAGCACCTTCTTGGCGCCGGCCTTGAGGTGGGCCGAGGCCTTTTCCTTGGAGGTGAAGATGCCGGTGCATTCGAGCGCAATATCGACGCCCATGGCGGCATGCGGCAGCTCTTCGGGATTGCGGACGGCGGTCACCTTGATCGGGCCGCGGCCGACATCGATCGTGTCGCCATCCACCTTCACTTCGCCGGGAAAGCGGCCATGGACGCTATCGAAGCGGAACAGATGGGCATTGGTTTCAACCGGGCCGAGATCGTTGATCGCAACGACTTCGATATCGGTGCGGCCGGATTCGATGATGGCGCGCAGAACATTGCGGCCGATACGGCCAAAACCATTGATGGCGACGCGAACTGCCATAGGAGGCTCCTCAAAGGTGGGAGGTGGGAAAGGGAGGCGCGGCTCTCTTACAACTGTGCGGTGACGGCTTCAACAACGGCTTTGGCCGTAAGACCAAAGTGATCATAGAGCGCGTCGATCGGGCCGGAGGCGCCGAAGGAGTGCATACCGACAAAGCGGCCCTTGTCGCCCAGCAGCTTGCTCCAGCTCATTTCTATGCCGGCTTCGACAGCGACCCGGACCTTGGCATTGCCATAGAGCTCTGCCTTGTAGGCATCGGATTGCTTGGCCAGCAATTCCATCGAAGGCACCGACACGACCTTGGCGGCAATGCCCTGCTCGGCCAGTTGCTTCTGGCCTTCCACGGCGATGGCCACTTCCGAGCCGGTGGCGAAGATCACGACGTCAGCTTGTCTGTCGCCAGCGATGACATAGGCGCCCTTGGCCGACAGGTTTTCGGCCTGGTATTCGGTGCGCAGGGCCGGCAGGTTCTGACGCGACAGGGCCAGGATCGACGGCGAATGGGTCGCTTCCAGTGCCAGCTGCCAGCATTCGAGCGCTTCCACGGCATCGGCCGGGCGGAAGACCAGGAGGTTCGGAATGGCGCGCAGGGCAGTCAGGTGTTCCACCGGCTGGTGGGTCGGACCGTCTTCGCCCAAGCCGATCGAGTCATGGGTCATGACATAGATCGAGCGTACCTCCATCAGTGCGGCCAGGCGGATCGAGGGGCGGGCATAGTCGGTAAAGACCATGAAGGTGCCGCCATAGGGAATGAGCCCGCCATGGAGCGCAATGCCGTTCATGGCGGCCGCCATTTCATGCTCGCGGATGCCATACATCATGTAGCGGCCAAGGTAATTATCGGCCTGGAAGGGCACCATTTCCTTGGTATTGGTCAGGTTCGAGTGGGTCAGGTCGGCCGAGCCGCCCTGGGTCTCGGGCAGCACGGCGTTGATCACGTCCAGCGCCATCTGGCTCGACTTGCGGGTCGCCACCTTGGGCTTGTCTTCGACGAGCTTTTTCTTGAAGGCGTCGATGGCGGGCTTGAACGCGGCGGGCAGGTCGCCCTTCATGCGGCGTTCGAACTCGGCCTTATTGGGATGGGCGGCGAGGCGGGACTGCCATTCACCGCGAATATTCTGGCTGCGGGTGCCGGCAGCGCGCCAGGTGGCGAGAATTTCGGCCGGGATTTCGAACGCCGGATAGGTGATGCCGAGCGCGGCCTTGGCGCCGGCCAGTTCCTCGGCGCCGAGCGGGGCGCCATGCACCTTTTCGGTGCCGGCCTTTTTGGGCGCGCCAAAGCCAATGGTGGTCTTGGCGGCGATCAGGGTCGGCTTGTCGGATTTTTTGGCGGCAAGCAGGGCCTTTTCGATGGCGTCCTGGTCGTGGCCGTCGATCTCGATCGTGTTCCACTGCACCGCCTTGAAGCGGGCGATCTGGTCGGTGCTGTCGGAATTGGACACAGCGCCGTCGATGGTGATCGAGTTATTGTCCCAGATGACCGTCAGCTTGTTGAGCTTGAGGTGACCGGCCAGGGCAATGGCTTCCTGGGAAATGCCTTCCATAAGGCATCCGTCACCGGCCAGGACCCAAGTGTGATGATCGACAATGTCGGAACCGAATTCGGCGGCGAGCTTGGCCTCGGCAACGGCAAAGCCGACCGAATTGGCGAGGCCCTGGCCGAGCGGGCCGGTGGTGGTTTCGATGCCGGTGGCGTGGCCATATTCGGGATGGCCGGCGGTCTTGGAGCCGAGCTGGCGGAAGTTCTTGACCTGGTCGATGGTCATGTCCTCGTAGCCGAGCAGGTAGAGGCTGGAATAGAGCAGCATCGAACCATGGCCGGCCGAGAGGATGAAGCGGTCGCGGTCAGCCCACTTGCTGTCGGCGGGATCGAACTTCATGACCTTGGTAAACAGCACAGTGGCGATATCGGCGCAGCCCATGGGCAGGCCGGGATGGCCGGAATTGGCTTTTTCGACGGCGTCCATGGACAGGGACCGGATCGCATTGGCCAAATCGTTCTGCTGGGCTGTATTCGTCATCGCGGCTTCCGCTCTCTTGAATTGCTCTAAAACTGGGGAGAAGAGGCGTCGGGCGCCTCCTCCCAAAAGGCGGTTCGAGGCATAACAGGTTAGGATTGCCTGTCAATGACGGCCGATTTGCTCCTTTGGCGGAGTGGTTGCATTGACGGCATGGCTGGGGCAGGATTCGTCAGGGGCCCGATGAGCCGGAAAGGCATTGACGGCGATGAGCGACAACGAACTTGAAGACGGGCTGATGGCCGCCACCGCGCGGTTCGACCGGGCCATGGCGCGACTGGATCAAAGCGTCAAAAATCTCGGTACACGGATGCGCCAGCATAATCGCATTGAGGTCGATACCCAGCGCCTGGTGCAGGAGCGGGCGCGGCTGGCGACCGAACTCGACAAGGCCTCTGCACGGGCCAAGCGGCTCGATGACAGCGCCCATGATGTGTCGCGCCGGCTGGTCGAGGCGATGGAAACGGTCCGGCACGTGCTGGCCAAGGCGGAGTAGACCGGTGCCTGAAGTCAATGTCGAAATCAATGGCCGCAAATATCGCATGGCCTGTGAAGAGGGCCAGCAAAAGCACCTGATCGGGTTGGCCGAGCGGTTCAACACGCATGTCGAAGGGCTCAAGGGTGCGGTGGGTGAAATCGGCGATAACCGCTTGACGGTGATGGCCGGCATTGCCGTGCTGGATGAGTTGGCCGAGGCCGAACGCAAGATCAAGGCGCTTGAGACCGAGGTCACCGTGCTGGCCCGGGCCGGCCAGGAAGTGGCGGCCGAATATGAGGCGCTGGAGCACAAATTCGCCGCCAAACTGGGTGAGGCCGCCCGAGCGCTGGAAGGCGCTGCCGTGGTTCTGGATGAAACCGCGCCGCTGCCGCACGGCTAGGGGCGATTGGTCCTAGTCGCCGTTCTTGCGCACCACGCAATTGCCGCCAGCCCTGAGCAGCGCGGTGCAGAGGCTTTGTGCCTCGGCGCGCGTCGGCCTTCCGACCATGGCCGAGAACCGGGTTTGATTGCCGAAATTGGGGTTGCGCGCCGTGATCAGCATCATGGGCTCGCTGCCGAGCACGTCTGGAAATCTGGCTTGTACCGCCTCGAAACGATGGGTCACGATCTGGCGCGAAGCATTCTGGAAGATCAACACGCCCCAGGGCTGCCAGCCGGCCGGTTCGGGGCCGAAATCGGGCATGGGCGTGGCGCTGGCCATGTCGACACAGGCCGCATGAAAATCGCGTTCGGGGTGGAGCGTATAGTCCACCGCTTCGCTGGGCTCGTCCAACCAGTAATCGATCGGCCGGCCGGTAATGATCGAGACAAAGGCGCGGGTTTCGCGCGGCACGCCGCGGCCGATCTGCACCACGCCCGATATGCGGTTCTCACCGGCATTATAGGCGGCCGCCGCCAGCCCCAGATTGCCATATTTGAGTTCGAGCTCGCGCAGATATTCGGCCGATTTGGCGAGGGCGGGGCTGGGGTCGAACGGATCGTCCAGGCGGCGCAGCCGGGCGGTGCCGGGCATGAACTGGGCTATGCCCTGAGCGCCGGCAGGACTGATGGCGAAGGGGTCGAAGCGGCTTTCCTGCCAGATCAGGCGGGCGAAAAACGCTTCCGGTAATTGCCAATGCCCGGCATAGGCGGAAATGGCCGTACAGACATCGGCGACATAATCGGGCTCGGTGATGCAGACGTTTTCCTCTTTGCTCAGCGTGAAGCAGGACTGGGTCGGCTCGTTGCTCTCGGGCGTGGCCGCGCGCGGCGCGATCAATCCGGACAGCAGCGCCAGAACAACCAGCCCCAATCGCCTCATCGCCGCACTCCTAACGCATCCGGCTCTGCATATTGTCGGCAACGGCCTGTTCGAGGTCCATCTGCTCGAGCATTTCGCGCACCACGCTATCGTCCAGCTCCATGGCGTCACGGGCCGCGATCAGGCGGTCGCGGCGGGCGGCAAGCATAGTCTGGCTCAGTGCCAGCATCTTGGTGCGGTCGAGGTTGTGGTCGGGGTCGGCCTGCTTCTGGTTACCCGGCAGGCGCCGGCGCATCATATCGCCCAGGCGCTGGTCGGCCTCCGAGGTATTGTCGCGCAGATAGTCGTCGACCGCGGCATTGGCTGCCGCCCGCGACAGCGTGCGGGCCAGCGTGCGCTGCTGCTGTTCGTGCTCGGCATCGTGGGGATCGGACACGTCGAGCTTTTTGATCAGCCAGGGCAGGGTGAGGCCTTGCAGCAGCAGGGTGCCGATCGTGACGAGAAAGGCCAGTGCCAGGATGGCGTCGCGCCAGGGAAATTCCGCCCCGCTCGCGGTCAGCAGGGGAATACCGGCGGCGGCCGCCAATGTCACCACGCCCCGCATGCCGTTCCAGGACAAAACCAGATTTTCCTTCCAGCTGAAGGGGCGCATCAATTCAAACCGGCGGCCGGGCGGAGCCTTGACCCGGCTGATGCGCTTTTCAATGCCGCGATGCCGCCATCGGCCCAGAATGGCGGTGCCGTAAATCCAGGCGAAGCGCACGAGAATGGTGGCGAGCAGGATGAGGGCCGCCGTACCCAACAGGGTCGGCAGCTCGAAACCGGCGCCATGGGCGTCGTCGATGACGAAGCGCAATTGCAGGCCGATATAGGCAAAGACGAAGGTTTCGAGCAGGGTGTCGATCGTGCGCCAGAACTGGCGTTCCTGCATGCGCTCGGCATAGCTCACTTCCGCCGCGTTATGGCCCAGGGAAAAGCCGGCCGCGACCACGGCGATAACGCCGGAAGCGTGGAATTCCTCGGCCAACAAATAGGCTGCGAACGGGGTCAGTACGGAAACGACGGTGGCGAGCGATGGATTGCTCAACCGGACGCGGAAGGACTGCACCGCCCAGCCCAGTGCGACCCCCACGATGATGGCGACTATGGCCGAATAGGTGAAATAGAGCGTCAGATTGTCGATGAAGGCGGGCGTGCCGGCCACGGTGGCGACGGCGGCGCCGAACAGGGTCAGCGCTGCCGCGTCATTGATAAGGCTTTCGCCCTTCAGCACCGTCATCAGTCCCGATGGCAGGCCTGCCTTGCGGCCGATGGTGATGGCAGTGACCGCATCGGGCGGTGCAATGACGGCGGCCAGCACCAGGGCGACGGGAAAGGTCATGCCGGGAATGGCGAAGGTGGCAATTCCGGCCACGGCAAAAGTCGTTGCCACGACCAGGAATACGCCCAGATTGACGATCGAACCGAGCCGTTTGACGAAACTGAAAAAGGAAAAATCGGCGGCCGCCGAGAACAGCATGGGCGGCAGCACGAGGCCCAGAATGATTTCCGGTTCCAGCTCCAGCCGCGGCATGCCGGGGATGAACGAGGCGGCCAGCCCCACCATGGCGACCAGCAGCGGCGGCTGGATATCGCGCCGTTCGGCAAAGACGGTAACGGCGATGGCGGCGATGATGACGATGAGGATTTGAGCAATCATGAGCGGGCCCAGCACTAGCGCTGGCGATAGTGGGGTGGCCCGCGCCGGGCGGCAAGGGGAATGCCATGCAATTGCCAGTCTTGGCAAAGTTTGCCAATGGCGTTATTTTAGAGCGAAAGGAGATCGCTCATGGCCACGATGAATGTTTCGCTGCCCGACGCAATGAAGGAATGGGTCGAGGCCCAGGTCGAGACCGGCCGCTACGGCAATTCCAGTGATTATGTGCGTGATCTGGTCCGGCGGGATCAGGAGCGGGCCGACAAGATTGCCGAGTTCGAACGCTTGGTGCAGGAAGGTATCGATAGCGGCATCAGCCCGCTGACGGCAGAGGAAATTCTCGATGAGGCCCGCCGCAGAACTGCCCATATCAGGCCTGACGCGGCCTAATCATGGCGTTTCATTTTGCTGAGCAGGCGACCCAGGACCTTTATGTAAATACGAGAATGGCAAGCGCGAGTTCGGCGAAAGGACTGCCGAGCTTTACTACATGTTGTTTCTGGATGCTGCGGAGCTGGCCTCGCGCCATCCTTTGGCGTCACCGATCCGCGACTACCTGAGCATGGAGGTGCGGGTCCGATATTACGGGTCGCACGCAATGGTTTATCGGTTCGATGATCCGGACATCGTTATTTTGCGCGTTCTGCACCAATCGCAAGATTGGCTGGATCAAATCTAATTCCACCTTTGCACCGGCCGCGCGAAGCGCCTATATCTTGGCTGCTGCCCGGTGCGTGATGGATAACAATATCCCCGGGGCCTTATCGATTCCTAAGGGAGCTGTCCCTGACCGGACCCGTGGGTTCGGACATACGGCGCCCACCTACGTTGTAGGTTCCCGGGATCGACTATCCCACGGCCAGGGTGGCACCTAGTTTTGAGTCGAGCGGCGCCTATGGCAGACGATCACATCGAAGATGCCAAGGCCGTGTTGCGCGACAAGGCGCGTCTGGCACGGGCGTCGGTTGCCGCCGATATCCGCACCGATGCCGGCGCGATTGCCGCCAATGCCTTCTTCAATGCTGTTACCCTGGAACCGGACTGGATCGTGGCCGGCTATTGGCCGATCCGCGACGAGTTCGATTGCCGGCCGATCCTGGTGCGGCTGATGGATTCCGGCCAGCCGGTCTGCCTGCCGGTGACGGAGGGCGACCAACCCCTCATCATGCGGCTCTGGGGCGATGATGAAGCGCTTTACCCCTCCGGCTTCGGAACGCTGGCGCCGATCGAGACGGCGCCGGTGGTTGAACCCGATATCGTGCTGATTCCGCTTTTGGGCTTTGACAGCACCGGGACCCGGCTGGGATATGGCAAGGGACATTATGACAGGACCATCGTGCGCATGAAAAAGAAGCCGCAATTGATCGGGCTCGCCTTTGCCGCGCAGGAATTTCCGCTATTGCCGCGCGAAGCGCACGACATTCCGCTCGATGCGATCATTACCGAAGCCGGTATCCGCCATTTTGGCGCCAGCCAATGAAGTTCCTGTTTCTGGGAGATGTGGTCGGCCGGTCGGGCCGGGATGCGGTCGCCGAGCGCCTGCCGGGCATTATCGAGCGCTATGGCTTTGATTTTGTCGTGGTCAATGGCGAGAATGCCAGCCATGGCCGTGGTCTGACGGAACCCCATTTCAACGGCATTCGCGATGCCGGGGCCGATATCGTGACGCTGGGAGACCACGCCTTCGACCAGCGCGATACGCTGAGTTATATCGAGCGCGAGACGACATTGCTGCGGCCCATCAATATGCCGGGGGGCACGCCGGGCCGCGGAGCCATGTTCGTCGAGGGCCGCAATGGCCACCGGGTCCTGGTCATCAATGCGCTGGGCCGGGTCTTCATGGGGCCGGTGGATGATCCGTTCCGGGCGGTCGAAGCGGCGGTATCAGCCTGTCCCCTGGGCGAACAGGCCGATGCGATCATTGTCGATTTCCATACCGAGGCTACCTCGGAAATCCAGGGCATGGGCTTTTTCCTCGATGGCAAGGTCAGCCTTGTGGTGGGCACCCATACTCATATTCCCACTGCCGATCACCGCATCCTTAGAGGTGGCACGGCGCTGATGGCCGATGCCGGCATGTGTGGGGATTTCGACTCCATTATCGGGGTGGAAGCCGACGAGCCGCTCAACCGGTTCCTTACCGGCATTCCCAATGGCCGCTTCACCCCGGCCGAAGGGGAGGCGACCCTGTGCGGCATAGCGGTGGAGACCGATCCGCGCACCGGCCTCGCCCGCAAGGCGCTACCGGTGCGGATCGGCGGCGTATTGGGGCAGGCCGAACCCGACTTCGGCTAGCCACGCTTTATTTTTGGGCGGCCTGCCCCTATAAGCGGGCCAAATTCAAGTTATGACCGTTTCCGAGGTTTCGAATGGCAGGCCATTCCCACGCCAAAAACATCATGCACCGCAAAGGCAAGTCCGACGCGGTGCGCTCCAAGATCTTCTCCAAGCTGGCGCGTGAAATCACGGTTGCGGCCAAGCTGGGCATGCCCGACCCCGCCTTCAATGCCCGCCTGCGCCTGGCGGTCACCAATGCCCGCGCCCAGTCCATGCCCAAGGACAATATCGACCGCGCCATCAAGAAGGCCATCGGCAGCGATGGCGAGAACTATGATGAAATCCGCTATGAGGGCTATGGCCCGGGCGGTGTCGCCATCATCGTCGAGGCGCTGACCGACAATCGCAATCGCACTGCCTCCAATGTCCGCTCGTATTTCTCCAAGAATGGTGGCGCGATGGGGGAAACCAATTCGGTCGGCTTCATGTTCGACCGTATTGGCGAGATCACCTATCCGATCGCTGCCGGCACTGAAGACAAGGTGATGGAAGCGGCCATCGAGGCAGGCGCCGACGACGTCGAGAGCGACGAGGAAGGCCATTATATCTACACGTCCTTCGAGGCGATGGTGGAAGTTGCAGCGGCGCTGGAAAAGGTGCTGGGCGAGGCTGAATCGGTCAAGGCGATCTGGGAGCCGCAAAACAAGACGCCGATCGATGCGGAAAAGGGCAGCACCCTGATGAAGCTGATCAATACGCTCGAAGAAGATGACGACGTGCAGAATGTCTATTCGAACTTCGAAATGAGCGAAGAGGACATGGCCAAGCTCGCCAGCTGAGGCCTTCCGGTTTTGCGAAAGGGCGGTGCCGCGGCGCCGCCTTTTTCATGCGCTCTTTTTGAGATCCACCACCGGATGGTCGGTGATATGGGCAATTGTCACGCGATTGCGTCCGGTTTGCTTGGCGCCGTAAAGCCGCTGATCGGCGATATGGAATAGCTCGGAAAAGCTGGTGGGCTGGTCGAACACCGCCCCGCCTACACTGACCGAAAGCGGCCGGGACCGCCCATGGGGCAGGAAGACGGCCAGGTTGACCGAACGGCGGATACGCTCGGCAATGACCTCGGCGCTGCGCATGTCGGCGCCCGGTAGGTAAACGCCGAATTCCTCGCCGCCCATGCGCCCGACAATGTCGCCGCCGCGCAAGACGGCGCGGATCGAGCGGGCGATGATGGTCAGGGCCTCGTCGCCCGCATCATGGCCGAAGAGATCGTTGATGGCCTTGAAATTGTCGGCGTCGATCATCAGCAGGGCGCCGCTCGGCCTCTTCTGTTCCTTGGCCAATTGGGTTGCGACCTTGGCGGTGAAGGCGCCACGATTGAGACAGTCGGTCAGGCTGTCGGTCCGGGCGACCAGCCCAAGGCGCCGGTTGGTTATGGCCAGGCCCCGCAAACGCAGGCTGACATAGCCGAAAAGCGGCAATCCTAGGATGATCGGCAATATCGTGGCGCTGGCAATCGAGCGATGCAGCGCCTGCGTTCCCAGATCGTCGAAAAACAGCGCGTTGAAAGTGACTGAGACCACGATGCAGGCGAGGGTACCGAACAAGGTCGAGCGGGCAACGCCGGACCAGCTTTGCAAGGCGATCAAAGTCTTGGAAGGCAACATGAGGAACTCGCAAATGGGAGAAATCAAGCGCTGAAAATTTTTGGGGCAGTCCGGTTACATACTGGTCTCCAGGATCAGGCGGCTTGCATCATGGCGACGCGGTCCCGCCCGGTATTCTTGGCGTCGTAGAGCCGCTGGTCGGCGAGGCGGTAGAGGTCGGCAAAACGGGCTCGGCTCACATAGGCCGCGCCCCCGATGCTGACCGAAAGCGGGCAGGGCGTGTCGCCCGGAGCAAAGACAATCGCGCCGACGGCCATGCGAACCCGTTCGGCAGCCAGATCGGCCGTTTCCAGGCTCGCTTCCGCAAGGAAAATGCCGAATTCCTCGCCCCCGAGCCGCCCCACCAGGTCATGCCGGCCCACCGCGCCGCGAATGGCCTGGGCCATCAGGCGCAGGGCTTCGTCGCCATTGTGATGGCCGAAGGTGTCGTTGACGCGCTTGAAGTCGTCCGCATCCACGATCAGCAGCGCGCCGCCGTCGCCGGGCTGCTGATTGCGCCGTTCCAGATAGGTGGCGACCTTGCCGGTGAAGGCGCCGCGGTTCAGGCACCCGGTCAGCCAGTCGGTGGTCGCCATATGGGCGAGCTGCTCGTTGGCGAAGCGCAATTGCTCATGCTTGAGCACGAGGAAGAATGTCATCGGCCCGCCCAGAACGATCGGCATGATTACCGAGACCGCCAGCCCCTGCACATTCACGCCATTGGAGGACACTTCCATGATGACATTGGTCAGGATGACGGAAATGACGATTGAAACGGCGATGATCCCTCCGGTTACACGATAGACGTGAGCCCAAGCCCGCTTGGGGAGGCCCCTTCGTAATCCGGTCATCTGGTTCGTCCTTGCATTCCCGGATGTGAAGGTAGGAGGGGCTGCTGAACATGGTCTTGTCGGCTTGGGGACAATTTTATCGTTTCGCAGTTTTCCACCGGGTTCTGTTGCCTTTTTGTTCACATTCGGCTTGGTAAGTTGCCGTAGCCACACTAAGGATGTGCCTATGAATGCGAGCGTACGAATCATCGGCATCGATCCGGGCCTGCGCCGCTGTGGCTGGGGCGTGATCGAAACGCAGGGCAATCGGCTGAGCTTTGTGGCGGCAGGGACGCTGACGCCGCCAACCGATGGTGCGCTGGCCGACCGGCTTGCCGTACTCTTTGCCGGGCTTGGCGATGTGCTCGACCGGTTCAACCCGCATGAGGCGGCGGTGGAAGAGACTTTCGTCAATCAGGGCGCGCGCTCGGCGCTGATCCTTGGGCAGGCGCGGGGCGTGGCTCTGTTGACGCCGGCGGCCCGTGGCGTGCCGGTTGCCGAATATGCGGCCAATCTGGTCAAGAAATCGGTGGTGGGCACGGGCCATGCGGAAAAGGGGCAGGTGGAGCTGATGGTGCGAACCTTGATGCCGGCGGCGCAGTTCAAGGGCGCTGACGCGGCCGATGCGCTGGCGATCGCGATCTGCCATGCCCATCACCGGGTGGCCGCGCAGCGGTTGAGGGCGCTGGCATGATCGGGAAGCTCAAGGGGCTGGTCGACAGTTTCGGCGACGACTTCGCGCTGATCGATGTGGGCGGGGTGTGCTACGAAATCTTCTGCTCCAGCCGTACATTGCAGGCATTGCCCCGCGTGGGCGAAGCCTGCGTGGTGTTCATCGAGACTTTCGTGCGCGAGGACATGATCCGGCTCTACGGCTTTGCCACGGAAACCGAGAAGGCCTGGTTTCACCTGCTGATGACGGTTCAGGGCGTGGGCGCGCGTGTGGCGCTGGGGATATTGTCGGCCCTGTCGCCCGCCGAGATTTCGAGCGCCATTGCGCTGCAGGACAAGGCCATGGTCGGCCGCGCCAATGGCGTGGGGCCAAAACTTGCCGTGCGTATCGTCACCGAACTCAAGGGCAAGGTGCCGGCCGGACCGGGGATCGACGCCGGAACGCTGGGTCTGCAGGCCGCATTGGGCGAGGGACGGGCCGCGGGCAATGTGTCCGACGCGGTGTCCGCCCTGACCAATCTGGGCTATTCGAGCGCCCAGGCCTCGGCCGCCCTCGCCCGCATCGTGGCGCAAGAGGGGGACACGATATCAACCGAAAGACTGATCCGGCTGGGGCTGCGGGAGCTGAGTAGTTGACCGACCTGACTTCCCCCGCCGCCGGGCGTGACGATCCGCTTGATGTCTCCCTGCGCCCTTCCGGCTTTTCCGAATTTGTCGGGCAGGCGGCGGCGCGGGCCAATCTCGAAGTGTTTATTCAGGCGGCCAAGCAACGCGGCGCGGCGCTCGATCACGTGTTGTTCGTCGGCCCTCCGGGCCTGGGCAAGACCACGCTGGCGCAGATCATTTCGCGCGAGCTGGGGGTCGGCTTTCGCGCCACTTCGGGTCCGGTGATCGCCAAGGCAGGGGATCTGGCGGCGCTGCTGACAAATCTGGAAGAGCGCGATGTGCTGTTCATCGACGAAATCCACCGCCTCAATCCGGCCATCGAAGAAATCCTCTATCCGGCGATGGAAGACTTTCAGCTCGATCTGATCATCGGGGAGGGGCCGGCCGCCCGCTCGGTGCGGATCGATCTCGCCAAATTCACCCTGGTTGGCGCGACCACCCGCGCAGGGCTTTTGACCACACCGCTGCGCGATCGTTTCGGCATTCCCGTGCGGCTCAATTTCTATACGCCGGAAGAACTGGTGCAGATCGTGACGCGCGGCGCGCGGCTCTTGGGCATGCCGATGGCGGCCGATGGCGCCCTCGAGATCGCCCGCCGCTCGCGGGGGACGCCGCGTATTGCCGGGCGCCTGCTGCGCCGGGTCACCGATTTCGCGCTGGTCGACGGCGCTGCCCAGATCGACCGCAAGCTGGCCGACAAGGCGCTATTGCGGCTTGATGTCGATGCGCGCGGCCTTGATCAGCTCGACCGGCGCTATCTCACGACCATTGCCGATTTCTACAATGGCGGGCCGGTGGGCGTTGAAACCATCTCGGCGGCGCTAAGCGAGCCGCGTGACGCCATCGAGGAGATCGTGGAGCCCTATCTGATCCAGCAGGGCTTCATCCAGCGCACGCCGCGCGGCCGCATGCTCACCGGGCTCGCCTTCCAGCATCTGGGCAAGGTAGTGCCGCAGGGCTTTGTCGGCCTGCAGGCGAGTCTTTTCGAGGAGCCGGAGGAGTGAGCCTGGCTCTCCGGTTCGCTCACGGTGCCTCGTGACCCTGCATGTCACCCATTATGCGCCCAAGCCGCCGGCCTGGCCGCAGGACATGTCTCTGCGCATCGTGGCGCTGGCGGATCTCCACGCCTGCACGCCCTGGACGAATCCGGGGCACGTCGCTGAATTCTGCCGGCGCGCGAATGACCTCATGCCCGACATAATCCTCCTGCTCGGCGACTATGCCTCCGGCCCCCGCCTTTCGCTCGAGCTGGACCCGTCGCGTTGGGCCGCCGCGCTGGGCGCGCTATCCGCGCCGCTCGGCGTTCATGCCATTTTGGGCAATCACGACTATGACGGCTATAGCCGCGCCGATATTGCCCGCGGCCCCACCAGGGCGGAAACGGCACTCGCGGCAGTGGGCATTCCGGTCCATATCAATCGGGCAGTCCGCATCGCTCATGGCGGGCGCTATTTCTGGCTAGCGGGCCTGGGCGACCAGTTTGCCTTCTCGCCCAAGCACTCCAGGCGCTATGACCGGCTGGATGGCGTCGATGATCTCAAGGGCGCGCTGGCGCAGGTCAGCACGGACGAGCCCGTGGTGCTGATGGCCCATGAGCCCGATATTTTTCCCGAAGTTCCCGGCCATGTTGCACTCACCCTTTCGGGACACACTCATGGCGGGCAAGTGCGCCTGTTCGGCAAAACCCCGGTGGTTCCCTCGCGCTATGGCAGCCGCTACGCCTACGGCCATATCGTCGAGGAGGACCGCCATCTCATCGTTTCCTCGGGATTGGGCTTTTCCGGGTGGCCGGTGCGGCTGGGAACGAAATCGGAGATTGTAGTCGTCGACCTCGGCAAGGAAGGCGCGACATGACGCAGCATAGTTTTCCGGTCCGCATCTATTACGAAGACACCGATTTTTCGGGTAATGTCTATCACGCCGCCTATCTCAAGTTCTTCGAGCGCGGCCGGACCGAATTTCTGCGCGACGAGGGCATCCATCATTCCGAGCTGGCTGCGCAGGGCATTGCCTTTGCCGTGCGCTCGATGGAGCTCCAGTTCGATGGCGCCGCCCATATCGATGACCTGCTGACGGTAACGACCGAAGTTGCGACCATTTCGGGCGCCCGATTGACGCTGCGTCAGGCAATTTTACGTGATCAGACGGTGCTGACGCGGGCCAATGTTGTGGTCGTTGCCATCAAAACCGCCGGCGGACCGGCCCGGATGCCGCGGGAAATCCTCGCGCGCTTCGCCGCCAAGGCCTAGGACCATCCACCGTGTCATTCCCGCGAAAGCGGGAACCTCCGTTTGCTTGGAGAGCCCTAAAAACAGGGGTTCCCGCTTTCGCGGGAATGACACCGGGGGAACCTATGGCCTGGAGAATACTCAGGGGCGAGGCATTGGTGAGCCGCCGCCAAGACTCTCTTTGTTAACTACTCCTTGACCATAATTGCGGCAAAGGGACGCTGATCCCGTTTGTCGAGCCGCAAAGCCCGGCAAATGGGGCATTTCTCTTAATTTTGACAGATTTCGACGCCATCGGCTTGCGCTGTGGGTCGGGCATGTGGACCGGGCCGAAAAGGATCACTTCATGGAAGCCATGGATGCTGTGGGGGCGGTTGCCCCGCACGCTGACTTGTCCATCTGGGGACTGTTCTGGGCCGCTGACTGGATCGTCAAGGCCGTTATGCTTGGTTTGCTGGGCGCCTCGATCTGGTGCTGGGCGATCATCATCGACAAGACCATCACCTATCGTCGCACGCAGTCCGAGATGAACCGCTTCGAGCGCGTCTTCTGGTCCGGCCAGTCGCTGGAAGAGCTCTATCAGCAGCAATCTGAGAAGACGAGCGGGGGCATGGGCGCGGTTTTCGTTGCAGCCATGAAGGAGTGGAAGCGCAGCCACGAGCAGAATGCGGCGAGCTTCGTGGGCATGCAGCAGCGGCTCGACAAGGTGCTCGACGTGGCCATTGCCCGCGAGAGCGAGACGCTGGAAAAGCGCCTGGGCTTTCTGGCCACGGTCGGTTCGGCCGGTCCCTTTATCGGCCTGTTCGGCACGGTCTGGGGCATTATGAACGCCTTTACCGCCATTGCCGCCTCGTCCAATACCAATCTGGCCGTGGTGGCCGGGCCGATTGCCGAGGCGCTGTTTGCGACCGCCATTGGCCTCGTCGCGGCTATCCCGGCGGTTATCGCCTATAACAAGCTCTCGGCCGATGCCGGCAAGATGATTGGCCGGCTGGAAGGCTTTGCCGACGAGTTCTCGACCATTCTCAGCCGTCAGCTCGAAGCACGGAGCCGCTAGCATGGGTATGGGTGTCGCATCTGGCGGTGGAGGCGGAGGCGGTAGCCGCCGCCGTCGCCGTCGCAGCCGCGGGGTGATGAGTGAAATCAATATTACGCCGATGGTGGACGTGATGCTGGTGCTGCTCATCATCTTCATGGTGGCGGCGCCCATGATGACGTCGGGCGTGCCGATCGATCTGCCCAGGACCGCTGCCGCCGAGCTTTCGAGCCAGACCCAGCCGATCACCGTTGCGGTGACGCCGGAAGGCACCATCTATGTCGGCGACGACGTGGTGGCGGAGGCTGAGCTCATCAATACGGTGACCGCATTGGCTGTGAACGGCACGGAAGACCGCATCTTCCTGCGTGGCGATACCACAGCCAATTATGGCTCGGTAATGCGGGTCATGGGGCTGCTATCGGCAGCCGGGTTCACCAAGATCGGCCTTATCACCCAGCAGCAGGACCAATAGGCCCGCCCCATGCGCATCGGCCTCACCGTCTCGATTGTCGCCCATATCGCGGTTCTGACCATCGGCCTCATCAATCTGGGGCTGGCGGAGCCGTTGACGACGGTTGAGAACGCGATTGCGGTCGATCTGGTGCCGGTCAGCGATTTCAGCAATATCCGCATGGGTTCGCTCGATAGCGAAGTGGTCGATACGCAAACTCCCGCCATTGCCGAGTCCGATCAGCCGGCCGAACTGGCCCAGCCCACCGGCAATACCGAACAGGACCAGGAAACTCCGTCCGAGGCCGATAGGCCGACACCCATGCCGGTAACCAATAGCGCTCCGGCGCCCGAATCGACGCCCCCGCCGCCCGAACCGGAGCCCGAGCCCGAACCAACCCCGCCCGAACCGGCGCCGCAGCCCCAGCCTGCGCCCGAACCCGAGCCCGCGCCGACCCCGCCCACGCCGCA